>NZ_JBVIPA010000017.1:0-50493 GCF_055578365.1 Streptomyces sp. NPDC033131
GGGGGGACCCCCATCGCGGCCGCTCCGGCGCCTTGCGATGCACGGCACCAGACCACGCGACCTGATCGGACGCTCATAGTGAAAGGACCCCTTAGTCGCGTACGAGACTGGGGCCCACCTCCGTGGAGGTGGGCCCCAGTCTCGTACGCGGTCCTCGTCGTCAGTCGATCGACGGCTTCTCGCGGCGTTCGGTGCCCGAGTCACCGTTGCCGGAGTTGCCTCCACCGCCTGAACCCCCGCCCAGGTTGCCGAAGTTGCCCATGGCGCCGGACAGGCCCTTGAGGGCGTCGCCGATTTCGCTGGGGACGATCCAGAGCTTGTTGGCGTCGCCTTCGGCGATCTTCGGGAGCATCTGGAGGTACTGGTAGGAGAGGAGCTTCTGGTCCGCGTCGCCGGCGTGGATCGCCTCGAAGACCGTACGGACGGCCTGGGCCTCGCCCTCGGCGCGCAGGGCGGCGGCCTTGGCCTCGCCCTCGGCGCGCAGGATCTGGGACTGCTTCTCGCCTTCGGCGGTGAGGATGGCTGCCTGGCGCGTACCTTCCGCGGTGAGGATGGCGGCGCGCTTGTCACGGTCGGCGCGCATCTGCTTCTCCATCGAGTCCTGGATGGAGGTCGGCGGCTCGATGGCCTTCAGTTCCACGCGGTTGACGCGGATGCCCCACTTGCCGGTGGCCTCGTCGAGGACGCCGCGCAGCGCCGCGTTGATCTCCTCGCGTGAGGTGAGGGTCCGCTCCAGGTCCATGCCGCCGATGATGTTGCGGAGCGTGGTGACGGTGAGCTGCTCGATCGCCTGGATGTAGCTGGCGACTTCGTAGGTCGCGGCCCGGGCGTCGGTCACCTGGTAGTAGATGACGGTGTCGATGTTCACGACCAGGTTGTCCTGGGTGATCACCGGCTGGGGCGGGAACGGGACGACCTGTTCGCGAAGGTCGATGCGGTTGCGGATGGTGTCGATGAACGGGACGACGATGTTGAGGCCCGCGTTGAGCGTCCGCGTGTAGCGCCCGAAGCGCTCCACGATCGCGGCGCTCGCCTGTGGGATGACCTGGATCGTCTTGATCAGGGCGATGAAGACCAACACCACCAGGATGATCAAGACGATGATGACCGGTTCCATCGTGCTCCCCGTACCCTTCTCCGCCTCGGCGCTTTTGGAAGATCTTATGTCTGTTGAAGATCTTGCTGGTCGAGTGTGTCAGACCGTCGGGTGCCTCGTGGGGCGTTCGGTTCAGTTACGTCATGCCTGCGTCCTACGAGGTCACATGACGATCGCCGTTGCACCCTCGATCTCCACGACGTCCACTTCCTCGCCCACTTCGTAGGCACGGTCGGTGGCGAGGGAACGGGCCGACCAGACCTCGCCGGAGAGCTTGATCCGGCCGCCGGAGCGGTCGACGCGCTCCAGCACGACGGCTTGTCTGCCCTTCAACGCCTCAACGCCGGTGGCGTGTTGGGGGCGTTGCGAGCGGTGCCGGGCGGCGATGGGCCGTACGACCGCGATCAGGGCGACCGATACGGCGGCGAAAACGAGTACTTGGGCGGTGATGCCCCCGCCGGCTGCGGCCGTGAGGGCCCCTGCGGCGGCGCCGACCGCGAGCATGCCCAGCTCCGGCATCGCGGTCACCACGAGCGGGATTCCGAGCGCTACCGCGCCGACGAGCCACCACACCCATGCGTCGATGTCGTTCACATGGTCATGGTAGGTCCCCAAGTACCGCCTCCGACAGGGCGCCGGAGTCTCGAAGAGGCTTATTACCCAGGGAGTTCGCGGAGTCAGGCCATCGGGAGGCCCTGTGCGGTCCAGCGCTCGCCGACCTGTTCGACGACGAGGGGCAGGCCGAAGCAGAGGGAGAGGTTGCGGGAGGTGAGTTCGAGCTCCAGCGGGCCGGCGGCGAGAACCTTGCCCTGACGGATCATCAGAACGTGGGTGAAGCCGGGGGCGATCTCCTCGACGTGGTGGGTGACCATGAGCATCGAGGGGGCGATCGGGTCGCGCGCGAGGCGGCCGAGACGGCGTACGAGGTCCTCGCGGCCGCCGAGGTCGAGCCCGGCGGCGGGCTCGTCGAGGAGCAGCAGCTCGGGGTCGGTCATCAGGGCGCGGGCGATCAGGGTGCGCTTGCGCTCGCCCTCGGAGAGGGTGCCGAACTTGCGGTCGAGGTACTCGCTCATGCCGAGGCGGTCGAGGAAGGCGCGGGCGCGCTGCTCGTCGATCTCCTCGTACTCCTCCTGCCAGCCGGCGGTCATGCCGTACGCGGCGGTGAGCACGGTCTGCAGGACGGTCTGGCGCTTGGGCAGCTTGTCGGCCATGGCGATGCCGGCCATGCCGATGCGCGGGCGCAGTTCGAAGACGTCGGTGCCGGGCTTGCCGAGGGTCTCGCCGAGGATGGTGGCGGTGCCCTGGCTGGGGTAGAGGTAGCTGGACGCGACGTTCAGGAGGGTGGTCTTGCCGGCGCCGTTCGGACCGAGGATGACCCAGCGCTCGCCCTCCTTCACCGACCAGGAGACCTGGTCCACCAGAGCCCGGCCCTCCCGGACCACGGATACGTCCTGAAGCTCCAGAACATCGCTCATGAGCGCGTTGTCTCCCCTTGCAGTGTGGCCGGTCTCGGCTGTCGCGTTCGCCAGTGGCTCGTCCGCCGCGCCGGTGGGCGCAGCCCTCAAGGAAATCTACGCCACCGGTCGGCCGCTCCATTCCATCGGTCCGGTCCTTAGGGTGGAGGCATGCTTTCGGAACCACGCTCTGGACAGCTTGCCGCTTGGGGAAATGCCCTGTTGGCCGGACTTGTCTCTCCTGACGACGCCGTACTCGCGATCGTCGGCGGGGACGCGGTGCACCGGGTGGAGGGGTTGCCGGGCGAGCCGGCGCCCGTCGGTCTCACGCTCGCGCTGGGACGGCTGCGGTCGCTCGGGGTCACGGGGCTGCGGGTCGCGCTGCCCGCGCCCGGGCATCCGCTGGGGCTGAGCGGGCCGCCGGAGTTCAACGCGCGGGCGCTGGAGGCCGAGGAGGCGGTGATCTGTCATGGCGCCGCGCTCGGGTTGGTGCCGGAGGTGTACGAGGCCGGGCCCGCCGGCGATGTCCATGTCGAGGTCGTGTGGCACTGCCTCGCCGTGCGGGAGGCGCCGCCGGCCGATGTGCCCTCGCTCGGGGAGGCCGAGCGGGAGCTGGCGGAGGCGCTGCGGGATGCGACCGAGGTGCTGACGCGACTGGACGTCGCCGGGTCGGGGCCGGTGGCCGAGGCCGCGATCGATGCGTATCGGGCGCGGGCCGAGCGGTGGCGGGAGGTGCTGGCTCCGGGGTATCCGCCGCGGGCGGTGCGGGTGCTGGAGCTGGCGCAGCGGGTGGGGCTGCTGGTGTCGCTGGCGTACGAGAACGGGCACGGGGGTGCGGTGAGCTCCGGCGAGATGGCGGCGAGGGCTCAGGCGCTGCGTCCGGTGGAGCGGACGGCTCGGCGGGCGCAGGTGGCCGCGTACAACGCGTATGTGGAGGAGCGGGAGCGCGGCGTTCGCTGAGCGCCTCGGGTGTGTTCCGGTGACGGTCGTGCGTGCTCGGGGTGCGTGCGGCCTGTCGGCCTGAACGAGCAGGCCCCGCGAGTCGTCGTCGACTCGCGGGGCCTCTCGTCGGCCGTGTGAGGTCAGTCGTTGACGCAGACGTTGCCGAACGTGGGGTTCAGCAGCGCGATGACGTTCACGGTGTTGCCGCAGACGTTCACCGGAACGTGGACGGGGGCCTGGACCACGTTGCCCGAGCCGACGCCCGGCGAGCCCACGGCCTTGCCGTCGGCACCCGCGTCGGCGACAGCGGCACCGGCGGAGGCGCCGGCGGCGATACCGGCGACGGTGAGGGCCACGGCGGCCTTCTTGGCGATGTTCATGAGAAGCGTTCCTCCTGCGTTTGCGTGTCCGACCCGGCCGCGGGTCGTGCGCTGGTCAACGCGGAGGAGTTCCGGAACGGTACGGGGATTCGAGCCCAACGGCCCGTTCGGATCATTCGAGCGACAAACAGACCGGCCTCCCGGGGAACCCCCCGGGAGACCGAAGTCATGACCTGCTCGGCGACTGGCGTCAGTGGTTGATGCCCAGGTTGCCGAAGGCGGGGTTCAGCACACCGATGACGTTCACGCTGTTGCCGACCGCGTTCACCGGGACGTGCACCGGGGCCTGGACGAGGTTGCCCGAGACGACGCCCGGCGAGCCCACGGCCTTGCCGTCGGCGTGCGCGCCGTCGGTGGCGGAAGCCATTCCGGCACTGGCGGCGATGAGCCCGCCGGCCACCATCGTCACGGCCGCTGCCTTCTTCAGGTTCTTCACTTCTGACCCCTCCTAGCGATTGCCGCGGCAGTCGCCGCAGCACGCACTGGAGAACGGCGGGGATCACCAAAGGATGCGCCATCCGGGGGACATTCCCACGACGGTATGAATCTCATTCCGGAGGGGAACGCTCCATATTGCCGTCGGTCACGTCCTACGGAGAGCGTTTCAACCGGTCACGCCATGGCGTACGGCCCACAGGGCGGCCTGGGTGCGGTCCGACAGGTCGAGCTTCATCAGGATGTTCGAGACGTGCGTCTTGACGGTCTTCTCGGACAGGACCAGCGCGCGGGCGATCTCACGGTTGGAACGGCCGTCCGCTATCAGCCCGAGCACCTCACGCTCCCGCTCGGTGAGCGAACCGCCTCTGCCCTGGCCGGAGTTGTTCTGCTCCTGCGACAACAGCGCGCCCGCGACCTCGGGTTGGAGCAGGATGTGTCCGGCGTGGACGGAGCGGATGGCGCCCGCCAGGGCGTCGGGGTCGACGTCCTTGTAGACGTACCCCGCGGCGCCCGCGCGCAGCGCCGGGACGACCGTGCGCTGTTCGGTGAAGCTGGTGACGATCAGCACGCGCGCGGGGTTGTTCAGTTCGCGGAGCTTGCGCAGCGCGTCGACGCCGTCCATGCCCGGCATCTTGACGTCCATGAGGACGACGTCGGGTTTCAGCTCCTCGGCGCGGGCGACGCCTTCGGCGCCGTCGGCCGCCTCCCCCACGACCTCGATGTCGTCCTGTACTTCGAGGAACGTGCGCAGGCCCCGGCGGACCACTTGGTGGTCGTCGACGAGCAGCACCTTGATTGCGTCAGCCACCGGGGACCTCCAGCTCGATCGTGGTGCCCTTGCCGGGCGCCGATTCCACGGACAGTGCGCCGCCGACGCCGCTCGCCCGGTCCCGCATGGAGACCAGGCCCAGGTGGCGGCCCGCGCGGCGTATCCCCTGGGGGTCGAAGCCGCTGCCGTCGTCCGTCACCCGCAGGACGGCTCCGCCGCCGCGCCGGTCCAGGGTCACGTCGACGTGCTCGGCGCCCGAGTGCCGCAGGGCGTTGTGCAGGGCCTCCTGGGCGACGCGCAGCACCGCCTCCTCCTGGGCGGCGGGCAGGGCGCGAACCCCGCGGCCGACGAAGGTCACGCGCGCGGTGTGGGCGCGGTCCAGTACGTGGATGTGGGTGCGGAGGGTCGCGACGAGGCCGTCCTCGTCGAGTGCCGCGGGACGCAGCTCGACGACCGCCGCGCGCAGTTCGTCGGCGGCCTCCGCGGCGAGTACGGCCACCTGCTGCAGTTCGCCCTTGGCGCGGGACGGGTCCCGGTCCACCAGGGCGGCGGCGGCCTGGGCGGTCAGGCGCAGGGAGAACAGCTTCTGGCTGACGGCGTCGTGCAGTTCGTGGGCGAGCCGGGAGCGCTCCTCGGCGATCGTGAGCTCGCGGCTGCGTTCGTAGAGGCGGGCGTTGGTGAGGGCGATCGCGGCGTGCTGGGCGAGGATCGACAGGAGTTCCTCGTCGTCCTCGGTGAAGCCGCAGCCGCCTTCCGGCTTCGGGCAGTTCTTGTTGGCCAGGAACAGCGCGCCGATGATCTCGTCGCCGTCGCGGATCGGCAGGCCCAGGAAGTCGGACATGTCGGGGTGGGCGGACGGCCAGCCCTCGAAGCGGGGGTCCTTGCGCACGTCGGCGAGCCGCTCGGGCCTGGCCTCGTGCAGCATCGCGGCGAGGATGCCGTGCTGGCGCGGGAGGGGGCCGATGGCCCGCCACTGCTCCTCGCTGACGCCGTCGACCACGAACTGGGCGAAGCCGCCGTGGTCGTCGGGCACCCCCAGCGCGGCGTACTGCGCGTCGAGCAGCTCACGGGCCGAGGCGACGATCGTCTTGAGGACGTCGCGCACCTCGAGGTGCCTGCTCATGGCCAGCAGCGCGGTGCTGACCGCGGCGAGGCCGGACCGGGGGCCTTGACTCATGCCCTCACGGTACCGGCGGGGTGTGACAGTCCGTATCCGACCTGTGGCGGCCGTCTCCTGGGCCTCGAGTCCTAGGGCGAAGGGCCTCACCGCTCTGCGGCCCGCGTCCGAGGCGGTGACCAGGGCCCGGTTCCTACGTTGGGAGCACGCCGATCAGGCGGCGTCGAGGACGAGGGGACGTGTGTCATGCCGGTAGCGATCATCACGGGGGCCTCGAAGGGACTGGGGCGGGCGCTGGCCGACGCCCTGGCCGCGCGGGGCTGGGACCTGGTGCTCGACGCCAGAGGCGCTCAGGGCCTCACGGAGGCGGCGCGGGTTGTCTCCCGGCACGGGACGCGGGTGACGGCCCTCCCGGGGGACGTCACCGACGGCGGGCACCGGAGCGAGCTGGTGGCGGCGGCGTGGAAGCTGGGCGGCGTCGACCTGCTGGTGAACAACGCGAGTGCGCTGGGTGCCGAACCGCTGGTGCGGCTGGAGAAGCTGCCCGTGGAAGGGCTGCGGCGGGCGCTGGAGGTCAATGCGGTGGCCCCGCTGGGCCTCGTCCAGGAGGCGCTGCCGCTGTTGCGGGCCTCCGAGGCGGGCACGGTGATCGCGATCAGCTCGGACGCGGCCGTCGAGGCGTACGAGACCTGGGGCGGCTACGGGGCGTCCAAGGCCGCCCTGGACCATCTCGCGGCGGTACTGGGCGAGGAGGAGCCCGGGCTGCGCGTCTGGGCGGTCGACCCCGGCGACATGGCGACCGACCTGTACGCGGCCGCCGTACCGGAGGACACGGATCCGCGGCCGGAGCCGGTGGGAGTGGTCCCGGCGTTCCTGCGGCTGCTGGAGGAGCGGCCCGCGAGCGGGCGCTACGCGGCTCCCGCTCTGCTGGAGGAGCGATGACGCTGGCGGTGCACGTCCCGGAGGAACTGTCGGCGCGGGTGCCGGCGGAGCAGCGCGGTCCCGGGCTCGACCGGGACGCCGTACGACTGCTCGTGTCGCGCGGCACCGAGGTGTCGCACCACGCGTTCGTGGAGCTCCCCCGGTTGCTGCGGGCCGGGGACCTGCTCGTCGTGAACACCTCGCCCACACTGGCGGCGGCCGTCGACGGGCGGATCGGGCACGCGCGTGTGGTGGTGCACTTCTCCACCCGCGGGGACGACCGGCGGTGGGCCGTGGAACTGCGGGATCCCGACGGGCGGGGCACCACGCGTGCGCGTGCGGGCGGGCCGGCGGGGACGCGGGTGCGGCTGCCCGGGGGTGGGCGGCTGGTCGTGGAGGAGCCGCTCAGTGCACCCAGCGGGCGGTTGTGGTGGGCGCGTGCGTCGGGGGCGGACATCCTCGGGGTGCTGCGGGAGCACGGGCGGCCCATTCGTTACTCCTATACGGAGCGGGACCAGCCGTTGTCCGTCCACCAGACGGTGTTCGCGCTGCCGTCGCCCGACGGGGCGGGGAGTGCGGAGATGCCGAGTGCGGCGCGGCCCTTCACCACGCGGCTGGTGGCGGAGCTGGTGAGCCGGGGGGTGCAGTTCGCGCCGGTCACGCTGCACACCGGGGTGGCGTCGGCGGAGGCGCACGAGCCGCCGTATCCGGAGCGGTTCGCGGTGCCCGAGGCGTCGGCGCGGCTGATCAACGCCGTGCAGTCGGGGGACGGCAGGGTCGTGGCGGTGGGGACCACGGCCGTGCGGGCGGTGGAGTCGGCCGCGGGGCCGGACGGGGTCGTACGCGCGCGTGCGGGATGGACCGATCTCGTGGTGACCCCGGAGCGCGGGGTGCGGGTGGTGGACGGGCTGCTGACCGGGCTGCACGAGCCGGAGGCGTCGCACCTGCTGATGCTGGAGGCGGTCGCCGGACGGGCGGCGGTCGACCGCGGTTACGAGGAGGCGCTGCGTGGGCGCTACCTGTGGCACGAGTTCGGAGACGTGCACCTCGTCCTGCCTCAGGAAGGGCCTCACGCAGAGCATTGCGTCAGCAACTCTTGGTGAGACCGCCCTCGCGCCGATGTGAGCCCGCACATAGGGCGCAGATCACGTACTAGGTGCAATAGGAGACAAACCCCTCCGTCGTGAACGGGGCAGACGTTCTGGTCTGTCCCGTTTTGCCCTTCCCCGATCCACTACCCAGCTTCGTACGTCACACCTTTGCCACCGGATTTTGCGGCCGCTAAGAATTGCTCTCGTCGCTCAGCGCCGCGGGTTCCTCCCGCGGCGTTTGTGCCGGAAGCACCCTGTCCCCCACCGGACGCCGAGCGACCTCCGCGCTATTCGAAGAGGTCCCACAGCATGCTCAAGAACATCAAGCCCCGAAGTCGCGCCCTGACCCGGACGCACAAGATCGCCATCGCCGGTGTCGCCACCCTCGGTGCCGCCTCCGTGGCCTTCACCGTGGTTCCGAGCGGGCACACCACCACCTCCGAGGCGGCGGCCGTCTCGGCTCCGGTGGCCTACAAGTCCGAGCAGCTCAAGGGCCTCAAGTCGGGCGTCACCGAGCAGCTCGCCGTCAGTGACAGCCTGCAGCGCCAGGCCGCCGAGGCGAAGAAGAAGGCCGAGGCGAAGAAGAACGCCGAGGCGGCAGCCAAGGCCAAGGCGGATGCGGCCGCGAAGAAGAAGGCCGCCGCCGCGGCCGCCGCCAAGAAGAAGGCCGAGCAGACGCGCAAGGCGAAGGAGGCCGCGAGCCGGTCGGCCAAGCGCGCCCAGGTCAAGGCCGTCACGGCCAAGACCTACGCCAACAACCTCGACGGCTGGATCAAGGAATCCCTGGACATCATGAAGTCCAAGGGCATCCCGGGCTCGTACAACGGCCTGCACCGCAACATCCTCCGGGAGTCCTCGGGCAACCCGAACGCGATCAACAACTGGGACATCAACGCCATCAACGGCATCCCGTCGAAGGGCCTGCTGCAGGTCATCCCGCCGACCTTCAAGACGTACCACGTCCCGGGCACGTCCTGGAACATCTACGACCCGGTCGCCAACATCACCGCCGCCGCCAACTACGCGGCCGACAGGTACGGATCGATGGACAACGTCAACGGCGCGTACTGAGGTCGCGCGGACCTCTTCCACGCCGAAGGGCGGCACCCCCACCGGGGTACCGCCCTTCACCGTCGTACGACAGTGGTCACTTGCGCATGACCTCGGGCTCGTGGCGGCGCAGGAAGCGGGCCACGAAGAAGCCGCAGATGACGCCGAGGATGATCAGAGCGGCCATGTCCATGCCCCAGGCGCCGACGGTGTGCTCCCACAGCGGATCGGTGTCGCCGCCCTCCTTGGGCGGGCTGATCTTGTTGAAGTCCAGCGTGGCGCCCGCGGCGGCGACCGCCCAGCGCGACGGCATCAGGTACGAGAACTCGTTGACGCCGACCGCGCCGTTCAGGGTGAACAGGCAGCCCGTGAACACGACCTGGATGATCGCGAACATGACCAGCAGCGGCATCGTCTTCTCGGCCGTCTTCACCAGCGACGAGATGACCAGGCCGAACATCATCGAGGCGAAGCCCAGCGCCATGATCGGGATGGAGAGTTCGATCATGGTGGAGCTGCCGAGGACCAGGCCCTGCTCGGGGATCTCCCGGCTGGCGAACCCGATGACGCCGACCAGCAGGCCCTGGAACACCGTGATCACACCGAGCACGAACACCTTGGACATCAGGTAGGCCGAGCGGGACAGGCCGGTGGCGCGCTCCCGCTCGTAGATGACCCGTTCCTTGATCAGCTCACGGACGGAGTTCGCGGCGCCCGCGAAGCAGGCGCCGACCGCGAGGATCAGCAGGACCGTGGTGGCCGTGCCGTTCGGGATGATCCGGCCGGTCTTGGGGTTGGCCGGGTTGGGCAGCAGGCTGTTGCCGGAGTCGATGAGCAGGCTCACCGCACCCAGGACCGCCGGCAGGATCACCATCAGGGCCAGGAAGCCCTTGTCGGAGGCGATCACCGAGGTGTAGCGGCGCACCAGAGTGACGAACTGGGACATCCAGCCCTGCGGCTTCGGCGGCCTCATCGCCTGCATCGGCGGCATCTGTACGGACTGCGGTGCAACGGCGTCGATGTCCGCGGCGTACATCTGGTAGTGCTGCGAACCCTTCCAGCGTCCCGCCCAGTCGTAGTCGCGGTAGTTCTCGAAGGCGGAGAAGACGTCGGCCCAGGTGTCGTAGCCGAAGAAGTTCAGCGCCTCCTCCGGCGGGCCGAAGTAGGCGACGCTGCCACCGGGGGCCATCACGAGCAGTTTGTCGCAGATCGCCAGTTCGGCCACGGAGTGCGTGACGACGAGGACCGTACGGCCGTCGTCGGCGAGGCCGCGCAGCAGCTGCATGACGTCGCGGTCCATGCCCGGGTCGAGGCCGGAGGTCGGCTCGTCCAGGAAGATCAGCGAGGGCTTGGTGAGCAGTTCCAGGGCCACGGAGACGCGCTTGCGCTGGCCACCGGAGAGGGAGGTGACCTTCTTCTCCTTGTGGATGTCCAGCTTGAGCTCGCGCAGTACCTCGCCGATCCGGGCGTCACGCTCGGCGGCCGTGGTGTCGGCCGGGAAGCGCAGCTTGGCCGCGTACTTGAGGGCCTTCTTGACGGTCAGTTCCTTGTGCAGGATGTCGTCCTGCGGGACCAGACCGATGCGCTGGCGCAGCTCGGCGAACTGCTTGTACAGGTTTCGGTTGTCGTAGAGGACGTCACCCTGGTTGGCGGGGCGGTAGCCCGTGAGCGCCTTCAGGAGCGTCGACTTGCCGGAGCCGGAGGGGCCGATGACCGCGATCAGCGACTTCTCCGGGACGCCGAAGGAGACGTCCTTGAGGATCTGCTTGCCGCCGTCGACCGTGACGGTCAGATGGCGGGCCGAGAAGGAGACCTCACCGGTGTCGACGAACTCCTCGAGACGGTCCCCGACCAGGCGGAACGTGGAGTGGCCGACGCCGACGATGTCGTTCGGCCCCAGTAGCTGGGTGCCGCCCTTGGCGATCGGCTGGCCGTTGACGTACGTGCCGTTGTGCGAGCCCAGGTCGCGGATCTCGAAGCGGCCGTCGGGCGTCGCGTGGAACTCCGCGTGGTGGCGGGAGACCTGGAGGTCGGAAACGACCAGGTCGTTCTCCAGGGCACGGCCGATGCGCATGACACGGCCGAGCGAGAACTGGTGGAACGTGGTCGGGCTGCGGTCGCCGTAGACCGGCGGCGCCCCCGCGCCACCACCGGGTGCCTTCTGCGCGTAGTTGTCCGCCGGGCCCTGCTGCTGCGGGACGTGCGGTGCGGCCTGCTGCCAGCCGGCCTGCGGGTCCTGCTGCTGCGGCGGGGCCTGCTGCGCCCAGCCGGCGCCCGCGCCCTGAGCCGCGTACGGCTGCTGGGGCTGCGCCTGCGGCGAGGCCACGGCGGCCTCGGTGCCGGACAGGCTGAGCAGCGGTCCGTCGGTCGCGTTGCCCAGGTGGACGGCCGAGCCGGCACCGATCTCCAGCTGGTGGATCCGCTGCCCCCGCACGAACGTGCCGTTGGTGCTGCCGTGGTCCTCGATGACCCAACTGCGGCCGTTCCAGCTGATCGTGGCGTGCCGCCACGACACTCTCGCGTCGTCGAGCACCACGTCCCCCTGCGGATCACGTCCGAGGGTGTATGGCCTGGACGCGTCGAGCGTCCAGGTCCGTCCATTCAATTCCAGTACGAGTTCCGGCACTCCATGCCCCACTGAGTAGTCCCCCGATGTACCCCCATCACAGGGAGTCTAGGGATGTCGAACATCGTCGGGAACTATTTCAGGCTCGGCCCCCTGACCGAAAGTCGGGCCTTGTGAAGAAGGCGCACGCCCGCTTCGGCTGTTTCCGTTGACGGGGTTGAAAACGGACCGGAGAGTGGTAATCCACGCGAGGGGGACATGCGCGGCGAGCGGGCCGTGCCGCGGATCGGGGGGTCTGCCATGAGTGCGTCCAGGAGCGTCGAGACCACGAAACCAGGCACGAGGCTGCCCTGGGGAGACATCCTGCTGTCCGCGATCGCCGCTGTGAGCTGGGCATTGATCGGGATGGCGGGCACGGCGGCGCTCGGCCTGCATCTGCTCGAAGCCGATGCGGCGGGCTCACTCGGGCCCATGACCGCGGCGGTGGTGGCTCTTGGGGCGGGTGGTTCTGTCACACCGTCCGGCGATGTGTCCGCGTTCGGCCTGACGGGCGCGGAGGCGGCGACCGCCATCGAGATCACGCCACTCGGCGTGAGCCTGGTCGGTGCGCTGCTGCTGTCCCGGTTCTTCCTAAGGTCCCTGCGTGCGGGGGGAGTTGTGGTCGCGCCCGTTGAACTTCTCGCGCGCGCGGGCACGGTGGTGGCCCTGTTCGTGGCGATGCTCGGCGGGCTGGCCTGGGCGGGACACGATGTCATCACGATCGACGGGAGCGCCCTGGGGCTCGACGACCTGCCCGGCGGGGGCGGCGGCATCGAGATCCCCGGGGTGGGCGACATCGGGGACATCGGTGGGCTGCTGCCCGACCAGATCGGCGACCTCGTCGACGCCGAGGCGGCGGTCGGCTTCACCGTCGACACCGCGCCGACGCTGCTCGGCGGGCTCGGCTGGTCGGCCGGGGTCCTGCTGATCGCCCTGCTGGCCTCGCGCCGCACACCGCTGCCGCGCGGCTGGGAGGCCGTCCACCGAGTCGTACGGCCGGCCGCGTCCGCCCTGGTCACGGTCCTGCTGACGGCCGTGGCGGCCGGGTTCGCGGCGGCGGGGTACGCGGCGGTCGGTGACGACCATCCGAAGCGGATCGCGGGGGCGGCGCTGCTCGGGGCGCCGAACGGGGTGTGGCTGGGCATCCCGATCGGCCTGTTCGTGCCGTGGGACGGCCGGGCGACCGGCGAGCTGACCCGCCTGCTGCCGGACCCCCTGGACGACCTGCTGGGCAGCGGCTCCGACGAGTCGGTCACGCTGGGGCGCCTGGCCGAGCTGGACGGGCGGGTGTGGCTGCTGGGGGTGGCGGCGGCAGTGATGATGCTGCTGGCGGGGGTGCTGACGGCTGTACGGACGCCAGTGGGGGTGGTCGCCGGACCTGGCGGTGCGGATGCGGGTGCAGTTGCGGTGAGGGCTGCGGGCGCGGATTCGGCGGGGGCCGGCTCCGCGGGGGCCGTGGATACGGGATCGGCGGGGGCTCCGGGTTCGGTGGGCGTACGAGATCCGGGTGCTCTCGGTTTCGCCGGACGGTGTGCGCTGCGGCTGGGCATCGCCACCGCGCTGACCTTGCCGTTGCTCGCCTCATTGACGCAGGTGTCCGTGGACGCCTCCCTGTCCGTGCTCGGCTTCGACGCGTTCGGCGCGGGAGTCGCCCTGCGCGGGCACCTCGGCATGGCCCTGCTCCTGGGCGCCGTGTGGGGCGCGGGCGCGGGGGCCGCCGGTGCGCTGCTGGCCCGGGCGACCGGGGCGGCGGGGCAACGGGCGGCGCCGCCGGCACTGGGTGACGGGCGGTGGGGGCCGGGGGCCGTAGGTGCCATGGGGGCCGTAAGGCCGGTAGGGGCCGATCATGCTCCGCCGGGTGGGGTTGCCGGACCTGGCCCGTACCCGGGCGAGCCGGATGGGCCGCACACCGACGAGTCCGGGCCGTACGTTCCCCGCTCGCCCTACCGGCCGCCGAACCCGGCGACCAATCCGTATCTGCGGGTGCCGGAAGAATTGAGGGAACCGGAGGACGCGCGGCCGGCCGACGAGCCGCGTCGCGCCGGGCGTCCGCGGTCGCCCGGCGACGACGTGTACGGCGCGCCGACGGTGGCCCGGCCCATCGAGCCGCCGCCGCGGGGGCCCCGGAAGCCGCCCGGACCGCGATCCGGGGACCGGCCGCCTCCGCCACCTCCTCCCCCGCCTCCTGGGCCGGGGAGGCCTGAGGGGCGACAGTGATCCGTCTCCCGGGAAGCGGCGCGCAGAGCCGTGTGCAGCGAAGACGTGGCCGCCGCGCAAGGTCGGCGCCATCCGTACGTCACCCATTGTTCCGTGTCCGTCAGGCGGACCTCGGGCGCGGAAGGCACTGGGTGCCGGATACGGTGGGAACACCATGAGCGCTTCGCAGACCTCGTCCTCTGACGTCCCCACCCTTCTCGTCAAGATCTTCGGGAAGGACAGGCCGGGCATCACGGCCGGACTCTTCGACACCCTTGCCGCCTACTCCGTCGACGTCGTCGACATCGAGCAGGTCGTCACCCGTGGCCGCATGGTGCTGTGCGCGCTGGTGACCGCGCCGCCCAGCGGGCTGGAGGGCGACCTGCGGGCGACCGTCCACAGCTGGGCCGAGTCGATCAAGATGCAGGCCGAGATCATCTCCGGCCTCGGCGACAACCGTCCGCGCGGTCTGGGGCGCTCCCTGGTCACCGTGCTGGGGCATCCGCTGACGGCGGAGGCGACGGCGGCGGTCGCCGCGAGGATCACGAAGGTCGGCGGCAACATCGACCGCATCTTCCGGCTCGCCAAGTATCCGGTGACCGCGGTCGAGTTCGCGGTGTCCGGTGTGGAGACCGGGCCGCTGCGCACCGCCCTGATGACCGATGCGGCGGCGCTCGGCGTCGATGTCGCGGTCGTCGCGGCCGGACTGCACCGCCGCGCCCAGCGCCTGGTCGTCATGGACGTGGACTCGACGCTCATCCAGGACGAGGTGATCGAGCTCTTCGCCGCGCACGCCGGCTGCGAGGACGAGGTCGCCGAGGTGACGGCGGCCGCGATGCGCGGTGAGCTGGACTTCGAGCAGTCGCTGCACGCGCGCGTGGCGCTCCTCGAAGGGCTGGACGCCTCTGTGGTGGACAAGGTGCGCAGCGAGGTGCGGCTGACGCCGGGCGCGCGCACCCTGATCCGCACGCTGAAGCGGCTCGGCTACCAAGTGGGCGTCGTGTCGGGCGGATTCACGCAGGTCACGGACGATCTGAAGGAGCGGCTCGGGCTCGACTTCGCCCAGGCCAACACGCTGGAGATCGTCGACGGGAAGCTGACGGGCAAGGTCACCGGCGAGATCGTGGACCGGGCGGGCAAGGCGCGGCTGCTGCGCCGGTTCGCCGCGGAGGCGGGCGTACCGCTGGCGCAGACCGTGGCGATCGGCGACGGTGCCAATGACCTGGACATGCTCAATGCGGCCGGTCTCGGGGTCGCCTTCAACGCCAAGCCGGTGGTGCGCCAGGCCGCGCACACCGCGGTGAACGTGCCGTTCCTGGACACCGTCCTGTACCTGCTGGGCGTCACCCGCGAAGAGGTCGAGGCCGCGGACACGCACGACAAGGACTGAGCCCGCCCCGGCGGCCGATGCCGTCCGCGCGGACAACGTGGAAGGGCCCGGCACCACCGCGGTGCCTGGCCCTTCCACGTGCGTGAGGAGCAGGTCAGTCGGACGGCGCCCAGTAGTCGACCAGCGTGGCCGCACCGGGCTCCAGGGACTTCCAGGAGCCCTCGAAGGTCAGTACGGCGAAGGCGGCGGCCGGGAAGCCGCGGTTGCTCATCCGCTCGCGGGCGTCACCCTCGTCCGTGCCGGCCAGGACGTCGGCGAGGCCCTGGACGCCGGGGTTGTGGCCGATGAGCACGACGGTGTGTGCGTCGTCGGGGTTCTCGTTCAGCAGGGCGATCAGCTCGCCGGGCGAGGCTTCGTAGACCCGCTCCTCGTAGACCGTTTTCGGCCGGTGGGGAAGCTCGTGGACGGCGAGCTTCCACGTCTCGCGGGTCCGGGTCGCGGTGGAGCACAGGGCCAGGTCGAACGGGATGCCGGTGTCGGCCAGCTTGCGTCCGGCGACTGCGGCGTCCATGCGGCCCCGCTCGGCGAGCGGCCGCTCGTGGTCGGGCACCTGTGGCCAGTCGGCTTTCGCATGCCGGAAGAGGACAATCCTGCGAGGTTCTGCGACGCTCATAGGATCCAGCTTCGCATGAAACAGGCCATGAGGCGCAGGGAGTTGACCGGCGGCTCCGGCCGTGTTCAGCGGGCTATCAGCTGCTGTACGCGCTCGACGAGGTGACTGACGGCGGGGTCGCCGGACGCCGCGTGGGCGTCCGTGGGGTGCAGGATCATCGCCAGCAGCACGATGAAGGCGAGTGTCGGCAGTGCGAGGGCCCACCAGGGCAGCCGGATGTCGACGCCGCCGCGGGTCGCGGGGTGGGGCCGGGTGTGCGTAGGAGCCGACATGGGTGCCTCCGCCGTCTTCGAGTCGTCCGTGCCCGCCTTACGCGGTCACCTCTCGAAGCTACGGAATCTCCGGCCGTCAACCCATCCGGTGATCCACCCAGTTGACCCTGACACTCGCCCCCT
Organism: Streptomyces sp. NPDC033131; assembly: GCF_055578365.1. NCBI lineage: Bacteria > Bacillati > Actinomycetota > Actinomycetes > Kitasatosporales > Streptomycetaceae > Streptomyces > Streptomyces sp. NPDC033131. The sequence continues at coordinate 16,458 of NZ_JBVIPA010000017.1, forward strand.
AGGGGACAGGGGGGTCAGCCCCACCCTCGGCCCGCCGGACGATCGCGCGGGACACGGCTCACGGCGAGGCGATCGTCGCGATGATGGCGATGATCACGAAGATGGCGAAGAACGAGCCGAAGACCAGGAGCATCTTCTTCTGGCCGTTCTGGGGGTTCGGATCGAGCACTGGCATACGGCGATTCTCGCACCCGTCGCCCGCCACGACTCCTCGGGGGTGGGACCGGCGGGCTGCCGCGCGGATCAGCGCGCCGCCTCGTCCTCGACCGTGCGGTCGCGGCCCGCCAGGACGCCCACCAGCATCTGCGGGATCATCAGGCCGGTCATGAGGGCGATCGGCAGGCCCCAGCCGCCGCTGTGCTGGTAGAGCACGCCGACCAGGAGCGGGCCGGGGATGGAGATCAGATAGCCGGTGCTCTGGGCGAAGGCCGACAGCTGGGCGACGCCCGCGCCGGTCCTGGCCCGCATCCCGACCAGCGTGAGGGCCAGCGGGAAGGCACAGTTGGAGACGCCGAGCAGGACGGCCCAGGCCCAGGCGCCGCCGGCCGGGGCGACGTACAGGCCAGCGTATCCGGCGAGGCCGCAGACGCCGAGGGCGATCACGATCGGGCCCTGGTGCGGCAGCCGGGTGGCGATACGCGGGATGACGAAGGCCAGCGGCACGCCCATCACCATCGTGACGGCCAGCAGCAGACCTGCCGTGCCCGCGGACACGCCCGCGTCCCGGAAGATCTGCGCCATCCAGCCCATGGTGATGTAGGCGGCGGTGGCCTGGAGCCCGAAGAAGACGGCGAGCGCCCAGGCGGTACGGCTCCGGGTGATCCGCAGCGGGGCCGACGACTCCCCGCGCGCGGGGGCCCGCTCGGCCGGCGCGGGGGCCCGGTCCCGTACGAGCGGGACCCACGGGAGCACGGCCGCCGCCGCCAGGATCCCCCACACCGCGAGCCCGGACTGCCAGCTCCCGCCGAGCGCCTTGGTCATCGGCACGGTCACCGCGGCGGCGGCCGCGGTGCCGAGGGCGAGGGCCATCGAGTAGAGGCCGGTCATGGAGCCGACCCGGTCGGGGAACCAGCGCTTGACGATGACCGGCATCAGGACGTTGCTGACCGCTATGCCCATGAGTGCCAGGGCACTGCCCGCCAGGAATCCGGCCGTTCCGACCGTCTCGCCCGCGTAGGGCCGTATGAGCAGGCCCGCGGTGATGGCCGCCATGCCCGCGCACACCACCGCGCCCGCTCCGAACCGGCGGGCGAGCCTGGGGGCCATGACGCCGAAGACGGCGAAACAGAGCGGGGGCACGGAGGTGAGGAGCCCGGCCACGCTGCCGCTCATGCCGAGGCCGTCGCGGACCTCTTCGAGGAGGGCACCGAGGCTGGTGATGGCGGGGCGGAGGTTGAGGGCGGACAGCACGATGCCGACGACGACCAGGCGGGTCGCCCACGCGCGCGTGGCGGCTCCCTCGGGGCCGACGGCCTCCTGGGGGTCGGTCGCGGCCGAACGGGGTACGGTCGCGGACTTCCTCGTCCGGGTTTCCTCACGTGCCATGAGGCCCATCATAGAATCATGGGATGATTGGTTGTCCATCCCCGGGGCGCCCCGTCCGGCCCCACCCGTGCGAAGGTGTGCCATGCCCCTGAGCCATCCCCGCCGGTCGGCACTGTCCGAGCAGGTCATCGCCGCTCTGCGCAACCAGATCACCTCGGGCGAGTGGCCGGTCGGCGCCCGGATCCCGACCGAGCCGGAGCTGGTCGAGCAGCTGGGCGTCGCCCGCAACACCGTCCGCGAGGCCGTCCGCGCGCTCGCGCACAACGGTCTGCTGGACATCCGCCAGGGCTCCGGCACGTACGTCGTGGCGACGAGCGAGCTGGCCGGCGTGATGCACCGCCGTTTCGCCGACGCCGACCCGCGGCACATCGCCGAGCTGCGTTCCACGCTGGAGTCGGCCGCCGCCAGACTGGCCGCCGAGCGGCGCACGGAGAAGGACCTCAAGCAGCTGGACGCGCTCCTCGTGCGCCGCGAGGAGGCGTGGGAGTCGGGCGACACCGAGGCGTTCGTGACGGCGGACGCGACCTTCCACCTGGCGGTGGTGGCCGCCTCCCACAACGACGTGATGACCGCGATGTACGCCGACCTGGGCGAGGTGCTGCGGGACTGGCTGCGCGAGGACGTCGGCGAGGAGCTGACGCCGGAGACGCACATGGACCACGCGCGGCTGGTCGACGCGATCCGCACGGGCGACGCGGCGGCCGCCGCCCGGGAGGCCGCGAGTTACCCGTTCCTGTGCCGCCCGGGCCGGTTCAACGCTCCCTTCGGTGGCTGACCCACACCGAGCGGACCTCCTTCCAGCAGCGGCCGGTCAGGCGTACGGTCTGCGCGGGCCCCGCCTCGACCGAGGCGCCGTCGCTGTCGACGTCCCACCAGCGCTCGCACTCGATGTGCAGGCTGACGCGATCGGGCTGCGGATAGGGGTTGTGGCAGTACGCGATCACGTGGGAGCCGTTGACCCTGCTGCGGCACGCCGCCCCGAACGGCTCCGGTTCGGCGGCCTGCGGTACCTCCACGCGCGCGTGCGACATCGCGTCGTACGACAGGGACAGCACGAGACAGACGGCTACGGTCACTGAGGCCAGGCTGCGGGGCAGGCGCACAAGGGGACCTCCTCGGCCGTGCTGGGCAGGGGAGCGTGTGGTGAACGCGTACTCCAGAGTGCGCGGTGGCAGGTCCCGCCCGCCCGGCCGGGTAGGCCGAACGAGTGAGGGGTGAGGGCCCTTGTCCGAAAGGACGCGGGCCCTCACCCCTCAGCGGTCACTGCGGCAGCGTCACGCACCGATGGCGTGCAGACCGCCGTCCACGTGGATGATCTCGCCCGTGGTCTTCGGGAACCAGTCGCTGAGCAGGGCGACGACGCCCTTGCCGGCCGGCTCCGGGTCCTTGAGGTCCCACTCCAGGGGGGCGCGGGTGTCCCAGACGGAGGCCAGTTCGGCGAAGCCCGGGATGGACTTGGCGGCCATCGAACCGATGGGGCCGGCCGAGATGAGGTTGCAGCGGATGTTCTGCTTGCCCAGGTCACGCGCCATGTAGCGGCTCGTGGCCTCCAGGGCGGCCTTGGCCGGGCCCATCCAGTCGTACTGCGGCCAGGCGTACTGCGCGTCGAAGGTGAGACCGACGACCGAGCCGCCGTTCTGCATCAGCGGCAGGCAGGCCATGGTCAGCGACTTCAGGGAGAACGCCGAGACGTGCATGGCCGTGGCCACGGACTCGAACGGCGTGTTGAGGAAGTTGCCGCCGAGCGCGTCCTGCGGCGCGAAGCCGATGGAGTGCACGACGCCGTCCAGGCCGCCCAGCTCCTCGCCGACCAGGTCGGCCAGGCGTGCGAGGTGCTCGTCGTTGCTGACGTCGAGCTCGATGACCTTGGCGGGCTTGGGGAGCTTCTTGGCGATGCGCTCGGTCAGCGTGGGCCGCGGAAACGCGGTCAGGATGATCTCCGCGCCCTGCTCCTGGGCCAGCTTCGCGGTGTGGAAGGCGATGGAGGACTCCATCAGCACACCGGAGACCAGGACGCGCTTGCCCTCGAGAATTCCGCTCATGGTGATCAGTGACCCATTCCCAGTCCGCCGTCAACCGGGATGACGGCTCCAGTGATGTACGAGGCGTCGTCCGAGGCGAGGAACCGCACCGTCGCGGCGATCTCCTCGGGCTGCGCGTACCGGCCGAGCGGCACCTGCTTGACGATGCCCTCGCGCTGCTCGTCGGTGAGCGCCTTGGTCATGTCGGTGTCGACGAAGCCCGGCGCGACGACGTTGAAGGTGAGGTTGCGCGAGCCCAGCTCACGGGCGAGCGAGCGCGCGAAACCCACCAGGGCGGCCTTGGAGGCGGCGTAGTTCGCCTGGCCGGGGCCACCGTACAGACCCACGACCGACGAGATCAGCACGACGCGGCCCTTCTTGGCGCGCAGCATGCCGCGGTTGGCACGCTTGACGACGCGGAAGGTGCCCGTCAGGTTGGTGTCGATGACCGAGGTGAAGTCCTCCTCGGACATGCGCATCAGGAGCTGGTCCTTGGTGATGCCGGCGTTGGCGACCAGCACCTCCACCGGGCCGTGCTCGGCCTCGATCTCCTTGTAGGCCTGCTCCACCTGCTCGGTGTCGGTGATGTCGCACTTGACGGCCAGGAAGCCGGCCGGCGGCTCGCCCGAGCGGTACGTGATGGCAACCTTGTCACCGGCGTCGGCGAACGCGCGGGCGATGGCGAGGCCGATGCCCCGGTTGCCTCCGGTGACGAGAACCGAGCGGCTCAACAGATCACCCTTTCGATAGCGGTCTGACACACCCGCCCGAACACCTGGTGACAGGCGGCTTCCTCGAAAACCTATCGGTCCCGGCCCGTGCGCGGACAATCGGGCATCCACAGTGGCTAACGGGACTCGCTGTCGGGTCCCTACAGAAAGATGCGGAACTCCGCCGGAAACGTATGGTCCGTTGACCTGCCCGCGCGACATGATCGGAGCCGACAGGCCACGACATCAGGGAGAGCCCCGTGCCTCATACGATCGACGAAGCCTTCACGGCGCTTCCGCTACGCGCCTTGGCCGACGCCGCGCTGGCACGCGCGCGTGCGCTGGGCGCGGCGCACGCGGACTTCCGGTTCGAGCGGGTGCGCAGCGCGTCCTGGCGGCTGCGGGACGCCAAGCCCTCCGGCACCTCGGACACCACCGACCTCGGGTACGCGGTGCGGGTCGTGCACGGCGGGACGTGGGGGTTCGCCTCGGGTGTGGATCTGACCCTGGACGCCGCCGCCAAGGTCGCCTCGCAGGCGGTCCAGATGGCGAAACTGTCCGCCCAGGTGATCAAGGCCGCCGGGTCGGACGAGCGCGTGGAGCTGGCCGACGAGCCGGTGCACTCCGAGAAGTCGTGGATCTCGTCGTACGAGATCGATCCGTTCTCGGTGCCCGACGAGGAGAAGGCGGCACTGCTGGCGGAGTGGAGCGCGCGGCTCCTGGCCGCCGACGGCGTCAACCACGTGGACGCCTCACTGCTCACCGTCCATGAGAACAAGTTCTACGCCGACACGGCCGGAACCGTGACCACCCAGCAGCGGGTCCGGCTGCACCCGCAGCTGACCGCCGTGTCCGTCGACGAGTCGAGCGGCGAGTTCGACTCCATGCGGACCATCGCGCCGCCCGTCGGACGCGGCTGGGAGTACCTCACGGGCACCGGCTGGGACTGGGACGCGGAACTGGCGCAGATCCCGGAACTCCTCGCCGAGAAGATGCGGGCACCCAGTGTCGAGTCGGGTGTGTACGACCTCGTCGTCGACCCGTCCAACCTGTGGCTGACCATCCACGAGTCCATCGGGCACGCCACCGAGCTGGACCGGGCCCTCGGCTACGAGGCCGCCTACGCCGGCACCTCCTTCGCCACCTTCGACCAGCTGGGCAAGCTCAGGTACGGCTCCGAGCTGATGAACGTCACCGGTGACCGCACCGCCGAGCACGGCCTGGCGACGGTCGGGTACGACGACGAGGGCGTCGCCGGCCAGTCCTGGGACCTGGTGAGGAACGGCACCCTGGTCGGCTACCAGCTGGACCGGCGGATCGCGCGGCTGACCGGGTTCGAGCGGTCCAACGGCTGCGCCTTCGCCGACTCGCCCGGGCACGTCCCGGTGCAGCGCATGGCCAACGTGTCCCTGCGGCCGGACCCCGCCGGGATGTCCACCGAGGACCTGGTCGGGAGCGTGGAGCGCGGGATCTACGTCGTCGGAGACCGGTCCTGGTCGATCGACATGCAGCGCTACAACTTCCAGTTCACCGGGCAGCGGTTCTTCAGGATCGAGAACGGGCGGATCGCCGGGCAGCTGCGGGACGTCGCCTACCAGGCGACGACCACCGACTTCTGGGGATCGATGGCCGCGGTGGGCGGCCCGCAGACGTACGTCCTCGGCGGCGCCTTCAACTGCGGCAAGGCCCAGCCGGGCCAGGTCGCGGCCGTCTCCCACGGCTGCCCGTCCGCCCTCTTCAAGGGCGTCAACATTCTGAACACCACGCAGGAGGCCGGTCGATGAGTCCGCGTGTGCCCAACGGCATCACTTCGCTGACGAACAAGCCGCACGAGATCGTCGAGCGGGCCCTCGCCCTGTCCCGGGCGGACGGCTGTGTGGTCATCGCCGACGAGCAGTCGACCGCCAACCTGCGCTGGGCCGGCAACGCGCTCACCACGAACGGTGTCACCCGCGGCCGTACGCTCACCGTCATCGCGACCGTCGACGGCAAGGAGGGCACGGCCTCCGGGGTCGTCTCACGGTCGGCCGTGACCGCGGACGAGCTGGAGCCGCTGGTGCGGGCCGCCGAGGCCGCCGCGCGCGGTGCCCAGCCCGCCGAGGACGCCCGGCCGCTGGTCACCGGCGTACCCGAGTCCCCCGACTTCACGGACGCGCCCGCCGAGACCTCCTCCGCGGTGTTCGCCGACTTCGCGCCGACGCTCGGTGAGGCGTTCGCACGCGCGCGTGCGGGCGGACGCGAGCTGTACGGCTTCGCCAACCACGAGCTGGTCACCAGCTACCTCGGTACGTCGACGGGGCTGCGGCTGCGTCACGACCAGCCCAACGGGACGCTGGAGCTGAACGCCAAGTCGCCGGACCGTACGCGGTCGGCGTGGGCGGGGCGGTCGACGCGGGACTTCAAGGACGTCGACCCGGCCGCTCTGGACGCCGAACTGGCCGTACGCCTCGGATGGGCCGAGCGCCGGATCGATCTGCCCGCCGGGCGGTACGAGACGCTGCTGCCGCCGACCGCCGTGGCGGACCTGCTGATCTACCAGATGTGGTCGGCGTCGGGCCGGGACGCGGTCGAGGGCCGCACGGTGTTCTCCAAGCCGGGCGGTGGCACCCGCTTGGGCGAGCGGCTCACCGACCTGCCCCTGACCCTGCGCAGCGACCCGCACGCGCCGGGCCTGGAGTCGGCGCCCTTCGTGCTCACGCACTCCTCCGGGGGCGACCAGTCGGTGTTCGACAACGGGCTGCCGCTGACCGCCACCGAGTGGGTGCGCGAGGGCGAGCTGAGCGGTCTGCTGACCAGCCGGCACAGCGCGGAGCTGACCGGGCTGCCGGTGGCGCCGGGCATCGACAACCTGATCCTGGACGGGGGCGAGGACCGGTCCCTGGAGGAGATGGTCGCGAACACCGGGCGCGGACTGCTGCTGACCTGCCTCTGGTACATCCGCGAGGTCGACCCGGCGACGCTGCTGCTCACCGGCCTGACCCGGGACGGTGTCTACCTCGTCGAGAACGGCGAGGTGAGCGGCGAGGTCAACAACTTCCGGTTCAACGAGTCGCCGGTGGGCCTGCTGGGCCGGGCCACCGAGGCCGGGCGCACGGAAAAGACGCTGCCGAGGGAGTGGAGCGACTGGTTCACTAGGGCTGCGATGCCGGCCCTGAGGGTGCCGGACTTCAATATGAGCTCTGTCAGTCAGGGCGTATAACCTCGTAGTCGGCTGTCGCTCGGCTGCCCGAAGGTCATTCCAAGGAGATACGAGAACCGTGACGGACATCGTCGACGAACTGAAGTGGCGCGGGCTGATCGCCCTCTCCACTGACGAGGACGCATTGCGCAAGGCGTTCGCGGACGGTCCCGTCACGTTCTATTGCGGCTTCGACCCGACCGCGCCCAGCCTGCACCTCGGCAACCTCGTGCAGATCCTGACGATGCGCCGGATCCAGCAGGCGGGCAACCGTCCACTGGGCCTGGTCGGGGGCGCCACGGGTCTGATCGGCGACCCGAAGCCGAACTCGGAGCGCACGCTGAACGCGCCGGAGACCGTGGCCCAGTGGGTCGAGCGGCTGCGCGGGCAGATCCAGCCCCTGCTCGACTTCGAGGGGCCGAACGCTGCGGTCATGGTCAACAACCTGGACTGGACCCAGGGCCTGTCGGCCATCGAGTTCCTGCGGGACGTGGGCAAGCACTTCCGGGTCAACAAGATGATCGCGAAGGAGGCCGTCGCGCGGCGGCTCAACTCCGACGCGGGCATCAGCTACACCGAGTTCAGCTACCAGATCCTGCAGGGCATGGACTTCCTGGAGCTGTACCGGCGGTACGGCTGCACGCTGCAGACCGGCGGCAGCGACCAGTGGGGCAACCTCACCTCGGGCACCGACCTGATCCACCGCGTCGAGCCCGACGCCGTGGTGCACGCGCTGGGCACGCCACTGATCACCAAGGCCGACGGCACGAAGTTCGGCAAGACGGAGTCCGGCACGATCTGGCTCGACCCCGAGATGACCACGCCGTACGCCTTCTACCAGTTCTGGCTGAACGCGGACGACCGGGACGTCTCCAAGTTCCTGCGCATCTTCAGCTTCAGGTCCCATGAGGAGATCGAGGAACTGGAGCGGCAGACCGAGGAGCGTCCGCAGGCGCGGGCCGCCCAGCGGGCGCTGGCGGAGGAGCTGACGACGCTGGTGCACGGCGCCGACCAGACGGCCGCCGTGATCACCGCGTCCAAGGCCCTCTTCGGCCAGGGCGAGCTGACCGACCTGGACGAGAAGACGCTGGCCGCGGCCCTGTCCGAGGTGCCGCACATCCAGGTCACCGAGCTCGGTCAGGTGGTCGACCTGTTCGCCGAGGTCGGGCTGGTCGCCAGCAAGTCGGCCGCGCGCCGCACGGTCAAGGAGGGCGGCGCCTACGTGAACAACGCGAAGGTCGCCGCGGAGGACGCCGTACCCGCCAAGGAGGACCTGCTGCACGGGCGCTGGCTGGTGCTGCGCCGGGGCAAGAAGAACCTGGCGGCCGTCGAGGTCACGGGTTCCTAGACGCACCCGGGCCGGAAACGGCGAAGGGGGCCGCCTCCCGCACAGGAGGCGGCCCCTTCGCCGTGCCGCCCTCAGGTTCTCTGCTTGTTGCGGCCCAGCGTCGCCATGTACGCCATGTCGCCCAGGAAGACGATGACGACCGCGGCCACGAGCTGGAACAGATGCCGCAGCCAGTCGATGCCGGAAGTGGCCTCGACGCCGGCCGCACGGGCGATGGCGTTGCCGACGATCGCGCCCAGGATGCCGAAGATGGTGGTCAGCCAGAGAGGGCTGTGCTGCTTGCCCGGGATGATCGCCTTCGCGATCAGACCCAGGACGAATCCCACGATGATGGCCCACAACCAGCCCATGGCTGCCTCCTCGTACGGCTCTAAGTGAGCATTACGCCCAGTGTCGGACGGCTCGCCGTACGTCGCATGCCGGGTGCGGCCGTACGTGCCGCGGCCGAGGACGTTCGTCCAGGTTGGACATGCCCCGCTCTCGTAGGCGGCGCAGGCCCGGCGTACCGTGGATGCTGTCCGGATCGCGTTCCCCGGCCGGGGAACGGACCGGATACGGGGCGGGCGGAGTCGGATGCGGGCGGATGGTGGAATGTGATGCGGAAGCAGCATGGCGGCGGCAACGTCGAGGTGTTCCGGATCACCGGGGCCCGGACGAGCCTCCAGGAAGACGTGCGCGGACGGCAGCGCCGGTACGTCATCTCGATGTCGGTCCGTACGCTCTCGGTGATCCTCGCGGCGACGCTGTGGAACGTGGAACGGCACGTCGCGATCGTCGCGCTGGTGCTCGGGGTGGTATTGCCCTATATCGCCGTGGTGGTCGCCAACGCGGGGCGGGAGAACGCACCGTCGCTCCCGTCGACGTTCGTGGCCGCGCCGACGCGGCCGATGATCACTCCGCCCGGTGCTCAGGACACCTTTACGGAACCCGTCCCGGAAGACGTCCCGGAAGACGTCCCGGAAGACGTCCCGGAAGACGTCCCGGAAGACGTCGTGGCCGATCCGGCGTCGGGCGCACCGAAGGAACCGCGCGAGCGGGCATGATCATGCGCGGCGCCCGAGGGCGGGTCACAAACCGGAAGTCAGGGCGTCGCCAAGCTCAAGAAAAGCTCAGATCAATCATGTTGTTCCGGTGCCGGGCGACGGGTTACCCGTGACATACTTCGTAGGCGCTCCGCATCCCCCGTCGGAGCGACGGACCGACGCCGGGCAGCTCCCCCCGTGGCTGCTCGGCGTCGCCTTTTTCAGCGCATCTGTGAGACGAACCGGTGAGTGAAGAAACCCCGATCTGTTCCGCCAAGGGCTGTCGAGCCGACGCCGTGTGGGTGCTGGCGTGGAACAACCCGAAGCTCCATACGCCGGAGCGGCGCAAGACGTGGCTCGCGTGCGAGGAGCACCGGGAGCACCTGTCACAGTTCCTCGGGGTGCGCGGGTTCCTGAAGGACGTGGTCCTCCTGTCGGAGTGGGAGTCCTCCGAGGCCTCCTAGCCGGCCCCTGGATCCTCCGGCCGGCCGGAGGATCCGCTAGCCGCCGATCGCCGACATCGGCCGGTCCGGCTGCAGGAACGCCGGGTCGTCCAGGCCCGAGCCCGCCTTCTTGCCCCACATGGCCAGACGCCAGATGCGGGCGATCTCCTCGTCGGAAGCGTCGGAGCGCAGGGCGGCGCGCAGGTCGGTCTCCTCCGTGGCGAACAGGCACGTGCGTACCTGGCCGTCGGCCGTCAGGCGGGTCCGGTCGCAGGCCGCGCAGAACGGGCGGGTGACGGAGGCGATGACGCCGACGCGGTGCGGTCCGCCGTTGACGAGCCAGCGTTCGGCGGGGGCCGAGCCGCGCTCGCCGGAGCCCTCTTCGGTGAGGTCGAAGCGGGTGCGCAGGGAGGTCAGGATGTCTCCCGCCGTGATCATGCCGTCGCGCTTCCAGCCGTGCTGGGCGTCGAGGGGCATCTGCTCGATGAAGCGCAGTTCGTAGTCGTGCTCCACCGCCCAGGCCAGCAGGTCCGGGGCCTCGTCCTCGTTCAGTCCCGGCATCAGGACCGTGTTGACCTTGACCGGGGTCAGGCCGGCGTCTCGGGCGGCCTCCAGTCCGGCGATGACGTCCTGGTGGCGGTCGCGGCGGGTGAGGGTTTTGAAGACGTCCGGGCGCAGGGTGTCCAGGGAGACGTTGACCCGGTCCAGGCCGGCCGCCTTCAGGGCGGCGGCGGTGCGCTTGAGGCCGATGCCGTTGGTGGTGAGGGACATCTGAGGGCGCGGCTCGAGGGCGCCGACGCGCTCGACGATGCCGACCAGGCCGGGGCGCAGAAGGGGCTCGCCGCCGGTGAAGCGGACCTCCTCGATGCCGAGGGAGGTGACGGCTATGTCGATGAGCCGCACGATCTCGTCGTCGGTGAGCAGGTCGGGCCTGGCGAGCCACTGCAGGCCCTCCTCGGGCATGCAGTAGGTACAGCGCAGATTGCAGCGGTCGGTCAGCGAGACTCGCAGGTCGGTGGCCACCCGGCCGTAGGTGTCGATGAGCACGTGGGCCCCTCCCCTCGTCGCGGATCAACTGTTCCCGTCTCCTGCGAGCCTACGTGACGGCACTGACAACACCAGAGCCCGATCCCACGAGACGGGGCGCGGCCGCGTCGTAGGGACCTACGACGCGGCCGCTCAGGGGGGATCTCAGTGGATTCCCGCGGGATTCCTCAGTGGGCGCCGGTGCCGGTCAGGGACCGTACCTCCAGCTCCGCGTACTTGGCGGTGTCCGGCTCCTCCTTGGAGAGGACCGTGCCGAGCCAGCCCATCACGAAGCCGAACGGGATCGAGATGATGCCGGGGTTCTTCAGCGGGAACCAGGCGAAGTCGACGTCCGGGAACATGGCCTTGGGATCGCCGGAGACGACGGGCGAGAACAGCACCAGGCCGACGGCGACGATCAGACCGCCGTAGATCGACCACAGGGCGCCCTGGGTGGTGAACCGCTTCCAGAACAGGCTGTAGAGGATCGTCGGCAGGTTGGCGGAGGCCGCGACCGCGAAGGCGAGGGCGACGAGACCGGCGACGTTCAGGTCGCGGGCGAGGGCGCCCAGGAGGATGGAGGCGGCGCCGATGCCGATGGTCGCCAGCCGGGCCGCCCTCATCTCCTGCTTCTCGGTTGCCTTGCCCTTCTTGATGACGTTCGCGTAGATGTCGTGCGCGAAGGACGACGACGACGCGAGGGTGAGGCCGGCGACCACGGCGAGGATCGTCGCGAAGGCGACCGCCGAGATCACGGCGAGCAGGATGGCGCCCCAGGCGGAGTCGACGCCGCCGAGGTGCAGGGCGAGCAGCGGGGCCGCCGTGTTGCCGGACGGGTTGGACGCGATGATCTCTTCCTGCGAGATGAGCGCCGCGGCGCCGAAGCCGAGGGCGATGGTCATCAGGTAGAAGCCGCCGATGATGCCGATGGCCCAGTTCACGGACTTCCGGGCGGCCTTGGCGTTGGGGACCGTGTAGAAGCGGATCAGGATGTGCGGCAGGCCGGCGGTGCCGAGCACCAGGGCGATGCCGAGGGAGATGAAGTCCAGCTTGGTGGTGCCGGTCGCGCCGTACTGGAGACCGGGCTCCAGGAACGCGGTGCCCTTGCCGCTGTTCTCGGCGGCCGTGCCCAGCAGGTCGGAGATGTTGAAGTTGAACTTCAGCAGCACCAGGAAGGTGATCAGGATGGTGCCGCTGATGAGCAGCACGGCCTTGACCATCTGGACCCAGGTGGTGCCCTTCATGCCGCCGATGGAGACGTACACGATCATCAGGACGCCGACGAGGGCGACGATGAGGATCTTGCCGGCGTCGGAGGTGATGCCGAGCAGCAGCGAGACGAGGACGCCCGCGCCCGCCATCTGGGCCAGCAGGTAGAAGATCGAGACGACGATCGTGGAGGTGCCGGCCGCGGTGCGGACCGGGCGCTGGCGCATGCGGTACGCCAGGACGTCACCCATGGTGTAGCGGCCGGAGTTGCGCAGCGGCTCCGCGACGAGGAGCAGCGCCACCAGCCAGGCGACCAGGAAGCCGATGGAGTACAGGAAGCCGTCGTAACCGAACAGGGCGATGGCGCCGGCGATGCCGAGGAAGGACGCGGCCGACATGTAGTCGCCGGAGACGGCGAGGCCGTTCTGGAAGGCGCTGAACTGGCGTCCGCCGGCGTAGAAGTCGGCGGCGTCCTTGGTCTGGCGGCCCGCCCAGACGGTGATGACGAGGGTCGCGACGACGAAGGCCGCGAACAGGGAGATGATCAGCGGCCGGTGCTCGCTGGCCTCCCCCGCCGCGAGGAAGGTCTGCTGTACGGGGCTCATGCGCCGCCCTCCATTCGGGACTTGATGGCCTCGGCCTTGGGGTCGAGCTTCGCGGCGGCGTGCCGCGAGTACCACCAGGCGATGAGGAAGGTGGTGAGGAACTGGGCGATGCCGAAGATGAAGGCGATGTTGATGTTGCCGAAGACCTTGGTGCCCATGAAGTCGCCCGCGTAGTTGGACAGCAGGACGTACAGCAGGTACCAGGCGATGAAGCCGACGGTCAGCGGAAAGGCGAAGGAGCGGTAGGAGCGGCGCAGTTCACCGAACTCCGCGCTCTCCGCCACCTCGGTGAACTCCTCGGGTGAGGGGAGTTTGTGTTGCTCCTTCGAGGGGGGCGGTGCGTCGGTGGCCACGGAGTCTCCTCGCGTTGCGGATGCGGTTGTTACGGGGATCGGGGGCGAGTGTCCTCGCGTTCCCTGCCCAAGGTCACGGCGGCGCGCAAGCCCCGGTTCAACAACGCGGGCTTCTTTCGGAAGTCACCTCTGGTAAGTCATTGCTGGCCAGTGACTTCGGGAGATAGCTTCGGGCCTGCAACACTCGTCATGTACCTGCCCGAGCGCCACCTGTGCCTCGGGCCGGTTTCGTTTTCCGGATGATGTGGAGACCCCATGCCTCATCTGCGTTCCAGACGCCGCCTTGCCCTTGCCGTGCCCGTCGCGCTGTCTCTGACGGCCTCGCTGGGCTTCCTGCCCGTGGCCGCGTCGGCCGCCCCGCAGGCGGAGACCTCCGCTCAGGCGGTGGACGCGCCCAACCTGGCGTACGTCGTCAACACCAAGCTGGACCGCCGCACGATCGAAGCGGTGAAGAAGGCGGTGCCCGTGGCCGGCGGCACCGTCGTGACCACGTACGAGAAGATCGGCGTGATCGTCGTCCACTCGTCGAACCCGGACTTCGGCAAGGAGATACGCCGGGTGCGCGGGGTGCAGTCGGCGGGTGCCACCCGCACCACGCCGCTGACCGCCGCCGGCTCGACCGACGAGGGTTCGGCGCAGTTCCTGTCGAAGGAGCAGGCCGCGAAGGTCGAGAGCGCGTCCGCGGCGGCGCCCGACAGCGAGCCCCTCGAGGCCGACCAGTGGGACCTCCGGGCGATCGGCGCCGACAAGGCCGCGAAGATCAACCCGGGCAGCCGCAAGGTGACCGTCGCCGTGATCGACACCGGCGTCGACGACACCCACCCGGACCTCGCCCCGAACTTCTCCGCGTCCCAGTCGGCCAACTGTGTCGGCGGCGTGGCGGACACCAGCGAGGGCGCCTGGCGCCCGTACACCGCGGACGACTACCACGGCACGCACGTGGCCGGTGAGATAGCCGCGGCCCGCAACGGCATCGGTGTCGCCGGTGTCGCTCCGGGCGTCAAGGTTTCCGGCATCAAGGTGAGCGACCCGGACAACGGCCTCTTCTACCCGGAGAGCGTCGTGTGCGCCTTCGTGTTCGCCGCCGACCACGGTGTCGAGATCACCAACAACAGCTACTACGTTGATCCGTGGCTGTACAACTGCATGGACGACCCCGACCAGCGGGCCATCGTCGATGCGGTCAACAGGGCACAGCTGTACGCCCAGCACAAGGGTCTGCTCAACGTCGCGTCGGCGGGCAACTCCAACCACGACCTGGACTCCGACGCGATCGTGGACGACTCCAGCCCCGACGACTCCACGCCGGTCGAGCGGACCATCGACCCGCACGAGTGCTTCGACGTGCCGACGCAGCTGCCGGGTGTCGTCACGGTCAGCGCGACGGGCGTCCAGAACCTCAAGTCGTACTACTCCACGTACGGCAAGGGCGTCATCGACGTCGCCGCGCCGGGCGGCGACCGGCTCTACCAGATCCCGGACACGCCGTCGAAGAACGGCCGCATCCTGTCCACCATGCCGAACGGCCAGTACGCCTTCCTCCAGGGCACGTCGATGGCTTCTCCGCACGCCGCGGGTGTCGCCGCGCTGCTGAAGTCGACGCACCCGAAGGCGACACCGGCCCAGCTCCAGGCGCTGCTCAAGGCGCAGGCGGACGCCACCGCCTGCCCGGAGTCGTACGACCAGGACGGGAACGGCACGCAGGACGCGGTGTGCAAGGGCGGCAAGCACGTCAACGGCTTCTACGGGCACGGCATCGTCAACGCCCTGCGCGCGGTGGAATAGCCCGAACTCCCGAACCGGGCGGCGCGGCCTCGACGGGCCGCGCCGCCCGGTGTTGTCAGGCCGAGTGTGTTCTGCGCATCGTCTCCTCCAGGCCGACGGGTGCCCGGCGGACCTTGCCGTGCCGTACCGGCTTCAGGAGCAGGCCTGGCCGGTGCGGGGCGGTGACGCCCCGCACCGGTGTCAGGATCCGTCGATCAGTTTCCGCACCTCGGGCGGCAGTTCCTTGTTCGCGTGGACGGCGACGAGTCGCGCGTCCGCAGGCGGGTCCCCGACCGCGATGGCCACCTCGGCCGGGACGCCGTCCAGCTCGTAGGCCGTCATCGTGCCCGCCGACAGGGTCTCGTCCTGGCCGCCGGTGTCGTCGCACGCCGGGTGGGTGGCGGTGCCCAGCTTCCCGCCTGCCTTGAACCTCACGTCCGCGACGTCCTCGTGGGCGCGTGAGCGCCGGCCGCCGCCGAGTCGGGGGCACGTACGGTCGGCGCCGGCCAAGTGGCTGATGAATGAGGTCGGCCGTGGCCTGCCTGGACGAGATGTACGCCGGGCCGGACGAGTGGCCGGCCCAGACCGACCGTGCGCCCGGGCGGCTGCGGTACGCCCTGCCGCCGGTCTCCTTCGAGGGCGGCCCGGCCGACTGGACACGGCGCCGGGGCCCTGGGGAGCGGACGCGCCGCGCCGGAGCTGAGTCACGGTCGGGCCGCAAACGTATCGATGAGCGGAATGCCGTACGTCCCCGTTGTATGCCTGGACTTGCCCTGCTCCATGACGGCTGGTGAAGATCTCGAGGTGACCTTGCCAAGACCCACGCCCGGCGTGTCCGGCGCGACCGAGCCCGCGCGGCGCCCCGGGACCGGCCGGGCCGTCGCCGTCCTGGTCCTGGTGCTGCTGGCCGCGCTGGTGCCGCTGCTCGGGCCGTCCACCGCGCTGCACGACACCGGAGAGGCCGCCGCACCCGGCGTCGGCGCTGTCGCGCTGCTGCGCACCGTGCTGTTCGGGGCCCTGTGCGTGCCGGTGGGCGAGTTGTTCGTACGCCGGCTGCTCCGTGGCGTGCCCGGCGCTCCGGAAGCCGCACCCCGCGGCTGGGCCCCGTACGCGGCAGCCGCCGGTTTCGTCGCCGCACTGGGACTCGCGTCGATCGTGGCGACGGGGAACGCGGTGCCGGGCAGCATCGCCGAGATCGACGTCGGCGGCCTCTACGAGTCGCGGGACGGGAAGCTCGCCCTGGTGGAGGTCAACGGGTTCCTCGCCGCCGGGCTGTGCGCGCTCTCGGCGCGGCCGGCGACGCAGGTGTGGCCGCTGGCCGCGGTGGTCGTCGCCGAGGCCCTGCGCGCGCATCCCACCACCGAACAGAGCCCGCTGGTCGGCTCCGGGCTGACGCTGGTGCATCTGACGTGCGCGGCGCTGTGGGCGGGTGGTCTGCTCTACGCGCTGCGGATGCTGCGGTGCTGGGGGCCCTCGGAAGCGGGCGTGGCGTTGTTGGGCCTCTACGCGCGCGTGGCGGCCGTTCTGCTCGCCGCCATCACGGCGACCGGGGTGGCCAGTTCGCTGCGCCGCATGCCTGCGGAGACGATCCTGGAGCAGCTGACGACGACGGCGTACGGACGCGTCCTGCTGGCCAAGGTGCTCCTCGTGGCCGCCGTCGCCGCGCTCGCCCTGTGGGCGCGGATCCGGCTCGGCCGGGCCGCCGACCCGCTGACCGCCTGCTCGCCCGCGCGCGCGGAGGTCGTCGCGCTGGGCGTGGTGGTCGCGGTGTCGGGGCTGCTGACGGCGTTGCCGGTGCCGATCCGCTGGTGAGGCTCTCGCGGTCCGGGAGCCTCAGCCGGTGATCGACCGCGGGTGCGCTCAAGGGGCGGGCGAGCGCACGTCGCCGTACGCCGTCACCGGTGCCGGACGCGTGTCGTGGGCACCGAGTGTGCCGGAGGTGAGGAGGAGTTGCGCGGCGATGTAGGTGAGCATGATCCACAGGTCGGGTCGCGGCGGCTGGGGCCAGTCGGCGACGCCGGTGGCGATCAGGGTGTCGGACAGCAGGAAGAGCGCACCGCCGAGGCCGGCGAGGAGGCCGAGGCGGGTCGCTGCCGCGTACGCCATGGCCGTGAGCAGGAGGCTGTAGCCGGCGACGGGAACGCGGAGGTCTGCGGGCAGGTCCGGCCAGAGCGAGGCCACGGTGGCGAGCAGGGCGGTGGCGTAGACGGGGACGAGCAGGCCGCCACGCGCGCGTGCGTCGCCGTATGCCTGGAAGAGGGCGAGATAGCAGAGGTGGCCGGCCGCGAAGGAGGCCATGCCGGCGAGGAAGGCCGGCTCGGCGTCGAACAGCAGCAGGACGTCGCCGCCCCAGCCGAAGACGAGAGCGGCGAGCAGGAGGCGGGGGGCGCCGTGTGATGCCGCGTACGCGGCCAGGAGGGGCATCAGCAGCGGCTTGGCGACGGTGTGCCCGGGGCCGAACCCCAGGCCGAGGCAGACGAGATCCGCGGCGACGACGAGCGCGAAGGCGGCGAACAGGACTCGGCGAACGGTCACGCGACCACGGTTTCCCCGGCCGCTTCCGGCACGGGCGCGGGCGCCGGCTGCCACCCGGGTCCCCGGAACACCCGCCCGGCGCGCTCGCGCCAACCGGCCGCCGCCTTCACGTCCTTGACGATGGCGACGTACTCATGAGTGGCCACCTTGAGCGGGTTGAACGTGTCGATGTTCTTGGTCAACCCGTAGACGGGCCGCACGGTCTCGGCGACGAATGATCCGAAGAGCCGGTCCCAGACGATGAGGATGCCGCCGAAGTTGCGGTCCAGATAGCCGCCCTGGGAAGCATGGTGCACCCGGTGGTGCGACGGCGTGTTGAAGACGTACTCGAACCAGCGGGGCATCCTGTCGATCCGCTCGGTGTGGATCCAGAACTGGTAGACGAGGTTCGCGGAGGAGCAGAACGCGAGGGCGGCCGGGTGCACGCCGAGGGCTATGAGGGGGACGTAGAACGGCCAGACGGTCAGCGAGGTCCAGGGCTGGCGCAGGGCGGTGGTGAGGTTGAACCTGCGGCTGGAGTGGTGGACGACGTGGCAGGCCCACAGGATGCGGATGACGTGGTGTCCGCGGTGTGACCAGTAGTAGAAGAAGTCCTGGGCGAGCAGCATCAAAGGGACGGTCCACCCCAGTACGGGCACCCGCACTGGGGTGAGTTCGTACACCGCCGTGTAGACGGCGACGATCGGGATCTTCCACAGGAAGTCGAAGGCCAGGCTCCCGAGTCCCATGCCGACGCTCGTGGCGGCGTCCTTGGCCTCGTAGCCTGCCGCGTCCTCGTCGGGATGGAGGCGGACGCTGATCATCTCGATCAAAGTGAGCAGCACGAAGGCGGGGATCGACCACAGCACGACATCGGGCAGGTTCGGCATGAGGGCACCGTAGAACCGCTGGTCGGCCGCGGCTAGACGTTGTTACCCACAAGTATTACCGACGGTACGCGCTTGCTTTATGGCGATCTCCACCAAGGGGCCCGCGGTGGAGACGACGCC
This sequence comes from Streptomyces sp. NPDC033131, assembly GCF_055578365.1. Taxonomy (NCBI): domain Bacteria; kingdom Bacillati; phylum Actinomycetota; class Actinomycetes; order Kitasatosporales; family Streptomycetaceae; genus Streptomyces; species Streptomyces sp. NPDC033131. The sequence continues at coordinate 35,206 of NZ_JBVIPA010000017.1, forward strand.
GTCGTCATGCGTGGGTTCGGTCACAGTCGGAGGATCGCACCCCGGGCCGCACGCGCCCCGTGCCGACGCGGACCGACGCCGAGGACCGGGGAGGGGACCAAACCGTCCATCGGGGAAGGGAATTCGGCCTTGCTCGAACAGCCGAACCCGACAACGCACCTGTGGACGGGGGCTGTCAGTCGCGACCCGTATCCTCAGGGACCATGCTCGAAGACCGCACGAGGGCAGCGTCCTCCCCCACCGCCTGGCCGGCCGCGTATCCGAAGGGATACGCGGTCGTTGACGTGGAGACCACCGGCCTGGCCCGGGACGACCGGATAATCTCCGCGGGCGTCTACCGTCTGGACGAGCGCGGCGAGGTCGAGGACCACTGGTACACGCTCGTCAACCCGCAGCGGGACCCGGGCCCCGTGTGGATCCACGGCCTGACGAGTGACGTGCTGGAGGGCGCTCCCCTCTTCCAGGAGATCGCCGAGGAGTTCTCGGCCCGCCTGGACGGCCGGGTGCTCGTCGCGCACAACGCGGTCTTCGACTGGCAGATGATCGCGCGCGAGTACGCGCGCGCGGAGCGCGAGGCGCCGGTGCGGCAGCGGCTGTGCACCATCGCGCTCTCCAAGGAGCTGGCCCTGCCGCTGCCCAACTACAAGCTGGAGGCCCTGGCGGCACACTTCGGCGTCGTACAGCAGCGGGCGCATCATGCCCTCGATGACGCGCGCGTCCTCGCGGAGGCGTTCCGGCCGAGCCTGAGGGCCGCGGCGGCGGGTGGCGTACGGCTGCCGCTGCACGAGTGCCGGCCGCTGACCGAGTGGACGGACCGGGCCGTGCCCCGGCAGCAGCCGGCGGGCTACGGAAGCTATCGGCCAACCAGTTGGCGCCCCGCCCGCAGAAGGCCGGCGTGCCCCTATCCCAACCCAGGGCGATACGAAGCGGGCAAGAGGCTCAAACAGGGCATGCGGGTCGCCTTCTCCGGGGACACGTCGACCGAGCGCGACCTGCTGGAGGACCGCGCGACCGAGGCCGGGCTGCATGTCGCGACGAGTCTGTCCCGGCTGACCAGCCTCCTCGTCACCAACGACCCGGACTCGGGCACGTCGAAGGTGGTGAAGGCCCGTCAGTTCGGGACGCCGGTGGTGGACGAGGCGGCGTTCGGGCAGCTCCTCGGTGACGTCGAAGCGGCGTCGGAGGGATGACCGTACGAAACGGCGCTCGGCGACCGGGCGGCGGCCCGGCAGCGACCGTACGGACGGGTGATTGCCGCGCGACTCGCCCGGCAACCGCTCGCCCGCGCCGCGCCGAGCGCTCACCCTGTGGCCCATGGCGACTTGCGAAGTTTGCGGCAATAACTACGGAATGACCTTCGAGGTGCACGCCCAGGGCTCGGTGCACGTCTTCGACTGCTTCGCCTGTGCGATCCACCGCATGGCCCCGATCTGCGAGCACTGCCGGGTGCAGATCATCGGGCAGGGCGTCGAGGTCGAGGGTCACTGGTTCTGCGGCGCCCACTGCGCCCGCGCGGAGGGCAAGGTGGGCATCGTCGACAAGGTCTGAGCCGGCCCCCGGAAGCCCTGCTTCCGGTACCCGCCTCCGTGCGCCCCACGACCCGGTTGTACGGTCGTGGGGTGTACCGCTTCCTGTTGTCCCGGCAGTGGGTGATCCTCACGCTGGTCGCCCTCCTATTGATCCCCACGATGATCAGGCTGGGTATCTGGCAGATGCACCGCTACGAGGAGCGCACCGCCCGGAACCAGCTGGTCTCCGCCGCGCTCTCCGCCGACCCTGTGCCCGTGGAGCGGCTGACCTCCCCCGGTCACACCGTCACCACCGGCGAGCGGTACCACAACGTGACGGCGAAGGGCCGCTTCGACACCGACGACGAGGTCGTCGTCCGCCGCCGCACCAACTCCGACGACGAGGTCGGCTACCACGTCCTGACCCCGTTCGTCCTCACGGACGGCAGGGTGCTGCTGGTCAACCGCGGCTGGATCCCCGCGAACGGCCCGAGCCAGACCGCGTTCCCGAAGATCCCCGCACCGCCGGGCGGCCGGATCACCGTCACCGGGCGGCTCATGCCCGACGAGACGACCGCGGCGAGTGGCATCAAGGACCTCAAGGGCCTGCCGGACCGGCAGATCATGCTGATCAACAGTGCGCAGGAAGCGCGCCGCCTCGGCGCCCAGGTGCTCGGCGGCTATGTCGTGCAGACGGCGCCCGAGCCGAAGGGCGACACCCCGGAGCTGATCGGCAGCCCGGGGAGCGAGGACGCGGCGCTGAACTACGCGTACGCCATCCAGTGGTGGCTGTTCGCGGCCGGCGTGCCGGTCGGCTGGGTCGTCCTGGTCCGGCGGGAACGGCGCGACCGGCAGGCGGCGCAGGCCGAGCGGACCACGACGGAGTCGGAGCCGGCGACGGTGTAACCGCCTCACCGGTGCGGCGGCCGCACACGGGTGAGGCAGCCGCCCGCGCGGCCGCCTCACCCGTGTGGCCCGTACGGCCCCTTCCCGGTGCGGCCGCCCGGCTTCACCCACCCGGCCCCGCCCCGGATTGCCACCCCTGGTGCCCGGGAACCCGCACTGCGTGCACCCCCGTATCGAGGACTACGCCCTCATCGGCGACGAACAGACCGCCGCCCTGGTCGGCCTGGACGGCTCCGTCGACTGGCTCTGCCTGCCCCGCTTCGACTCCGCGGCCTGCTTCGCCAAGCTCCTCGGAAACGAGGACAACGGCCACTGGCGGATCGCCCCCAAGGGCGCCGACCGGTGCACGAGGCGCGCATACCGCCCCGACACCCTCGTCCTGGACACCGACTGGGAGACCCACGAGGGCCGCGTGCGCGTCACCGACCTGATGCCGCAGCGCCACCGCGCCCCCGACGTCGTACGCGTCGTGGAGGGGCTCGGCGGCCGGGTCACCCTGCGCAGCACCCTGCGGCTGCGCTTCGACTACGGCTCGGTCGTGCCGTGGATGCGCCGGTCCGACGGGCATCGAGTGGCCGTCGCCGGACCGGACTCGGCGTGGCTGCGCAGCGAGCCACCCGTCCACACCTGGGGGGAGGACCTCGGTACGCACTCGGAGTTCACCGTCGAGGAGGGCGAGAAGGTCGCGTTCGTGCTCACCTGGCACCCCTCGCACGAGCCGCGTCCGCCGCTCGTCGACCCGTACGAGTCGCTGGAGCACAGCGTCGCCGACTGGCGGGCGTGGGCGGCGCGCTGCCGCTACGAGGGGCCGCACCGGGACGCCGTGGTGCGCTCCCTGATCACGCTGAAGGCACTCACCTACGCGCCGACCGGCGGCATCGTGGCCGCGGCCACGACCTCACTGCCCGAGGAGCTGGGCGGGGTGCGCAACTGGGACTACCGCTTCTGCTGGCTGCGCGACTCCACCCTCACCCTGAGCGCCCTGCTGTCGTGCGGCTACCAGGAGGAGGCCGAGGCCTGGCGGGACTGGCTGCTGCGGGCGGTCGCCGGCGACCCGGCGGACCTCCAGATCATGTACGGCCTCGCGGGCGAGCGGCGGCTGCCCGAGTTCGAGCTGCCGTGGCTGTCCGGGTTCGCCGGCTCCCGTCCCGTACGGATCGGCAACGAGGCCGTGAAACAGCTTCAGCTGGACGTGTACGGCGAGGTCATGGACACGCTGTCGCTGGCCCGGCGGGCGGGTCTGCACGTCAAGCCGCACATGTGGTCCATGCAGAGCGTCCTGCTGGAGTTCCTCCGCAAGTCGTGGCGGCAGCCGGACGAGGGGTTGTGGGAGGTGCGCGGCGGCCGCCGCGACTTCGTGCACTCGAAGGTGATGGTGTGGGTGGCCGCCGACCGTGCCGTGCGCGCCATGGAGGACTTCCCGCAGCTCCGCGGCGACCTGGACGGCTGGCGCGCACTGCGTGACGAGGTGCACAGCGAGGTGTGCGAGAAGGGATACGACCCGGAACGGAACACCTTCACGCAGTACTTCGGCTCGCGCGAACTCGACGCCGCGCTGCTGCTCATCCCGCGCGTCGGCTTCCTGCCGCCCGACGACCCGCGCGTCATCGGCACCATCGACGCGGTCCGCGACGAACTGGGGCACGGCGGGCTCGTCCACCGCTACAGCGCCGAGGAGTCGGCCGTCGACGGGCTGCCCGGCGGCGAGGGCACCTTCCTCGCATGTTCCTTCTGGCTCGCGGACGCACTGCACATGACGGGCCGTACGAAGGAGGCCCGGGAGCTGTTCGAACGGCTGGTGGGTCTCGCCAACGACGTGGGGCTGCTGTCCGAGGAGTACGACCCGGTGGCCGGCATGCAGCTCGGCAACTTCCCGCAGGCGTTCAGCCACATCGGACTGGTGAACACCGCCCTCGCCCTGTTCGGGGACGAGCGGGCAGGATAGGGGCCATGGATCTTGGACTGAAGAACCGGGTGTACGTCGTCACCGGGGCCACCCGCGGCCTCGGCAACGCCGCCGCGCGCGAGCTGGTCGCCGACGGCGCGAAGGTGGTCGTCACGGGCCGGAGTGAGAAGAGCGCCGCCGACGCGGCGGCCGCGCTGGGCCCGAACGCGGTCGGTGTGGCCGCGGACAACGCCGACCCTCAGGTGGCCGCCCGGCTGATCGCCGCCGCGCGCGAGCACTTCGGCGGCTTCGACGGCATCCTCGTCAGCGTCGGCGGGCCGGCGCCCGGCTTCGTCGCCGACACCACGGACGAGCAGTGGCAGACGGCGTTCGAGTCGGTGTTCCTCGGCGCGGTACGGCTCGCGCGGGAGGCGGCGGGTGAGCTGGACGCCGGAGGTGTCATCGGGTTCGTGCTGTCCGGGTCGGTGCACGAACCGATCCCGGGCCTGACGATCTCGAACGGGCTGCGGCCGGGGCTGGCCGGCTTCGCCAAATCCCTCGCCGACGAGCTGGGACCGCGCGGCATCCGGGTGGTCGGACTGCTTCCGGCCCGCATCGACACGGACCGTGTGCGCGAACTGGACGGTCTGTCGGCCGACCCCGAGGCGACCCGGGCGGCGAACGAGTCGCGGATTCCGTTGCGGCGGTACGGGAGGCCGGAGGAGTTCGGGCGCACGGCGGCGTTCTTGCTGTCACCCGCCGCGTCCTATCTGACCGGGGTCATGCTGCCGGTCGACGGGGGCATGCGGCACGGGTTCTGAGCCGTCCAGGGGTCCGGTGGGCGCTGGTCGCGCCCACGCGGGCCCTTCCGGCCTCTCACCTCACCCCTTCTGTCAACTCACCCTTTCCGCATGGTGCTTGACGCCCTTCAGCCGCACCTCCGCCGGAAGGGACGCCAGGCCCGCCGAGTGCCGGGCGTGGGCGAGCGCCTGGTCGGTGAAGTCGTGCAGGGCCGTCGCGGGGTCCACCTGCGGTTCCAGCCGGAGTCGTGCGCGGGCCTCCGGGGCGCTCGACCGGCCCGTCAGCCGGGCCTGGGCGTGGGCGACGCCGTCCAGTTCGCCCGCCTGGCCCGCCAGTACGCCCTCCAGGGCACGCCCGCGCAGCAGCGCGCCCGCGCCGTCGCCGGTGTCGACGAGCACCTCGGAGAGCCGGTGCCTGCGCAGGACGGCGGTCAGCCGCCACAGGGCGAGCAGCACCAGGACGGCGAGGACGGCGAGCACGACCGGCCACCACCAGTCGGCGTCCCGCCACCGGGTGCGCTCGGCTTCGCTCAGCAGGACGTCGTGCCGGTCTTGGTGGATCCACCACGAGGGCGCCGGGGCGCCCAGTCCCACGGCGAGGACGGAACCCCCGACGACGACCAGCACGAGGCCGACCACGCCGAGCAGTACCCGGTTGAGGGTCCTGAGCACCGTACTCACCCCTTCCGTCCGGGCCGCACCACGTGCACCGACAGGGTGGGCGGCCGGGACAGGCCCAGCCCCCTGACGGCCTCGGCGAGGGTTGCTTCCAGGTCCGCGCGGACGTCGTCCTGTTCGCGGAAGTGGGAGACCGCGCGGACGTCGGCGCGGGTTCGGCGCATCCGCACCCGGACCGACTGCACTCCGGCGACCTCCATGGCCCGGTCGCGCAGGACCATGGCCGCCGCCTCCCGGTGCAGCCCGGCGCGTACGTCGGCGTGGGGCCGCCGCATCGGCAGCACCGCCCGCAGGCCGGGCGTCACCGCCAGCACGATCAGCCACAGGCCGAGGGCCGCGGCGACGCCCGCGCCGACGAGCACCCAGATGTCGTCGAGGGGCCGCTCGGCGAGCTGCCTGGCCAGATCCCGGCGCCAGGCCAGGGCGTCCCGGCCGGCTCGCACCGCGGCGATGTCGTACAGGAAGGCGCCCGCGACGACCAGGAGCAGCAGCGCCACGATTCCGGCCGGCACCCGGCGTGCCGACCAGAACCGCCCACTGCTCCCGGCCCCGCCCGAGTCGTCGGCCGGCGCAGGTGGAGCCTCGTACTCCCCGCCTGTGCCGGCCGCCTTCTCCAGGACCGGCAGTCGTTGTGTGGTGCCCTCGGAGCCGTGGGGCTCGCTCATCGCGTCCTCCCCTTTGCCGCGCCGTGTGCCGTCACCGGATGCAGCCGTTCCACCTGGACGACGACCTCCGGCACCTTCATGCCCACCAACGCGCCTACCCGCTCCACGACATGACGACGCACCCGGCGGCACTGCGATCCGATGTCGCAGGGATAGCCGAGTTCGAGGTGCAGGCGGATCCGGGCGGTCTCGTGGCCGACGACGACGGTGGCGGACGGCGGCGAGGCGTCCTCGGGCAGTTCGCCCAGCGCCTCCCGCGCCGCCTGCGCGGCGATCTTCGAGACGACCCGGTCGGCGATCCGGGTCGCCCCGCGCTCGCCCGGCGGGACGACGGCCAGGGGTCTGCGGAGCTCACCGGCCCCGCTGCTCACGGACGTCACCGCCGCCCGTCACGCCGGTTGTCGCGGCTACGGAAGAAGTCGCCGAAGTCCAGGTCCCCCTCGAGGAACCGGCCGACGACGAAACCGATGGCGCCCAGGGCCGCCACCAGCAGGAAGGCGCCGAACCCGCCGAAGTATCCGGCGAAGCCCAGTGCCATGCCGGCGATCATCCCGACCACGGCCATGCTCATGGTGTCTCCGTTCGGTTCCCGGTCGTCGGCACGTCACTGAAGCCGGGACTCGGGCTCTTCTTCCTCTTCGTCCGGCAGTTTCACGTCGCTCACCGCGATGTTGACCTCGACGACTTCGAGGCCGGTCATCCGCTCCACCGCCGCGATGACGTTCTCCCGCACCGCCTGGGCCACATCGGCGATCGCCACGCCGTACTCGACGACGATCTCCAGGTCGAGCGCGGTCTGCACCTCGCCGACCTCGACCTTGACCCCACGGGTCACCGACTTCGCCCCGCCGGGGACCCGGTCCCGCACCGCTCCGAAAGTGCGGCTGAGCCCGCTGCCCATCGCGTGCACACCGACCACGTCGCGGGCCGCCATCCCGGCGATCTTCTCCACGACTCCGTCGGCGATCGTCGTCCGTCCCCGGCCGGCCGGGTCCCCGCCGCCGCGTTTGACGGCCTTGCGGGCCTGCACCGGCGACTCGGTCTCGCCCTCGGAGCTCTGCGTCCGGTTCCGCTCCGTCATGTCGCTCATGGCCGTACGTCCCTTCCGGTTCCGTCGCTCTTCGACCACGGTAAGCCGGGTTGCGCGATCGCGCGCCGGGGATGCGGCAGGCTGGAGTAATGACGGCGGACCGGTTGACACAGGCGGTACGACAGCGGCTGCGGCTCGGCAGGCTCCTTCCCCTGGGCGGCCCGCGCGACGGCGCGTGGATCTCCGAGGAGGCGGCGGAGGCGGTGCTCATGCGCGCGGCACGGGACCTGCCCGGCGTACGTCCGGGCCCGCTGCGGATCGGGCTCGCCGACCCGGAGGACACGCACGAGCCCGCCGTGCAGCCGCCACCGAGCGCGCTGCCGCCCGGTCCGCTGCGCGTGACGGCGGACTTCGCGGCCACGGTGTCCGAGCCGCTGCCGGCGACGGCGGCCCGGGTACGCGCGCTGCTGGCGGGCGCGGCGGCGGAGCTCGGCCTGGCGGTGGCGGAGGTGGACCTGAGGGTGACGGGCGTGCTGGGCGAGGAGGCCGAGGCCTCCCCGGTACGACGGTCCGAACCGGCGCGCGCTGTCGAGGCCGGCGCCGGTGACGAGGGCCGCGCGGGCGCCGCCGCACTGGCCGTCCCGGGCGTGCTCCATCTGACGGGCCTGCTGGGCCGGCCGGTGCACGTCGAGGAGGGGCAGGGCGAGAACACTCTGCCGCGCCGCCATGTGCGGGTCGAAGTGGCGGTGCGCGCGGACCACCCGGCCCTGGACGTGGCCCGGGAGGTCCGCGCGAAGGTGGAGCAGGCGCTGGCGGATCGTCCGACGGTGGCGGTGCTGGTGACCGCGGTCGGCTGAGGGCCTATTCGCCGGCGCCGGCCAGGTCGCGCAGCCGGCGTGCCTGCGCGGCCCGTTCGGCGGCGCGCTGGGCTTCGTAGTCCCGGTCCTGGGCGCCGCACAGCAGCGCCTTGGTCTCGATGACCGCGTCCCGGGGCGCGGCCAGCAGAGCCGCGGCCAGGTCGCGTACCGCGCCGTCGAGCTGGTCCACGGGCACGGCGGCGTTGGCCAGTCCGGTGTTCACGGCCTCCTCGGCGTGCACGAACCGGCCGGTCGCGCAGATCTCCAGGGCCCGGGCATAGCCCACCAGGCCGACGAGCGGGTGCGTGCCGGTCAGGTCCGGCACCAGCCCCAGGCTGGTCTCGCGCATGGCGAACTGCACGTCGTCGGCGACGACGCGCAGGTCACAGGCGAGCGCGAGCTGGAAGCCCGCGCCGATGGCGTGGCCCTGGACGGCGGCGATGGACACGACGTCATTACGCCGCCACCAGGTGAAGCCCTCCTGGAACCCGGCGATGGCGCCGTCGAGTTCGGCGTCGCCACTGCGCGCGAGATCCATGAAGGACGGCTCGCCCTCGATCCCCTCGGGCGTGAACATCTGCCGGTCGAGCCCGGCGGAGAAGGACTTGCCCTCACCGCGCAGCACGACCACTCGGACGGAGCCCGGCAGCGACCTCCCGGCCTCCGCCAACGCCCGCCACAGAGCGGGATGTTGGGCGTTGCGCTTGGCCGGGTTGGTCAGTGTCACCGTGGCGAGCGCGTCGTCCACGGTGAGCCGTACGCCGTCCTTGTCGAGCAGGGGAACGAGTTCCTGGTCGGGCGAAGCCATGGGGCGCCTCCGATGAGTGCGGTCAACAGAGCGATGCTAAGTGACTGCACAGTAACCACCCGGCCGATCAGCCGACCGACCGGGTGGTCACCATCGAAGCCGATGATCCACCCGGGTTCAGGACGAGGCGGCCTTCTTGCCCCGCGTCGCCCCGCCACGCCCACGAAGCGTGACGCCCGACTCGCTGAGCATCCGGTGGACGAAGCCATACGAGCGGCCGGTTTCCTCGGCCAGCGCTCGAATGCTCGCACCGGAGTCGTACTTCTTCTTCAGGTCTGCCGCGAGCTTGTCGCGCGCGGCGCCGGTTACCCGGCTGCCCTTCTTCAGAGTCTCGGCCACCCGTGCCTCCTCATGGGAAGTGCGCTCTGGTCTCCTCATGATCACCCCTCCGGGCCGACATGGCCACCCATTCGGCAAGGTCCGTGAGACACGGTTTTGACGACAGGAGCACGTCGCCACAAGCGGAATCTGTGATTCCACGCGGCGATGTTCGTACCGCCGAACGGGTTCTTTCGCGAAGTACCAGGTCAGGGACGCACGACGGCCGAGCCCTTGTCGATAAAGGACTCGGCCGTGAAATCGGTGTAGGACACACCTCGGTACGAGGAGATCTCACACCAATGATGGATCACCGATGGGCCGAATGATCCAGACGCAGTGGATCACGTCTTCGATCAAGCGTTCCCGACCCGTCCCGGTCCTCGGGCGGGGGTTCGGGGAGGTGCGGGGAGGACTCAGGCGAGGGCGACGAGGTCCGCGTAGTCCGCGCCCCAGAGGTCCTCGACACCGTCGGGCAGCAGGATGATCCGCTCCGGCTGGAGCGCCTCGACGGCGCCCTCGTCGTGGGTGACGAGGACGACGGCGCCCTTGTAGGTCTGCAGGGCGCCGAGGATCTCCTCGCGGCTGGCCGGGTCGAGGTTGTTCGTCGGCTCGTCGAGGAGGAGGACGTTCGCGGACGAGACGACCAGGGTCGCGAGCGCCAGGCGGGTCTTCTCACCGCCGGAGAGGACACCGGCCGGCTTGTCGACGTCGTCGCCGGAGAACAGGAACGAGCCGAGCGTCTTGCGGACCTGCACCAGGTCCAGGTCGGGGGCGGCGGAGCGCATGTTCTCCAGGACCGTGCGCTCCGGGTCGAGGGTCTCGTGCTCCTGCGCGTAGTAGCCGAGCTTGAGGCCGTGACCCTCGATGACCTCGCCGGTGTCCGGCTTCTCGACACCGCCGAGCAGCTTCAGGAGGGTCGTCTTCCCGGCGCCGTTGAGGCCGAGGATGACGACGCGCGAGCCCTTGTCGATCGCCAGGTCGACGTCGGTGAAGATCTCCAGGGAGCCGTACGACTTCGACAGGCCCTCCGCCATGAGCGGGGTCTTGCCGCACGGAGAGGGCTCGGGGAAGCGCAGCTTGGCGACCTTGTCGGACTTCCGCTCGGCTTCCAGGCCGGCCAGCAGCTTGTCGGCGCGCCGGGCCATGTTCTGCGCGGCGACGGTCTTGGTGGCCTTGGCGCGCATCTTGTCGGCCTGGGAATGCAGCGTGGCGGCCTTCTTCTCGGCGTTCTGCCGCTCGCGCTTGCGGCGCTTCTCGTCGGCCTCGCGCTGCTGCTGGTAGAGCTTCCAGCCCATGTTGTAGATGTCGATCTGGGCGCGGTTGGCGTCCAGGTAGAACACCTTGTTGACGACCGTCTCGACCAGCTCCACGTCGTGGGAGATCACGACGAAGCCGCCGCGGTAGGTCTTCAGGTAGTCGCGGAGCCAGACGATCGAGTCGGCGTCGAGGTGGTTCGTGGGCTCGTCCAGGAGCAGGGTGTCCGCGTCCGAGAACAGGATGCGGGCCAGCTCGATACGGCGGCGCTGACCGCCGGAGAGCGTATGGAGGGGCTGGCCGAGCACGCGGTCGGGCAGGTTGAGCGCGGCGGCGATGGTCGCGGCCTCCGCCTCGGCGGAGTACCCGCCCTTGGTGAGGAACTCGGTCTCCTGGCGCTCGTACTGCCGCATCGCCTTCTCGCGCGTCGCACCGCTGCCGTTGGCGATGCGCTGCTCGTTCTCGCGCATCTTGCGGATCAGGGTGTCCAGGCCGCGGGCGGACAGGATGCGGTCGCCGGCGAGCTGGTCGAGGTCGCCGGTGCGCGGGTCCTGCGGGAGGTAGCCGACCTCGCCGGAGCGGGTGATGGTGCCGGCGGCGGGGACGCCCTGACCTGCGAGGCACTTGGTGAGGGTGGTCTTGCCGGCGCCGTTGCGACCGACCAGACCGATGCGGTCGCCCTTGGCGATGCGGAAGGTGGCGGACTCGATGAGGATGCGGGAACCGGCGCGCAGCTCGATACCGGAGGCGGAGATCACGGACAGACTCCAGGGCGGATGGGGTGACGGGCAGGGCGGCTGAGGACGTTCCCGCCGTCTAATGCGCGAGGAGAATGGCCATGGGGCCAGTCTAACGGTGCCGTGCAACCACTTTTTCTGCGTATGGCCGTTCGAGCCGCCTGCCGGGTCGCCGGCCAGGCTGTGGCGTCGGCGGCGGACGCCGCTCGCGGGGGCGTTGTCAGTGGTCGCTGCCAGACTGGGCGGCAGGTGAGGTTTCCGGCGGGGATCACAGAGGAGTGATCGACATGGCAGGAACGAACGGCGGGCGGCCCAGCATCTTCCCGACCCTGCTGTACGCGGACGCGAAAGCGGCGATCCGGCAGCTCACGGAGGCGCTCGGCTTCACGGAGCTGTCGGTGTACGAGGGGGAGGACGGTTCGGTGCTGCACGCCGAGCTGGTGCAGGGCAACGGCGGGGTGATGATCGGCTCGAAGGGCCGCGGCGGCGTCTTCGACACGGCGATGAAGGGCGCGGGCCCGAGCGGGGTGTACATCGTCGTGGACGACGTCGACGCACACCACCGGCGTGCCGTGGATCACGGCGCGGAGATCCTGATGCCCCCGACCGACCAGGACTACGGCTCACGGGACTACATGGCCCGGGACGCCGAGGGCAACATCTGGAGTTTCGGCACCTACGCCCCCGAGATGGACGCCTGACGGCGGACGGGCGCCGGCAGACCCGGGCTCAGCTTCCTCCGGTGTGCACCTGGAAGGCCGCCCGGCGTACCGCCTTGGCCAGGGCCGGGTCGGGGTGCGCGGCGGCGAGCGCGACCAGGACCTGCACGGTGCGGGGGTGACCGACGGCACGCACCTCGTCGAGCAGCATGGGGACGGTCGGCTGCACCGCGGACTCCAGGTGCCGCACCAGCATCGGGGCCTCGCCGTGGTCGGCGACGGCGGCGGCGGTGTCGACCCACAGCCAGGTGGCCTCTTCCCGGGTGAGGACCTCGTGCGCGTCCTCCGGGTCGATGCCGTCGTGCTCGGCCAGCCAGAGCAGGGCGTAGGGCCGCAGGGTGGGCTCGTCGGCCACGGAGCGGACGTCCGGCTCGGCGGGGGCGCCGACGACGCGCAGCGCCTCGAAGGCCAGGCCGCGCAACAGGGCGTCCTCGCCGCGGGCGGCGCCGAGCAGCTCGGTGACGGCGCTGCCGACGGGGCGGGCGGCGAGCCAGGCGCGGTACTCGGCGCGGGCCGCGTTCGGGCGCAGCTGGGCACAGCCCCGGAGCATGTCCTCGGCCGCCTGCTCGATGTTCCCGGCGGGGCTCTGGGCGGCGACGCAGATCTGCTCCAGCTTGACCCAGACCGCCCAGTTGCCGAGCGGGGTGAGCGTGGCCTGCCCGTCTCCGTAGGTGAGCGCACCGACGGAGGCGAGGGCGCGCAGGGCCCAGTCGAGGAGAGGGGAGAGCGGGGCGTCGGTGGGCTCCGGCGGGGCCGGGGGCGACGGGGGCGACGGTACCGCCACGGGTACCGGCTGCGGGCCGTACGGGATCTCGCAGCGCTCGGTGCGCAGTTCGGTGACCCGCTGCTCCAGGAGGTCGAGGAGCTGCTCGACGGGGACGGGCCCGGCGGACAGCTGGAGGAAGGAGAGCACCTGGGGCATCGCCGAGACGACCTCGGCGACGGCGGCCGCCTCGTGGCCGGCCGGTTCCGGGCAGGCGAGCGACCAGGCGTCGAAGAGGGCGACCCAGCCGCGCAGCACGGCGCTGTCGTCACGGTCCCAGGCACGCAGCCGCCAGCCGGGGCGGGCGGTGCCGCCGTGCACCTCGACCAGGCCGGCGAGACGGGCGGTGTCCCAGTCGGCGCGGACCTGAGCCGCGGTCAGGCCCAGGTCCGCGGCGGCCCGTTCGGCGGTCTCGCCGGAGAGAGTGCCCTTGCCGTCGGGGTTCGCGCCGTCCCGGCCGGGGCGCAGCGCGGCGTCCGCCCAGTGGGCGACGCGGGCGGCGGGGGCCAGGCCGGAGCGCGCCATTCTGGCCAGTTCCGCTGGGGCCGGGGTGCCTTCCGGCGGGCGGGGCGCGGGGCGGCGCGGGCGCCGCTGGTTCACAGCTGTGGGGGCGGCGGCCAGGGGTCGCGGGCGGACGAGTCGGAGCCTGGAGTCGCGCGGGATACGGGACGTCACGGGTGCAGTCTTCCGGTTGACGGTCCGAAAACCCAAACGGAATGGCACGGAGGCCTTCGGGGAGGGCCGACGCCGGGCCCTCGCGGGCGGCCGGAGGCCGAGATCAGGCCAGTGGTACGGCGTTAAACGGAACCGGCGGGACCAGCGGCGGAGGGCGGCGGAGGGGAGGGGGCGTGATGAGGCGTCGGGTCACATCAGTGGTGTCAGGAAGCGGCGCAGTGCTTCTTCGTAGGCCTTCGGGTCGGCGTTCCACATGGCCGCGTGGGACGCCCGGCGGACCGTGTGGAGGGCGACCCGGCCGGAGTGGGTCGCGGCGAGGCGGCGGGAGTGTTCCCAGGGGGCCACCGTGTCGTCCGGGCCGTGGAAGAGGAGAGTCGGCGGCATGTCGAGCCGTCCGGGGGTCGCGGCGGCGTCGAGGCGGTCGCCGTACAGGCCGGTGCGGCCCTGCGCGGCGCGTACCGCGAGCGGCAGCAGGGCGCTCGGGGTACGGCGGGCCGAGGCGAGGGCGCGCAGGGTCGCCTCCCAGCTGAGGACCGGGGAGTCCAGGACGAGGCCCGAGATCCGCTCCCGCAGCCCCGAGCGCGTGGCGGCGCGCAGCGCCATCGTGGCGCCGGTGGACCAGCCGTGCAGGACGAGCTGCCGGGCGCCGTTGCCGAGGGCGTAACGCATCGCCGCGTCCAGGTCGCGCCACTCGGTCTCGCCGAAGTGGTTCAGGCCGTCCGGTGGGCGGGGGGCGCCGAGGTCGCCGCGGTAAGCGAGGGCGAGCACCGGGAAGCGGTGGCGGTGCAGGAACTCCATGAGGTTCATGGACTGTTCGCGGGTGGCGCCGAGTCCGTGCACCGCGATCACCCAGGTGCCGCGCATGCCGGGCACGAACCAGGCGGGCAGGGCGCCGAGTTCACCGGGGACGTCGATGTCGGCGTGGTCCAGGCCGAGGGCGGTACGGGGGTCGCCGACGTACACGTTCGGGGTGAGCCGGACCTTGTCGCCGGGTTTCAGGGTGCCGTGCGTGACGCGTTCCAGACGGCGTACGACGGTGTCGGCCGTGTGGGATTCCGTACCGAGAACGGGGCCGACGACCGCGTGCGAGCCGTCGCCGGCGAGGCCGTGGACGCCGGGGCGCAGCGCGGCCAGGTCGCGGGTGAGGGCGACACGGCCGGCCGCCGTCGCGTGCACGGTGAGTTGGGGTTCCATGGGCAGGGGGCGGCCCGGCGGCGCCTTGAGCGCGGCGTCGCCGGCGATCCGGCCGACGGCGATCCCGGCGGCGCCGGCGGCCAGGGCTGCGGTGACGGCGACGGCCGTCGCTGTGACAGTGCGCACCCGCCCAGTGTCCTGTCGGACCTCGCCGACGGCCAGTGGGGGGCGGGCCGGGGGCTCACCCCGGCGAATGGGGTGGCTCTTCCGCGGGCCGGGGTGGCTCGCGGCGGCGGGCGACTCTTCCACGGGCATGGCATGGCTCACCCCGGCAGGTGGGCCGACTCCTCCGCAGACCGGGGATGGCTCACCCCAGCAGATGCGGTGACCCCCTGGCAGGCCGACGCCGCTCACCCGGCAGATGCGGTGACTCCCCCGGCCCACATAACTCACCCGGCAGGTGGGCCGACTCCTCCGCAGACCGGGGATGGCTCACCCCAGCAGATGCGGTGACCCCCTGGCAGGCCGACGCCGCTCACCCGGCAGAT
>NZ_JBVIPA010000017.1:50590-75465 GCF_055578365.1 Streptomyces sp. NPDC033131
GATGCGGTGACTCCCCCGGCCCACATGGCTCACCCCAGCAGATGCGGTGACCCCCGGCGGCCGACGCCGCTCACCCGGCAGATGTGGTGAATCCCCGGGCGGGCATGGCTCACCCCGGCAGGTGCGGTGACCCTCCGGCAGGCCGACGCCGCTCACCCCGACAGGTGGGGTGACCCCCCGGCGGGGCGGCATGGCTCACCCCGGCAGGTGGGCTGACTCCTCCGCAGACAGGGGATAGCTCACCCCAGCAGATGCGGTGACCCCCTGCCGGGACGGCGTGGCTCGTCCCGGTGGGTTGGGGTGGAGCGTCCCGGGGGACGCCGGGGCTCTTCCCGGCAGGCCGGGAGGGGAGTCCGTCGCGCGGGCCGCGGCTCAGGCGCGCTGGCCGTAGCCCCGTAGCCGCTCGCCCGTCTCCGCCAGCTGTGCCTCGGACAGCAGGGTCGGTGACAAGCCCGGTACCGAGGACGCCGTCAGCCACAGGCGGCACATCCACTCCAGCTGGGCCGTGCGGTCGTAGGCCTGGTCCAGGGTGGTGCCGTGGGTGAGGGTGCCGTGGTTCTGGAGGAGGCAGGCGGAGCGGTCCGCGAGGGCGTGGAGCATGTTCTCGGCCAGCTCGTCGGTGCCGTAGGCGGCGTACGGGGCGACCCGGACGGAGCCTCCGAGCGCGGCGGTCATGTAGTGGATCGCCGGGAGCTCGGGGACGAGGGTCGAGACGGCCGTGGCGTGCACGGCGTGGGTGTGGACGACGGCGAGCGCGTCGGTGGTGCGGTAGACGGCGAGGTGCATGGGCAGTTCGCTGGTGGGGACGAGGGTGCCGAGGACCTGCCGGCCGTCGAGGTCGACGCCGGTGACGTCGTCCGGCGCGAGCCGGTCGTAGGGGACGCCCGACGGTGTGACCAGGACGGTGTCCTCGACGCGTACCGAGACGTTGCCGGAGGTGCCGACGACCAGTCCGTCGGACACCGTCCGCCGGGCCGTCGCGACGAGCGCCTCCCAGGCGTGCGCCTCCTCGGGACGCACACTCCTCCCCCGCGGCTCCGGCACTTCCGGTGCGCCTTCCCGGCCGCCCCGTACGCCCTCCGAGTCCCACCGCTCCTCAGCCATGCGGCGATCCTGCCAGGCACGGCGTCGGTCTGCCCCCGGGCGAGGGCACTTCAGGCCGGAACCGGCAGCTCCGAAAGGACACATGTGGTCACACACAGGCTTCTTTGGTCGCTTGGGCGGACATCACCGGAGATTCGATGATCTTCCAGTAATCTCTGGGAGCTTTGTCATGCACGTCGCCATTCCGGGGGGACACATGGCCCGTGATCGCAGTCCGGCCCGCCGCCACGTCCGCGCCTTGGCGGTGTCCGTGGCGGCCCTCACCATCGGGGGAACGGCCCTCGCCGAAACGCCCGGCTCGGCCGCGAGCCTGCCGAAGGGGCACGACGTCTCCTCGCACCAGAAGGACGTCGACTGGCAGAAGGCCAGGGCGAAGGGCGCCACGTTCGTCTACGTCAAGGCGACCGAGTCCACCACCTACCGCAACCCGTACTTCAGCCGGCAGTACAACGGAGCGCGCGACGCGGGCATCATCCGCGGGGCGTACCACTTCGCCCTGCCCCACACGTCGTCCGGCGCGGCGCAGGCGGCGCACTTCGTGGGCCACGGCGGCGGATGGAGGGCGGACGGCTGGACGCTGCCGCCCGCGCTCGACATCGAATACAACCCGTACGACGAGAAGCACAAGTGCTACGGCCTGACCAAGCCGAAGATGGTCAGCTGGATCACGTCGTTCAGCGACGAGGTCAAGCGGCTCATCGGTCGCCGTCCGGTGATCTACACGACCGCCCACTGGTGGAACACGTGCACCGGCGGCAGCCGCGCCTTCGCCTCGGATCACGCTCTGTGGATCGCCCGCTACGACGCGGCAGACCCCGGAGCGCTGCCTGCCGGCTGGTCGTTCTGGACCATCTGGCAGTACGACAACGGCGGCGGCCTGCCGGGTGACCAGAATCTCTTCAACGGCTCCCAGAGCCTGCTGCGGAAGTTCGCCAGAGGCGACTGACCCCGCGGCGGCGGGGCCGCGCGGATCAACTGGAGCCCGATGGAGCGGGAATCGCCGAATCCGGTCACCGTGCAGCCCTGCTCAGTTCATCTTCCGTTCACCCAGGTTACCTACGTTCATCTGGCCAATGACCTCGAACGATTGCCTGGGTAAATGGAAAACTTCTCGCTGATCCTCGCGATTGTGGTAGTAACCGCACTCGCGTTCGATTTCACGAACGGTTTCCACGACACCGCCAACGCGATGGCCACCACCATCTCGACCGGTGCGCTCAAGCCCAAGGTCGCGGTGGCGATGTCCGCCGTGCTCAACCTTGTAGGCGCTTTCCTCTCCGTGGAGGTCGCCAACACGATCTCCAAGGGTCTCGTCGACGAGACCGGCATCCGTCCCGAGGTCATCTTCGCCGCCCTGGTCGGCGCGATCCTCTGGAACCTGCTGACCTGGCTGGTCGGGCTCCCCTCCAGCTCCTCGCACGCCCTCATGGGCGGCCTCATCGGCGCCACCATCGCCTCGGCCGGTTTCGGCGGCGTGCACGGTGACGTCCTGGTCACCAAGGTTCTGATCCCGGCGATCGCCGCTCCGATCGTGGCGGGCCTGGCGGCGATGCTGGCCACGCGACTGTCCTACTCCCTCGGCAAGAAGGCCGACGGCAAGGCCGCCGCGAAGGGCTACCGCTCCGGCCAGATCGCCTCCGCCGGCCTGGTCTCCCTGGCCCACGGCACGAACGACGCCCAGAAGACGATGGGCATCATCACCCTCGCCCTGGTCGCCGGCGGCGCCGTCGCCCCCGACTCCGACCCGCCCATGTGGGTCATCCTCAGCGCGGGTATCGCCATCGCGCTCGGCACCTACCTCGGCGGCTGGCGCATCATCCGCACCATGGGCAAGGGCCTGACCGACCTCCAGCCGCAGCAGGGCTTCGCCGCCCAGACCAGCGCGGCCACGGTCATCCTGGCCTCCTCCCACCTCGGTTTCTCCCTCTCCACCACGCACTCCGTCTCCGGCTCGGTGATGGGCGCCGGCCTCGGCCGCAAGGGCGGCGTGGTCCGTTGGTCGACCGCGACCCGCATGTTCGTGGCGTGGGGCCTGACCCTGCCCGCCGCGGCCCTGGTGGGCGCGCTCGCGGAGTACGTGACCGGCTTCGGCGCCTGGGGCACGGCCCTCGTAGCCGTCTTCCTCATCACCTCCAGCGCCGCGATCTGGAAGCTCTCGCGCCGCGAGGTCGTCGACCACACGAACGTCAACGACACCGAGGAGCCGGCCGGCGTGGTCACCACGGCCATGGCCGCCGTGACGCCGCCTCCCGTCGGCGGCACGGTGACCGAGGACCTCACGGCCACCATCCCGGCCCCGGCCACCGCGGCCGACCCCGCGGCCCCGTCGGCCGCGACCACCGTCTGAGCCCCGCCACCCAGGCACCCACCGGCACGAAGGAAGAACCAGCATGAAGATCGACTGGGCGGCCCTCGGATCCGTCTTCGGCATCAGCCTCCTGATCACCGTGGCCCTCGTGGCCCTGTTCACCCTCGGCATCGTGGGCCTGTCCCGCCGCGAGCGGGCTGCCGCGCAGGGTGACACGGCCGCCGTGGCGCTCACGGGCGCGTACGCGTGCTTCGCGGCTTGTGCGGCGGCCGTGGGGTACGGGATCTACCTGATCGTGGCCTGAGGGCTCGCGCGCACTTTCCGGCCCGTCCTGCTCCGGTCGCCTCATCAGCGGTCCGGGCAGGGCGGGCTTTTGCGACCCACCCCGCCGGTTCGTCGGACGATGCCCGCCCGAGGGGAATTCCGGCCGATCGGGGTGCCGTGGGGCGCCCCGCCGCACCGCCCGATGTGGGCCTCAGCACACTCCGCTCCCGCAGGTCAACAGCGAGTTGACGGCCCTTCCAACCCCATGGTGGACTGCCCGAGCCATGTACGGCGGTAGGAGAGGAAGCCGGTGTGAGTCCGGCGCGGTCCCGCCACTGTCACCGGGGTAGGAACCCCCGGGAGCCAGGAACTCTCACCGCCGATCTCGTCGAACCAGGGCGTGGACACCCTGAGTGAGGACATATCGCCATGCGCGGCTGCCGTTCGAGGTTCAACCCCAGCGACCTGTCTGTGACAGCGGTCGGCTGAGTTCATGCGTGCCGATCGCGTTTTCGCGTACGGCGCCGCCGCCGGCCTTCTCGGTGACCTCCTGCTCGGCGATCCACGCCGTGGGCATCCGGTCGCCGGGTTCGGGCGGGCCGCGGGTGCCGTGGAACGGGTGTTGTGGCGGGACCACCGGGGGTGGGGCGCCCTGCACGCCGTCGTGTGTGCCGGGGGTGCTGTCGCCCTGGGAAGCCTTGCTGTTCGGGCCGTCCGTACGTCACCTGCCGCTTCCGTCGCGCTGACCGGTGCCGCCACCTGGGCCGCCGTCGGGGGGACTTCGCTCGCGCGGGAGGCCCGGGTCATCGGGCGGGCGCTGGAGGCCGGGGACGTCGACGGCGCGCGGGCCCGGCTGCCGCACCTGTGCGGACGGGACCCGCAGGCCCTCGACGCCGACGGGATCGCCCGGGCGGTCGTGGAGTCCGTTGCCGAGAACACGTCCGACGCGGTGGTCGGGGCGCTGGTGTGGGGAGCTGTGGGCGGGGTGTCCGGGCTGCTCGGTTTCCGGGCCGTGAACACCCTCGACGCCATGGTCGGGCACAAGTCGCCCCGGTACCGGCGCTACGGGTGGGCTTCCGCGCGGCTCGACGATCTCGCCGGGTGGCCGGGAGCGCGACTCACCGCGGTGCTGGCCGCGCTTGCGGGGCCGGATCCGCAAGGGGCCGTACGGGCCTGGCGGGCGGACGCCGCGAAGCATCCGAGTCCCAACGCCGGCCCCGTGGAAGCCTCGTTCGCCGGGGCGCTCGGGGTACGGCTCGGCGGAACCCTGTCCTATGCGGGGCGGGTGGAGCACCGGCCCGTACTCAACGGGGACGGGCGTGCCGTCACCACACCCGACATCGAGCGGGCCGTACGGCTGTCCCGGCGCGTCGGCCTGCTGGCTCTCGGCGTCAGTGTCGCCGGGCGGTTTCTCACCAGGGGGCGTATCCGATGAGCGGTGGTCTTCTCGTCGCCGGCACCACCTCCGACGCCGGCAAGAGTGTCGTCACCGCCGGGATCTGCCGGTGGCTGGTGCGGCAAGGGGTCAAGGTCGCGCCGTTCAAGGCGCAGAACATGTCCCTCAACTCGTTCGTGACGCGCGAAGGGGCCGAGATCGGGCGGGCCCAGGCCATGCAGGCGCAGGCCTGCCGGGTCGAGCCGACCACACTCATGAACCCCGTGCTGCTCAAGCCGGGCGGTGAGCAGAGCAGTCAGGTCGTGCTGCTCGGGAAGCCGGTCGGCGAGCTCAGCGCGCGGGGCTATCACGGGGGGCGGCAGCAGAAGCTTCTCGGGACCGTTCTCGACTGTCTCGCCGAGTTGCGGGGCACGTATGACGCGGTGATCTGTGAGGGGGCCGGCAGCCCCGCCGAGATCAATCTTCGGCGGACCGACATCGTCAACATGGGGATCGCCCGGAATGCCGGGCTGCCCGTGCTCGTCGTCGGTGACATCGACCGCGGGGGCGTCTTCGCCTCCTTCTTCGGGACCGTCGCGCTGCTCTCACCGGAGGACCAGGCGCTCGTCGCGGGGTTCCTCGTGAACAAGTTCCGCGGGGACGTGTCCCTGCTCGAACCCGGCCTCGACATGCTGCACTCGCTCACCGGGCGGCACACCTACGGTGTCCTGCCCTTCCGGCACGGGCTCGGCATCGACGAGGAGGACGGGCTGCGGGTCTCCCTGCGGGGGACGGTCAGGGAGTCGGTCGTGGCCCCGCCGGTCGGCGAGGACGTGCTGCGGGTCGCCGTCTGCGCGGTTCCGCTGATGTCCAACTTCACGGACGTCGACGCGCTGGCCGCCGAGCCGGGTGTCGTCGTGCGGTTCGTGGACCGGCCGGAGGAGTTGGCCGACGCCGACCTCGTGGTCCTTCCCGGGACCCGGGGGACCGTCCGGGCCCTGGAGTGGCTGCGGGAGCGGGGGCTGGCCGACGCTCTCGTCCGCAGGGCCGCCGAACAAAGGCCCATCCTCGGCATCTGCGGCGGCTTCCAGGTCCTCGGCGAGCACATCGAGGACGAGGTCGAGAGCCGGCAGGGGCATGTCGAAGGGCTCCGGCTCCTTCCCGTCCGGGTGCGGTTCGCCCGCGAGAAGACCCTCACCCGGCCCGTCGGCGAGGCCCTCGGCGAGCAGGTCGAGGGGTACGAGATCCATCACGGGGTCGCCGAGATCGGGGGCGGTGACCCGTTCCTCGACGGCTGTCGGGTCGGGGGCACCTGGGGCACCCACTGGCACGGCTCGCTGGAGTCGGACGGCTTCCGGCGGGCCTTCCTGCGCGAGGTGGCGGCTGCCGCGGGCCGCCGTTTCGTGCCGGCGGCCGACACCTCGTTCGCCGCGCTGCGCGAGGAGCAGCTCGACCGGCTCGGCGACCTGATCGAACAGCACGCGGACACGGACGCGCTGTGGCGGCTCATCGAGTCCGGCGCGCCGCAAGGACTGCCTTTCATTCCACCGGGAGCGCCCGCATGAGCACAGTGTTGTTGTTGTCGACCGCCGACACGGATCTGCTGGCGGCCCGGGCCGCCTCCGATGCCTCGTACCGGATCGGCAATCCGACCCGGGTCGATGTCGCGGAGGAACTGCCGGGGCTCCTCGAGGGCTCGGACATCGCCGTCGTACGGCTGCTCGGCGGCAAGCGTGCCTGGGAGGACGGGCTCGCCGCTCTCAAGGCCTCGGGCATTCCGACCGTCCTGCTCGGCGGTGAGACCGTGCCCGACGCGGAGCTCATGGCCGAGTCGTCCGTGCCTGCGGGTGTGGTGGCCGAGGCGCTGCGGTACCTCGTCGAGGGCGGGCCCGCCAACCTCACCGAGCTCGCGCGGTTCCTGTCGGACACCGTGCTGCTGACGGGTGAGGGGTTCGTCGAGCCGCAGAAGATGCCGGAGTACGGCGTCCATGGGGAGCGCGCGTTCGTCGAGGGCCGCCCCAGCATCGGCGTGCTCTTCTACCGCGCCCACCACCTCAGCGGCAACACCGCCTTCGTGGACACGCTGTGCGACGCGATCGAGGCGAAGGGCGCCAACGCCCTGCCCGTCTACTGCGGTTCGCTGCGCGGCGCCGACTCCGGGCTGTACGAGATCCTCGGGAAGGCCGACGCCCTCGTCGCCACCGTCCTCGCCGCCGGCGGCGCGCACGCCTCGCAGGCCTCGGCCGGAGGCGACGAGGAGGCCTGGGACATCGGGGCGCTCGCCGACCTCGACATCCCCGTGCTGCAGGGCCTGTGCCTGACCTCCTCGAAGAGCGCCTGGGAGGAGTCCGACGCCGCCCTCTCCCCCATGGACGCGGCGATGCAGGTCGCGATCCCGGAGTTCGACGGGCGGCTGATCACGGTCCCCTTCTCCTTCAAGGAGCAGGGCCCGGACGACGTTCCCGTGTACGTCGCCGACCCCGAGCGGGCCGCGCGGGTCGCCGGGATCGCCGTACGGCACGCGGTGCTGAAGCACAAGCCGAACCAGGACAAGAAGCTCGCGCTCGTCTTCACCGCCTATCCGACCAAGCACTCCCGGGTCGGGAACGCCGTGGGACTGGACACGCCCGCTTCGGCGATCCGCGTCCTGGACTCGCTCCGGGACGCCGGGTACGTCGTCGAAGGGCATCCCGACAACGGCGACGAGTTGATCCACCGGCTCATCAACGCCGGTGGCCACGACGTCGAATGGCTCACCGAGGAGCAGCTCGCCGCCGCGCCCGCGCGGGTGCCGCTGGCCGACTACCGGGCGTGGTTCGACACGCTCGACCCCAAGCTGCGGGACGGCATGCTGGAGGCGTGGGGCGAGCCGCCGGGCAGTCTGTACGTCGACGGGGACGACATCGTGCTCGCCTCCCTCCAGTTCGGGAACGTCGTCGTGATGATCCAGCCGCCGCGCGGCTTCGGCGAGAACCCGATCGCGATCTACCACGACCCGGACATGCCGCCCTCGCACCACTACATGGCGGCCTACCGGTGGCTGGAGAACAGCTTCGGCGCCGACGCCGTCGTGCACATGGGCAAGCACGGCACGATGGAGTGGCTGCCGGGCAAGGGGCTCGGGCTCAGCGGGGGGTGCGCTCCGGACGCCGTCCTCGGGGAGCTGCCGCTCATCTACCCGTTCATCGTCAACGACCCCGGCGAGGGCACCCAGGCCAAGCGCCGCGGGCACGCCACCGTCGTCGACCACCTCGTCCCGCCCATGGCGCGCGCGGACACCTACGGCGACCTCGCCAAGCTGGAGCAGCTGCTCGACGAGTACGCGCTCGTCTCCGACCTGGACCCGACGAAGGCGCCGGCCGTGCGCGCGCAGATCTGGACGCTGGTGAAGGCGGCCGAACTGCACCACGACCTGCACGTCGACGACCAGCCGGACGACGACGCGTTCGACGAGTTCGTCATGCACATCGACGGCTATCTGTGCGAGATCAAGGACGTGCAGATCCGGGACGGGCTGCACATTCTCGGTGGCGGTCCGGTCGGTGAGCCGCGCGTGAACCTCGTGCTCGCCGTACTGCGGGCCTCGCAGGTGTGGGGCGGGCAGGCCAACGCGCTGCCGGGGCTGCGGGCCTGCCTCGCGACACATTTCGGGCTCGTCGAGAAGGAGTTGCTGGCCGAGCCCGGGGCGCCGGTCAAGGTCCCGGTGGAGCTGACGGACCTCGTCGAGGGCCCGTCCCGCTCGGCCGCCGACGCCATCGACCTGCTGGAGCAGCTGTGCCGGCGGTTCGCCGAGGGCATGGAGGCACGCGGGTGGGCCGTGGCCGAGAGCGCACCTCTCGTACGGGAGGTCATCGGCACCGAACTGCCCGACGCCGTCGCCGTGCTGGAGTTCGCCTGCAACGAGGTCGTGCCCCGGCTGGAGAAGACCACCGACGAGATCGGGCACATCCTCAAGGCGCTGGACGGGGGTTACGTCCCGGCGGGCCCGTCCGGTTCGCCGACGCGCGGGCTCGTCAACGTCCTCCCGACCGGCCGCAACTTCTACTCGGTCGACCCCAAGGCCATTCCGTCCAGGCTGAGCTGGGAGGTCGGGCAGTCCCTCGCCGACTCGCTCGTGCAGCGGTACCTCCAGGACACCGGCGAGTACCCGAAGTCCGTCGGCCTGACGGTGTGGGGCACGTCCGCCATGCGCACCCAGGGTGACGACATCGCGGAGATCCTGGCGCTGCTGGGCTGCCGCCCCGTCTGGGACGACGCCTCGCGCCGCGTGACCGGCTTCGAGGTCGTGCCGCCGGCCGAACTCGGGCGCCCGCGCATCGACGTCACGGTCCGCATCTCCGGCTTCTTCCGGGACGCGTTCCCGCACGTCGTCGGGCTGATCGACGACGCCGTGCGCGCGGTGGCCGAGCTGGACGAGCCGGCCGAGGTGAACTTCGTGAAGGCGCACGCCGACGAGGACACCGCCGAGCACGGTGACCGGCGGCGCGCGACCGCCCGTATCTTCGGCTCCAAGCCGGGCGCGTACGGTGCCGGTCTGCTGCCGCTGATCGACGCCCGCAACTGGCGTTCCGACGCCGACCTCGCCGAGGTGTACGCGGTGTGGGGCGGCTACGCGTACGGTCGCGGGCTCGGGGGGCGGGCGGCGCGCGGGGACATGGAGACGGCCTTCAAGCGGATCGCCGTGGCCGCGAAGAACGTCGACACCCGCGAGCACGACCTCGTCGACGCCGACGACTACTTCCAGTACCACGGCGGCATGGTCGCCATGGTGCGGCATCTGACGGGAGCGAGTCCCGAGGCGTACGTGGGTGATTCGGCGACCCCCGACCAGGTGAAGACCCGCACGCTCGGCGAGGAGACGCACCGCGTCTTCCGCGCCCGCGTGGTCAACCCGCGCTGGATGGCGGCGATGCGCCGGCACGGCTACAAGGGCGCCTTCGAGATGGCGGCGACCGTCGACTACCTCTTCGGGTACGACGCCACGGCCGGGGTCGTGGACGACTGGATGTACGAGAAGCTGTCGGCCGAGTACGTCTTCGCCCCGGAGAACCAGGAGTTCATGAAGCGATCGAATCCCTGGGCGCTGAGGGGCATCACGGAGCGTCTGCTGGAAGCGGCTGACCGAGGGCTCTGGGCGGAGCCGGACCAGGAGACCCTCGACCGGCTCCGGGCGACCTACCTCGAACTCGAGGGCGATCTGGAGGGGGACGCATGATCTCCCTGGAAACCCCCGCAGCGGCGGGGAGCAAGTCATCCCGCGCAGAGCCCACGGGTTCGACTTCGGACCACCCCCGCGTCAGCGGGGATCACGGCAAAAGCCTGGCATCCCCCGCGATTCGCAGCGTCTTGCCATCTCATCAGCCACTCGAAGGAGTGATCGCGGCGTGACTACCCCGTTCCCGTTCACGGCCGTCGTCGGCCAGGACGACCTGCGCCTCGCGCTGCTGCTGAACGCCGTGTCCCCGGCGGTCGGCGGTGTGCTGGTGCGTGGTGAGAAGGGCACCGCCAAGTCGACGGCGGTGCGGGCCCTTTCGGTGCTGCTGCCGGAAGTCCCCGTCGTCCCGGGCTGCCGGTTCTCCTGTGACCCCGCGGGGCCGGACCCGGCGTGCCCGGACGGCCCGCACGAGCCCGGTGACGGCACCGCGCGCCCGGCCCGCATGGTCGAACTCCCCGTCGGCGCCTCGGAGGACCGGCTGGTGGGCGCCCTCGACATCGAGCGGGCCCTCTCGGAGGGCGTGAAGGCCTTCGAGCCCGGCCTGCTGGCCGACGCGCACCGCGGGATCCTCTACGTCGACGAGGTCAACCTGCTGCACGACCACCTCGTCGACCTGCTGCTCGACGCGGCGGCGATGGGCGCGTCGTACGTCGAACGCGAGGGTGTCTCCGTACGGCATGCCTCGAAGTTCCTGCTCGTGGGGACCATGAACCCCGAAGAGGGCGAACTGCGGCCGCAGTTGCTCGACCGGTTCGGGCTGACCGTCGAGGTCGCGGCCTCGCGGGAGCCGGACCAGCGGGTGGAGGTCGTACGGCGGCGCCTCGCGTACGACGACGACCCGGCCGGCTTCGTCGCGCGGTGGGCCGACGAGGAGACCGCCGTCCGGGCGCGGATCGTGGCGGCGCGCAAGCTGCTGCCGTCGGTGCTGCTGGGCGACGGGGCGCTGAGGCAGATCGCGGCGACCTGCGCGGCCTTCGAGGTGGACGGCATGCGGGCCGACATCGTGATGGCGCGTACGGCGGTCGCGCTGGCCGCGTGGGCCGGACGCACCGAGGTGCTCGCGGAGGACGTCCGGCAGGCCGCGCTGCTCGCGCTGCCGCACCGCAGGCGTCGTAACCCCTTCGACGCTCCGGGACTCGACGAGGACAAGCTCGACGAGACCCTGGAGGAGTTCGGGGACGGGTCCGACGACGAGGATCCGGACCCCGACGGGCCCGGCGGGGGCGACGGGGGCGGCGGACAGCCGCCTTCCGAGGGGCCCGGCGAAGACGGCGACACCGGTGCGCGGCCCGAGGCCGGTGAGGAGGGCGGGGAACCGCGGCCTTCCGGTGGCGGCGCGGGTGAGCAGCAGCCGGCGCGGGCCTCCGAGCCGTTCCGTACCAAGGTGCTGAGCGTGCCCGGTCTCGGTGAGGGCGCCGCGGGGCGGCGTTCGCGGGCGCGGACCGAGCACGGGCGGACGACCGGGGCCCGGCGGCCCCGAGGCGCGCTGACGAAGCTGCACCTGGCGGCGACCGTGCAGGCGGCGGCGCCGCATCAGCGGGCGCGGGGGCGGTCGGGGCGCGGTCTCGTCGTACGCCGTGACGATCTGCGGCAGGCGACGCGGGAAGGGCGCGAGGGCAACCTCGTGCTGTTCGTCGTCGACGCCTCCGGGTCCATGGCCGCCCGGCAGCGGATGAGTGCGGTGAAGGGTGCCGTGCTGTCGCTGCTGCTCGACGCCTATCAGCGGCGGGACAAGGTGGGGCTGGTGACCTTCCGGGGGTCGGCCGCCGAGGTCGCGCTGCCGCCGACCTCTTCCGTGGACGCGGCGGCGGTCCGGCTGGAGTCGCTGCCCACCGGTGGGCGCACGCCCCTCGCGGCGGGCCTGCTGCGGGCGCACGAGGTGCTGCGGGTGGAGCGGCTGCGGGACCCCGCGCGGCGCGCGCTGGTCGTGGTCGTGACCGACGGGCGTGCCACGGGCGGGCCCGAGCCGGTCGCCCTCGCCGGGCGTGCGGCCCGGCTGTTCGCGGCCGACTCGGTCGCCTCCGTGGTCGTGGACTGCGAGTCGGGGCCCGTGCGGCTGGGGCTGGCCGGGCAGCTGGCGGGTGAGCTGGGCGGTACGGCGGTGACGCTGGACGAGTTGCGGGCGGACTCGATCGCCGGGCTGGTCAGGGACGTTCAGGGCAATTCGAGGAGGGCCGCGTAGTGCCGCAGGGACAGCCGAGCGTCGTACCGGAGGACGGTCTGACGACTCGTCAGCGTCGTAACCGGCCTCTTGTCGTCGTGCACACGGGGATCGGGAAGGGCAAGTCCACGGCAGCCTTCGGGCTCGCTCTGCGGGCCTGGAACCAGGGGTGGCCGATCGGGGTGTTCCAGTTCGTCAAGTCGGCGAAGTGGAAGGTCGGCGAGGAGAACGCGCTGCGGGTGCTGGGCGCCAGCGGTGAAGGCGGGTCCGTCGACTGGCACAAGATGGGCGAGGGCTGGTCGTGGGTGCAGCGCGACTCGCAGATGGACAACGAGGAGAAGGCCCGCGAGGGCTGGGAGCAGGTCAAGCGGGATCTCGCCGCCGAGACGTACCGGCTGTACGTGCTGGACGAGTTCGCCTACCCCATGCACTGGGGCTGGATCGACGTCGATGAGGTCGTCGCCGTGTTGCGGGACCGCCCCGGGACCCAGCATGTGGTGATCACCGGGCGCAACGCTCCCGAGAAGCTCGTCGAGTTCGCCGACCTCGTCACCGACATGTCCAAGATCAAGCATCCGATGGACGCCGGGCAGAAGGGGCAGAGGGGCATCGAGTGGTGACTTCTTCCGTCCCTCGGCTGGTCGTCGCCGCGCCCTCCTCGGGCAGCGGCAAGACCACCGTTGCCACGGGGCTGATGGCCGCGCTCGCCGCGCGGGGGCTTGCCGTGTCCCCGCACAAGGTGGGCCCGGACTACATCGACCCCGGGTACCACGCGCTCGCCACCGGGCGGGTGGGGCGGAATCTCGACGCGTACCTGTGCGGGCCCGAGCTGATCGGGCCGCTGTTCGTGCGCGGGGCGAGTGGGTGTGACATCGCCGTCGTCGAGGGTGTCATGGGGCTGTACGACGGGGCCGCCGGGGAGGGTGAACTCGCCTCCACCGCTCATGTGGCGAAGTTGCTGCGGGCGCCGGTGGTGCTGGTCGTCGACGCCTCGTCGCAGTCGCGGTCGGTGGCGGCGCTGGTGCACGGGTTCGCGTCGTGGGATCCCGAGGTGCGGGTCGGGGGCGTGATCCTCAACAAGGTCGGGTCGGACCGGCACGAGGCGTTGTTGCGGGAGGCGTTGGACTCGGCCGGGGTGCCGGTGCTGGGGGTGCTGCGGCGGGTGGCTCAGGTGTCGACGCCGTCGCGGCATCTGGGGCTGGTGCCGGTTGCCGAGCGGCGCGCTCAGGCCGTGGAGGCTGTTGCGGCGATGGCGGAGCAGGTGCGGGCCGGGTGTGACCTGGAGGGGTTGGTCGCGCTGGCGCGGGGGGCCGGGGCGTTGTCCTGTGCGGGGTGGGATGCGGCTGAGGCTCTGGCCTCTTCGCCCCCGCCGCCCCTTCCCGTCCCGTCCCTGGGGGCTGCGCCCCCAGACCCCCCTTCGGCCCTGAACGGGCCTCGTCCTCAATCGCCGGACAGGCTGACGCGTGTCGCCCTGGCCGGTGGAGCTGCGTTTACGTTCTCTTATGCGGAGCACTCCGAGTTGCTCGCCGCTGCCGGAGCGGAGGTGGTCGTCTTCGATCCGCTGCGTGACGAGCAACTGCCCGACGGGACCGACGGGTTGGTCATCGGTGGTGGGTTTCCCGAGCTGTACGCCTCCGAGCTGTCCGCCAACGAACCTCTGCGCAAAGCCGTTGCCGCCCTCGCGGGGAGTGGTGCTCCCGTCGCCGCCGAGTGTGCCGGGCTGCTGTACCTGTGCCGCGAGCTGGACGGGCAGCCCATGTGCGGGGTGCTCGACGCCGACGCGCGGATGGGTGAGCGGCTGACCCTGGGCTATCGGGACGCGGTGGCGGTGAGTGACAGTGTGCTCGCCGTCGCGGGGACGCGGATGCGGGGGCACGAGTTTCACCGGACGGTCGTCGAGCCGGGGGCGGGGACCGCTCCCGCCTGGGGTGTGCGGAGTCCGGAGCGTCGGGTCGAAGGTTTTGTGGAGCGCGGTGTGCACGCGAGTTATCTGCACACGCACTGGGCGTCCGAGCCCGGTGTGGCCCGTCGGTTCGTGGAGAGGTGCCGGACGTCATGAGCAGCAGGCTGATCGGAGTCGGGGTCGGGCCCGGGGATCCGGAACTGGTGACCGTCAAGGGCGTCAACGCTCTGCGGGCCGCCGAGGTCGTCGTCGTACCCGTGATGGACACGGGTGAGCGGGGGCGGGCCGAAGCGACCGTGCTGCACTACGTGCCCGGGGACAAGGTCGTGCGGGTCGTGTTCGCGCTGAACGAGCGGACCGACCGGGCGCGGCGGGAGGCCGCCTGGGACGCCGCCGGGGAGCGGGTCGCCCGGCTGCTCGAAGCGCACGGCTCCGTCGCCTTCGCGACCATCGGCGATCCGAACGTGTACTCCACCTTCACCTATCTCGCGCAGACCATCGGCGAGCTGGTGCCCGGCGTCGTCGTGGAGACCGTGCCCGGGATCACCGCGATGCAGGACCTGGCGGCGAGGTCGGGGGCGGTGCTGACGGAGGGGACCGAACCGCTGACGCTGGTGCCGGTCACCGCCGGGTCCGCCGTGCTCAAGGACGCGCTGAACGGGCCCGGAACCGTCGTCGCCTACAAGTTCGGGCGGCAGGCACAGGAGGTGGCCGAGGCGCTGCGGGAGACCGGGCGGATCGGTGACGCGGTGTGGGGTTCGGCGCTCGGGCTGCCGGAGGAGTCCATCCGGCCGGCCGCCGAGCTGGACGGGGAGCCGCTGCCCTACC
This sequence comes from Streptomyces sp. NPDC033131, assembly GCF_055578365.1. Lineage (NCBI taxonomy): Bacteria > Bacillati > Actinomycetota > Actinomycetes > Kitasatosporales > Streptomycetaceae > Streptomyces > Streptomyces sp. NPDC033131. The sequence goes on from NZ_JBVIPA010000017.1 coordinate 65,749, forward strand.
TCTCGACGCTCATCGCGCCCGCGCCGCGCGAGGGCGGGCGGGGCGGCAAGCTGTGACGCCGCACAGAGCATCACTCGGCGATGCCCACCACCAGCCAGATGAACGCCGCGCCCGCGATCGTGCACAGCACGGTCGAGCGGGCGGGGTGCTCGTGGTGCGCCTCGGGCAGGATCTCGGCCGCCGCGAGATAGAGGAGCGCGCCGCCGAAGAAGCCGAGATAGCCGCCGAGCAGGGGCTCCGGGATGGTGAACAGGAGCGTCGAGGCCGCGCCCAGGACGGGGGCGGCCGCGTCCGCGAACAGCATGGCGAGGGCTCTGCGGCGGGCGTTCCCGTACAGGCTCGTGATCGTGTACGTGTTGAAGCCGTCCGCGAAGTCGTGGGCGACGACGGCCAGCGCGACCGCCGTGCCCATGCCGCCGCCCACCTGGAAGGCCGCGCCGATCGCCACGCCGTCCATGGCGCTGTGGCCGACCATCGCGGCAGCGGCCGTCAGGCCCACCTCCGGGGTGCGGCCGTCGTGTTCCCCGGCGCCGTGGGCGGCCTGCCGTACGGCCAGCAGACGTTCCACCAGATGGGCGATCAGGAACCCGGCGACGAACAGGAGCAGGGCCGCGGGTACGCCGAACACCTCGGTGCCGGCCGCGTCCAGCGCCTCCGGCAGCAGGTCCAGGCCGACCACGCCCAGCATCAGGCCGCCGGCCAGGCCCAGTACGAGATGACGGCGGTCGGTCACGCGCAGTGCCGTCCAGCCGCCGGCCAGCGTCATCAGGAACGCGCCGAGCGCGACGAAGACCGCCATGTGCCCTTCGTATCCGATCAAGCACCCGTCCCGCACGTCCAAGCCCCCGTCCCGCACGTCCAAGCCCCGGTCACGCACATCCGGCGCCCGCAGTACGCGTAAGACCTTGAAGAGAGGACCGTTTCCCATGGCCGATGCCCCCACCGGCAAGGTGACCTTCGTCGGTGCCGGCCCCGGCGCCGCCGACCTGCTGACGTTCCGTGCCGCGCGTGCCATCGCCGCAGCCGACATCGTGATCTGGGCGGCCAGCCTGGTTCAGGAGGAGGTCCTCCAGCACGCGCGCGAGGGCGCGGAGATCCTCGACTCGGCGACGATGTCGCTGGAGGACGTCATGGCCGTGTACGAGCGGGCGCTGGCGGAGGGCCTGCGCGTGGCCCGTATCCACTCCGGCGACCCGGCCCTGTGGGGCGGTACGCAGGAGCAGCTGGACCGGTGTGCCCGGATCGGCATCGGCACCGAGGTGATCCCGGGGGTCTCCGCGTTCTCCGCCGTCGCCGCGCTCGCCCAGCGCGAGCTGACCATCCCGGAGGTCGCGCAGTCCGTCGTCCTCACCCGGCTCGGTGGCGGCAAGACACCGATGCCGCCCGGGGAGGAGGTGCGGGAGTTCGCCAAGCACGGCACGACCATGGCGATCTTCCTGTCGGCTGCCCGCAGCGGGCAGCTCGTGCGGGAGCTGCTGGAGGGCGGCTACCCGACCGGTACGCCGGTCGTGGTGGCATACCAGGCGACCTGGCCGGAGGAGCTGATCGTGCGGTGCACGATCGAGACGCTGGAGGAGACGGTCAAGGAGCACAAGCTCTGGAAGCACACCCTCTTCCTGGTCGGCCCGGCGCTCGACGCCGAGGGCACACGCTCGCACCTCTACCACCCCGGTCACTTCCACGGGTACCGCAAGGCCGACCCGGAGGCCCGCAGGGCCCTGCGCTCACGGGGTGCGAGCACGTGATCACGGTGGTCGGTACGGGGACGGGGGCGCCGGTCCCGGCCGAGGTGCTGGCCGGGGCGCGGCTCGTCGTCGGCGGCCGCCGCCATCTGGCCGCGGCGCCGGTCCCGGCGGACGCCGAGCAGGTCGTGCTCGGTGCGCTGCCGCCCGCGCTGGACGTCGTCGAGCGGCACCTGGAGAAGCGGAACCCCGTCGTCGTGCTGGCCTCCGGGGATCCCGGGTTCTTCGGGATCGTGCGGGTGCTGGCCGAACGGTTCGGGGCGCGGGCGCTCGATGTGCGGCCGGGGGTCTCGTCGGTGGCCGCCGCCTTCGCGCGGGCCGGGCTGCCGTGGGACGACGCGGTGGTGGTCAGCGCGCACGGGCGTGATCTGCGTACGGCCGTCAACGTGTGCCGGGCGCGGCCGAAGGTCGCCGTCCTGACCGGGCCGGGGGCCGGGCCCGCCGAACTGGGCGCCGCGCTCAGGGCCGACGCGCGGGTCCTGGTCGTCGCCTCCGCGCTGGGCTCCGCGCGGGAGCGCCTGGAGCGGGTGACGCCGGCCGAGGCCGCCGCCCGCGACTGGGGCGAGGCGGTGAACGTGGTGCTGTGCCTGGACGAGTCGCGGGCCCTCGGTCCCGTGCGCACGGTCGCCGGACCGCCCGCCGGGCCCGCCGCATGGGCGTTGCGGGAGGACGAGTTCACCCACCGGGACTCCATGATCACCAAGTTCGAGGTGCGGGCGCTGGCGCTGGCCCGGCTCGGTCCGCGCCTCGGTGACCTGGTGTGGGACATCGGCGCGGGCTCCGGCTCCGTGGCCGTGGAGTGCGCGCGGTTCGGCGCCGCCGCCACGGCGGTCGAGAAGACCCTGGACGGTGTCGAGCGGATCCGCGCGAACGCCGCCGCGCACGGGGTCGACGTACGCGTCGTGCACGGGGCGGCGCCGACCGTGCTGTCCGACCTCGACGATCCCGATGCCGTGTTCGTGGGCGGCGGGGGGCGCGAACTGCCCGCCGTCGTCACGGCGTGCGCGCGGCGGGCGCGGCGGACGGTCGTCGTCGCCATGGCGGCACTGGACCGGGTACCGGCCGTCCGTGCGGCGCTCACCGGCGCCGGGTTCGACTGCGACGGGGTGCTCCTGCAGTCGTCCCGGCTCGCGCCGCTCCCGGGGGACGTGACCCGGCTCGCCGCGACCAACCCCGTTTTCCTGCTGTGGGGCGTCCGGCCTCACGCGCCTGGAAGAGAACCTGAAAGAGAAGGAGTCGCTCAGTGATCGGCCTCATTTCCGCCACCGCGGCGGGGGCGGCTGCCCGGGACCGGCTGGCCGCGGCGTGGCCGGACCGCACGCGCGTGTACGAGGGTCCCGTCGGGGACGCCGTACGTGCCGCGTTCGCGCAGTGCGACCAGCTCGTGTGTTTCCTGGCGACCGGAGCGGTCGTACGGCTGGTCGCGCCACTGCTCGGCGACAAGGCGTCCGACCCGGGTGTGGTGTGCGTCGACGAGGGCGGCCGGTTCGCCGTGTCGCTGGTCGGCGGGCACGGCGGCGGCGCCAATGAACTGGCCCGCGAGGTCGGCGGGCTGCTGGCGGCACAGCCCGTGGTGACGACGGCGACGGACGCGGTGGGGTTGCCCGGCCTCGACACGCTCGGCTTCCCGGTGGAGGGCGATGTCGCGGCCGTCTCACGCGCCCTGCTCGACGGTGAGCCGGTGGCCCTGAAGGCGGACTTCGCCTGGCCTCTTCCGCCGCTCCCGGTCGCCTCGGAGGGCTCGTACGCGATCAGGCTGACGGACCGCCTCGTCGAGCCCGCCGAGCGCGAGGTCGTCCTGCGGCCCCCGTCCCTCGTCGTGGGCGTCGGGGCGTCCAGGGGTGCCCCGGCCGACGAGGTGCTGGCGCTGGTCGAGGCCGCGCTGACGGATGCGGGACTGTCCGCTCGGAGCATCGCCGAACTCGCCACCGTCGACGCCAAGGCCGGGGAACCGGGGATCGTGGAGGCGGCCGAGCGGCTGGGCGTGCCGCTGGTGACCCACTCGGCGGAGAAGCTGGCCTCCGTGGACGTGCCCAACCCGTCCGGCGCGCCCCTCGCGGCCGTCGGCACTCCGTCCGTGGCCGAGGCCGCGGCGCTCGTCGGCGGGGGCGAACTGCTCGTCCCCAAGCGGAAATCGGACCGCGCGGACGGGCAGCCCGCCATGGCGACCTGTGCCGTCGTACGGCGGCCCGCGCGCGGCCGGCTCGCGGTCGTCGGGCTCGGTCCCGGCGCCCGGGACCTGCTCACGCCCCGCGCCGAGGCGGAGCTGCGGCGCGCTTCCGTGCTCGTCGGTCTCGACCAGTACGTCGACCAGATCCGCGACCTGCTGCGGCCGGGCACCCGGATCCTGGAGTCGGGGCTCGGGGCCGAGGAGGAACGGGCCCGGACGGCCGTGGCCGAGGCGCGGAAGGGACAGGCCGTCGCACTGATCGGCAGCGGGGACGCCGGCGTGTACGCCATGGCCTCTCCCGCGCTCGCCGAGGCGTCCGACGACATCGACGTGACCGGCGTTCCCGGTGTCACCGCGGCGCTCGCCGCGGCCGCCCTCCTCGGTGCGCCGCTGGGCCACGACCACGTGTCCATCAGCCTCTCCGACCTCCACACCCCCTGGGAGGTCATCGAGCGGCGGGTGCGGGCGGCGGCCGAGGCGGACATCGTCGTGACCTTCTACAACCCGCGCAGCCGGGGCCGGGACTGGCAGCTGCCGAAGGCCCTCGCCATCCTCGCCGAGCACCGGGAGCCGCGAACGCCGGTCGGTGTCGTACGCAACGCGTCGCGGCCGGACGGGTCGAGCCGGCTGACGACACTGGCCGCCCTGGACCCGGCGACGGTCGACATGATGACCGTCGTGACCGTGGGCAACACGGCGACCCGGGACATCGCGGGGCGCATGGTGACACCGCGCGGCTACCGCTGGCAGGAAGGCCCGCAGGAGGAGCCCAAGTGAACCGTGTGGATCGTGTGATTCATCCGATCGAGCAGGAGTCCTTCCGGCGGCTGCGCGCCCGCCTGGACACCTCGCACTTCCCGCCGCTGACCCGGGCCGTGGTGGAGCGGGTCATCCACTCCGCGGCCGACCTGGAGTACGCGTCCGACCTCGTCATGGACGAGAGCGCGTTGGAGAAGGCGCACGCCGCCCTGCACGCCGGGGCGCCCGTCGTCGTGGACGTGGAGATGGTCGCGGCCGGGATCACCCGGCGGGAGACCTTCTGCCGGCTCAGGGACGCCGTGGCCGGTCCGGGGCTGACCCGCTCCGCGCACGCCGTCCGGCTCGCCCACGAGCAGGTCGGGCCCGGCGCCATCTGGGTGATCGGCAACGCGCCGACCGCCCTGGAGGAACTGCTGACCCTGGACGCCTCCCCCGCGCTCGTCATCGGTCTGCCCGTCGGTTTCGTCGGCGCGGCCGAGTCCAAGGCCGCGTTGCGCGAAAGCGGGCTGCCCGCCGTGAGCAACGTGTCCGAGAAGGGCGGCTCGGCGGTGGCCGCTGCCGCCCTCAACGCCCTTCTTTACCACCGCACTTCCCACCCTGATGCACATGCCGAGGAGAAATCGTGACCACCCAGCCGCCCGCCCTGCTCATCGCCGGTCATGGCACCCGGGACGAAGCGGGAGCCGAGGCGTTCCGCGACTTCGTCCGGGAGCTGGGCGACCGCCACCCCGAACTGCCCGTCGCGGGCGGCTTCATCGAGCTGTCCCCGCCGCCGCTCGGGGACGCGGTCACCGAGCTGGTGGAGCGGGGCGTACGACGGTTCGCCGCCGTACCGCTGATGCTGGTGTCCGCCGGCCACGCCAAGGGCGACATCCCGGCCGCCCTGGCCCGCGAGAAGGAACGGCACCCCCAGATCACGTACACGTACGGCCGTCCGCTCGGCCCGCACCCCGCGCTGTTGTCCGTCCTGGAGCGGCGGCTGGACCAGGCGCTCGGCGCGTCGGCACGCAGGCCCGAGGACCGGGCCGACGTGACCGTGCTGCTGGTCGGGCGGGGCTCGACGGACCCGGACGCGAACGCCGAGGTGCTCAAGGCGGCCCGGCTGCTGTGGGAGGGGCGCGGATACGCGGGCGTGGAGACGGCGTTCGTGTCCCTGGCGGCGCCGGACGTGCCCAGCGGGCTCGACCGGTGCGTGAGGCTGGGAGCGCGGCGGATCGTCGTCCTGCCCTACTTCCTCTTCACCGGCATCCTGCCCGACCGCGTGCGGCAGCAGACGGAGGGCTGGGCGGCCGCGCACCCGGAGGTCGAGGTGCGGTCCGCGGACGTGATCGGCCCGGAGCCGGAGCTGCTCGACCTCGTGATGGAGCGGTACGAGGAGGCCGTCAAGGGCGACCTGCGGATGAACTGCGACTCCTGCGTGTACCGGATCGCGCTGCCGGGCTTCGAGGACAAGGTGGGGCTGCCGCAGCAGCCGCACTTCCACCCCGACGACGACCACCACCACGGACACCACCATGGCGCCCACTCCCATGCCCACTGAGGGGCACGACCTGCGGCACCACGGTGACGCCGAGGTGCGGGACGACGGCGCGCGGCTGACCGACCTGGCGGTGAACGTCCGCGCGGACACGCCTCCGGCGTGGCTGCGGGAGCACATCGCCGGCTCGCTCGGTGATCTGGCCGCCTATCCGGACGGGCGGGCCGCGCGGGCGGCGGTCGCGGCACGGCACGGGCTGCCGGTGGAGCGGGTGCTGCTGACGGCGGGCGCCGCTGAGGCCTTCGTGCTGCTCGCGCGGGCCCTGAAGGTCCGCCGGCCTGTCGTGGTGCACCCGCAGTTCACCGAGCCGGAGGCCGCGCTGCGGGACGCCGGTCACACCGTCGACCGGGTGCTGCTGCGGGAGGAGGACGGCTTCCGGCTGGATGCGGCGGCCGTGCCCGAGGACGCGGACCTGGTCGTGATCGGCAACCCGACGAACCCGACGTCGGTGCTGCACCCGGCCGCCACGATCGCCCGGCTGGCCCGTCCCGGCCGGACGCTGGTCGTCGACGAGGCGTTCATGGACGCGGTGCCGGGCGAGCGGGAGGCCCTGGCCGGCCGCACCGACGTACCCGGTCTCGTGGTCCTGCGCAGCCTGACCAAGACCTGGGGGCTGGCCGGGCTGCGGATCGGGTACGTGCTGGCCGCCCCCGAGACGATCGCGGACCTGGAGCGGGCCCAGCCCCTGTGGCCCGTGTCCACGCCCGCCCTCGCGGCGGCCCGGGCGTGTGTCGCGCCGCGGGCCCTGGCGGAGGCGGCCCACGCGGCCCACCGCATCGCCGCGGACCGGGCCCATCTCGTCGCGGGACTGGAGGAGTTCGCCGCGGACGGGCTACGGGTGGCCGGACCGGCCGAGGGCCCCTTCGTGCTCGTACGGCTCCCGCGGGCCGTCGCCGTCCGCCGCCACCTGCGCGACCTGGGCTTCGCGGTCCGGCGCGGGGACACGTTTCCCGGGCTCGGCGAGGAGTGGCTGCGGCTGGCGGTGCGGGACCGGGTGACGGTCAACTCGTTCCTCCAGGCCCTGGACCGGGCGATGACTCTGGCGCATCGCTGAGCCGGGGCACCACCCGCTCCCGGGTGCCGTCCGGGAAGCGGACCTCCACGGTTCCGTCCCCGGCGACCGACGCGCCCGCTCCCGGGCGCAGCGCGTCCGGGTCGGCGCTGAGCACCACGAGCGTGACCAGCAGGCGCGCCCCCTCGCCCCGTTCGAGCACGGGCGTGGCCGAGTGGTGGCCGACGGCGTTGGTGCCGAGGGCCGTCACGACCGTGCCCTCGGTGCCGTCCCAGCCGTACAGGCCGGTGATCGCGCTGGTCAGGCCGTCCGCGCGGCGGGCCGACGCGTGGCCCGGGCCGGTCCGGGTGACCGGCGGCGCGGTGTCGTCGGCGACGGCCCAGCCGCCTTCGCGGACCGCGGTCCCGGGCGGGACGTCGAGACGGTGGACGCGCACCTCCCACGGGCCGTGGACCACGCTCACCGTCTCGACGCGGTGCCCCCGCGCCAGATGCCAGGAGGCGGCCCGGCCGCCCGAGGCGCCGAGCGGGTGGATGCGGCCGCGCGGGGACGGCGTGCCGTCGGGGGCGAGCAGGGCGATGTGGTTGTCCGGGCCGGTGTCCGGGGCCTTCGGCGTTTCGGGGGCCGTCGCGCTGGAGTACGCGAACCGGGCGTAGTGCGGGCTGTCATCGGCGGTCGCCGGCGGTGGCGGGAGCCGGTCGCTGCCGTGGTTGACGAGCCGTACGATCCCGTCGGCCGCGGTGGTGTGCAGGAGCCAGCCGGGGGCCGGGAGGGCGAGGCGGACGTCGGCCGTGTCCACCGGGGCGGGCTCCTCGGGCGCCGTCCACACCGGGTGGCTCTCCGGCAGCAGCAGGCCGAGGAAGGCCTTGCTCGCCCAGTACGGGGAGGCCGGGCCCGAGTAGCGCTGGGTGACGGGGAGGAAGGGCCGGTACCAGCCGAGGGTGAGCATCCCCCGCTCGTCCGGCGCCCCCCGTTCGGCGAAGTGCCGCAGGGCGCCCGAGGCGAGCCGGCGGGTGCGGCCGGACGGCAGCGGGGTGGCGTCGGCGAGGACGCCCGCCCACAGCGGGGCGGCGGCCGCGAAGCGGTAGGTGAGGGACCGGCCCTGGTGCACCGGGGCGCCGTCGGAGCCGAAGAAGTGCTGGTGGACGGCGAGGAACTCGCGCAGGCGGGTGCGGTGCCGGGCCACCGTGTCCGGGTTCGCGCGCGGGCCTGCGATGCGCGCCCACAGCACCGGGTACAGGTGCAGCGCCCAGGCGTTGTAGTAGTCGAACTTGCGGCCGTCGCCGTCGGTGTACCAGCCGCCGCCCCGGTACCAGTCGTCGAGGCGGGCGAGCCCGGCGTCGATCTCGGCGCGGCTGTGCGGGGCGCCGACGGAGGCCAGGAACTCCTCCGTGATGACCTGGAACAGGCGCCAGTTGGAGTCGTTGACGTCGGCGCCGACGAAACCGCCCAGCCAGTCGGCGACCTGTTGGCGCACACGGTCGTCGAGGTGGTCCCACAGCCAGCGGCGGGACTCGTGCAGGGCGATCGCGATCGACGCGGCCTCGACCATGGGCTGGGACCGGTCGGTGACGGGCGGCCAGCGTTCGGCGCCGCGCGGGTCCGTGCCGGCGGCGAGTCCGGCGGCGTACCGCTCGACGAGGGCGGGACCGACCCGGCCGTCCGAGCCCGCGATCCGGAACGCGGCCAGCAGGAACGACCGCGCGAAGCCCTCCAGCCCGTCCGACCACGGGCCGGAGTGGCTGGGCGGCCCGGGCAGCCGGTACTGGGCGAAGCCCGGCGAGGCGTACGGCAGCAGCCCGTCGAGAAGCCGGTCGGCGATCGCCTCCCAGTGGGCGCGGGTCCACCCGGTGACGGGCGAGAGCACCGGGTCCGCCGGAGGCAGTCCGGGAAGGTTCGGCAGGTGCGTCGGATCGTCGGGGAGCGACACGTGCGGCGCGGTCATACGGGGGTGGGTCCTCCGTCAGTCGGTGTGGCCGGGGCGGGGCGGGGCGGTGGGCGATGTGGACGCAGGTCCCCGTCGGTGAACGGCTGCCGTGTGCGGGTGACGCTGCGGCATACGGCGTGGGGTGCCAGGCGGGCGCTCGTGGACCGGAGGCGGGCGGGCAGGCGGAGCGGGGCGGAGCCACGCTGCGGCGTACGACGATGGATGTGGGAGCGGGTCCTTGGTGATTCGGTGGTGTCCGGGGCGGCGACGCCGCGGCACCCGACGCCCTGGGCGCCGGTGTGAGCGACGGTGTGGGGTCGGTTCCCCTCTCAGCCGGCGGTGGCCGGAGGGCGGGGGCAACGCCCGGCTTACGGCGAGGGACAGGGGGGAGCAGGTCCTTGCGGTCGGTGGGCGGCCGGGACGGCAGTGCTGCGGCGCACGACCCCTGGCGTCGGTTGCCCTTTCATCCGGCGGTGGCCGGAGGGCGGGGGCAACGCCCGGCTTACGGCGAGGGACAGGGGGGAGCAGGTCCTTTCGGTCGGTGGGCGGCCGGGACGGCAGTGCTGCGGC
>NZ_JBVIPA010000017.1:75563-182212 GCF_055578365.1 Streptomyces sp. NPDC033131
GGGACAGGGGGGAGCAGGTCCTTTCGGTCGGTGGGCGGCCGGGACGGCAGTGCTGCGGCGCACGACCCCTGGCGTCGGTTGCCCTTTCATCCGGCGATGGCCGGAGGGCGGGGGCAACGCCCGGCTTACGGCGAGGGACAGGGGGGAGCAGGTCCTTTCGGTCGGTGGGCGGCCGGGACGGCAGTGCTGCGGCGCACGACCCCTGGCGTCGGTTGCCCTTTCATGCGGCGGTGGCCGGGGGCGGGGCAACGCTGCGGCGTACGACGATGTGGGTGCCGAGGAGGTGGTGGCTGCCGGCGGCGTGGTCGGGGTCGCGCAGGGCGATGCGGACGGCGGCGCGGCCGAGTTCCTCGGCGGGGGTGCGGACGGTGGTGAGCGGCGGGTTGAAGTCCTCGGCGAGGGGGATGTCGTTGTAGCCGACGACGGAGATGTCGTCGGGGACCCTCAGTCCCGCGTCGGCGATGGCGCGCAGAGCCCCGGCGGCGACCATGTCGTCCCCGGCGAAGACCGCCGTGAACTCCCTTTCCTCCTTGAGGAGTTCGGTCATCGCGTGCAGCCCGGCCGCGCGGCCCAGGCCGCAGTCGACGACGTGCGCGGCGCTCGCCGGCAGCCCGTGCTCGGCGAGCGCGGCGCGGTAGCCGGTGACGCGGGCGTCGAGGGCGGTGTTGCCGGGCAGTCCGCCGAGGAAGACGATCCGGCGGTGGCCGGCCGACAGCAGGTGCCCGGTGATCGCCCGCGCCCCCGCCTCGTTGTCGAACTCGACGACCAGCGCGGGGATGTCGGGGTCCGGGGCGGGCCGGCCGCACAGCACGAGCCGGGCGCCGGTGGCATCGAGGGCCTGAGCGTAGTGCGCCACGCGCGAGCGATACGCGTCGTCCTCGACGACCCCGCCGACCAGGATCACCAGCCGGGCCCCCTCCTCCCGCATGAGCTGCACGAACTCCATCTCGCGCTGCGGGTCCCCGCCGGTCGCGCCGACCACGCACAGCCAGCCGCGGTCGGCGGCCTCCGCCTCGACGCCCTCGGCGACCTGGGCGTAGAACGGGCTGGTCACCTGGCGGACGACGACCGCGGCCATCTTGCGGCCGCCGCCGACCAGGGCGCGCGCGTGCGCGTTGGCGACGTAGTCGAGGTCGCGGGCGGCGCGCAGGACGCGGGCCCTGGTCGCGGGCGGCACCGGGTGGTTGCCGCTGAGCGCGCGGGAGGCGGTGGCCATCGACACGCCCGCCCGCTCCGCGACCTCTCTGATCGTGACCCGCCGCTTGGACCCCATGCCGTTCCCCATCCCCCGCGCTCCTCTTCCACCGGCAGCCGTCACGTGTTGGCCGCGTAGTCCTTCGCGAACTCCTCGGCCATTCTGTCGCCGCCCCGCGCCCGCCACTTCTTCACCGCCCCGTCCCACTCCGACAACGACAGGCGCCCGGCGACGATGCCGGTGACGGTGTCGTCGAGGAGCGCCTTGAGCGTGGTGCCCTGGGCGTTCTTCGTCCGGGACTGCAGGCCGTAGGAGGCGTTGCGGACGGCGTGCGGGACGGTTTTGAGCTGCCAGGCGTGCAGCGCCCGCACGGCGTCGGGCATGCCCGGCACGAACAGCACCTGGGGGCCTTCGGCGAGGTACTTCAGCGGCAGGTTGGTGTTGTTCTCCACCTCGCCGAGCTTGGTGGGCTGTGGTGAACCGTCCTTGCCGCGGGTGAAGTGGGTGCCCTCGAGGCCGTAGTGGACGAGTTCCCACTCCTGGCTGCCGAAGGGCGCGGCGAGGTAGTCGAGGATGCGCAGCAGCAGCTCGACGCGTTCCTTCTTGGCCTTCTTGAGCACCGTGTAGCCGAAGGAGCGGCGGGCCGCGACGATGCCGCCGGCTTCTCCGCCGACGCTGTACGGGAGCGCGGCGGCCGGGGTCAACTTGCCCTGTGACTCCCGGTACTTGGGCAGGTAGGCGCCGAAGCCGTCCTGCATGGAGCCGACCGTGCCGTTGTAGTAGAGGGTGGTGAGGTCGATCTGGGAGACGGACGTGGCGTCCGGGTGGTAGGAGCCGTCCTTGCGCAGCCGGGACTGGAAGGCGATCGAGGCCTTGTAGCGTTCGTCGGCGCAGCCCGGCAGGAAGGTGCCGTCCTTGCTGACGGCCCACTCCTGGGGTGCGTTGTGGGCGGCGGAGTGCGCGGCGTTGCCGAAGAGGGAGCCCTGGGCGGCGCCGAGCGCGTACGTCCGCCCGCTGGTCGCCCGTTTCGCGACGGCGGCGAAGTCGTCGGCGCTCCAGCCCTCCGTCATGCCGGCGTCGGCGAACATGCCCTGGTTGAGCCAGAGGGTGGAGCCGGGCAGCGGGCGCTCCAGCGGGATGCCGAAGATCCGGCCGCCGATGCGGCCCATGTCGCGCCAGGCATGGGTGGGGATGTTCGCGAGGTTGGGGTAGTCGGTGATCGCCTCGCCGGACAGGTACGGCGTGAGGTCCTCCGCCCGCCGCTGCACGAACTCGGCCTCGCGGGGCAGCACGAACCCGGAGAAGAGGTTGATGATGTCCGGGAGGGTGTCGGCGTCGCCGGCCATCACGGTGGCCATCTTCTTCTGGTAGTCGGCCTGGGAGACGATCGTGTACTCGATCTTCACGCCGAGGGCCTTCTCGACGGCGGCCCAGAACCGGTTCGCGGAGGCGGGCTTGGGCGGGGTGCCGAACGACACCGACATGACCTTGACGGTGGAGCCGTCGCCCGGGGTGCGGGAGACGGACCTGACCAGGTCGGAGGGGTAGGCGGTGTATCCGGCCTGGACTCCGGCGTCGGTGGGGGCGAGGTCCGGCTTGGGGCCGGTGGTGGGACGGTGGGCGGGCCAGGGGGCGAGTTTCTTGCCCGCGTTGGAGACGTCGCTGTCGCCCGAGCCGGTGGAGCAGGCGGTCAGCAGGGTGGGGGCGGAGACGGCGGCGCCGACTGCGGCGGCGGAACGCAGCAGGGTGCGTCGGGAGATGCTGGGCATGGGCAGGTGACCTTTCCGAACGCGGCTCTGGATGATGTGTCAGTTCTCTGGGGCCGTGCCGTGTCAGCTCTTGATGGCGCCCGTGAGCACGCCCTTCGTGAAGTACTTCTGCAGGAACGGGTAGACCAGCAGGATCGGCACGGTGGCGATCACCAGCACCGCCATCTGCACGGTCTGCGGGGCGGTGATCGTGCCCTCGCCGGTCGTCGCGTCGGTGAGCCCGGAACCTGCCACCACGTAGGTGCGCAGCACCTGTTGCAGGGGCCAGTGGTCGCTCTCCAGGTAGAGGGAGGCGTAGAACCAGGAGTTCCAGTACGACACCGCGTAGAACAGGCCGACCACGGCGAGCGCGGCCTTGGACAGCGGCAGGACGACCGAGAACAGCACCCGCCAGTCGCCCGCCCCGTCGAGCCGTGCGGCCTCGTACAGCTCCTCGGGGATGCCCTGGAAGAAGCCGCGCAGGACGACGAGGTTGAACACGTTGACCAGGACGGGCAGGACCAGGGAGGCGTAACTGTCCAGCAGGCCCAGTTCCTTGACCAGCAGGAAGCTGGGGATCATGCCGGGCGGGAAGAGGAAGGTGAACAGGATGAGGAGCAGGACCGGTTTGCCGCCGAAGACACCGGGGCGGGACAGGGCGTAGGCGAGGGTCACCGTGCAGGCGAGGCTGAGCAGGGTGCCGACGATCGTGACGCCGGCGCTGACGCCGAGGGCGTGGGTGACGATGCCGCCGTCGAGGATGTCGCGGTAGGCGTCGAGCGAGGGTTCGGTCGGCCACAGCACCCAGCCGCCGTTGTCGACGACCTCGTCGGTGGAGGCCAGCGAGGTCGACACGATGACGAGGAACGGCACGCAGACCAGCAGCACGACCGCGACGAGCGCGAGGGCTTTGGCGGCCTGGGTGAGCGGCTTCGGCCTCTCCATCCAGCCGGGCCGGACGGGGGTGCGGGTACGGGCACTCACTTGTAGACCCCCTGTTCGCCGAGGCGGTGGGCGACCTTGTTGGCGGCGTAGACGAGGAGGGCCCCGATCAAGCCCTTGAACAGGCCCGCGGCGGCGGCGAATCCGTAGTCGCCGCCGACGATGCCCTGGTAGTAGACGAAGGTGTCGATGATCTCGGCGGCCTCCGGGCCGACCGCGTCGCGCTGCAGCAGCATCTGCTCGAAGCCGACGGAGAGGATGTCGCCGAGCCGCATGATGAGCAGCAGCACGATCACCGGGCGGATCGCGGGCAGCGTGACGTGCCAGAAGCGCCGCCAGGGCCCGGCGCCGTCGATCGCGGCGGCCTCGTACTGCTGCTCGTCCACCGTGGCCAGCGCGGCGAGGAAGATGATCGTGCCCCAGCCGGCGTCCTTCCAGATGACCTGGGCGACGGTGAGCGGCTTGAAGGCGTCGGGGTTGCCGATGATGTCGACGGTGCTCAACCCCATGCCGTCCAGCGAGGAGTTGAGCAGGCCGGTGTCGCCGAGCAGCTGCTGGAAGAGGGCGACGACGATCACCCACGAGATGAAGTGCGGCAGGTAGGCCACCGACTGCACGAACCGGCGCACCGAGCTCCAGGTGAGGCTGTGCAGGAGCAGGGCGAGGGCGAGCGGCACGGGGAAGTAGAAGGCCAGTTGCAGGACGGCGATCCAGACGGTGTTGAGCACCGCGTCCCAGAAGGCGCCGTCCTCGAACATCCGCTGGAAGTTGCCGAGTCCGACCCACGGACTGCCCCAGAGTCCGTCGAAGGGGACGTACTCCTTGAAGGCGATGACATTGCCGGCCAGGGCGCCGTAGTGGAACAGCAGGAAGTAGGCGAGACCGGGCAGCAGAAGCAGGATGAGACCACGGCTCTGCAAACGTTTTCGTCGCGGATGTTCACCACTGGTTCGACGGCGAGTTGTGTCAACCTCCTCCGTACCTGCGCGTTCCCGTAGGACAGCGACCACGGGTCCCCCTCGAGTCTCGATGTCGGAGTGAGGGGAAGTTAAAACGTTTTCATTCGGCAGTCAACAGGTCTGACACAGAAGGGCTGTTGACTGCCGAACCTGCCCGGCCGGTCAGCCGCGGCCGCGGCGCGCCAGCACCACCGCTCCCCCACCCGCCACGACCAGCGCGAACGCGCCGCCCGCGAGGTACGGCGTCATCGAGCTGCCGCCGGTCCGCGCCAACCCCGCTTCGGCCGGGGTGCCCTGCGGCTTCACGTCGGCTGCCGGGGCCGTGCCGCCGGGCGCGGCGGGGGCCTTCGAAGGCGCCGGGGGTGCCTCGCAGGTCGCCTTCGCCAGGGTCAGAGCGCCGGTCACCTCGGCCACGTTCAGTTCCAACGGGTTGACGGACACCTTGAGTTCGAGGGCCGTCGCGGCCGCGGTACGCGTCGTCGTCTCCGTCTTGGAGGGGTCGAGGCGGACCTCGCCCACGCCGGGCACCTTCACGTCTCCGCCTCCGCCGTCTCCGTCTGCGCGCCACCCTTGTCGGCACCGGCCACGGCGTTGATCATCGGCACCGCTCCCTCGACCCCGGCCCGCACGGGCGAGGCAAGACCCGCGGCCGCCTCCTCACCACCACGTGGTCCCCCATGAAGGTCCGGTACCCCGGTGTCGGCCGGCGCCAGGCGCCGAACGCCGCTTCCTCCATCGAGCCGAGGATGTCCCCGCAGGGCCTCGTCCGGGACGTCGAACGCGCGCAGCGTGGCGGGGCCCCGTGGAGCACCTCCGCCACCGCGCGGTGCACGAGGAAGTCCTCGAGCCGCTCGGGGTTCCGCTCCCAGGGCTCGTGGAGTTCCGCGCCGTACACGGCGTGCGGATTCTCCGGGTCGAAACACCAGCGCCAGTCGCCGGTGGTGTCCACCATGAAGACGGCCCTGCCGTCGGCGACCCCGATCCGCTCGGGCGGGATCATCGTCGTCACGACTCGAGCGGCACGTCCCACCGTGCGGCCAGCTCATGCCAGTCCCGCAGCGGGCGGGGCAGCCACACGCAGGAATCCGGCAGCGGCGTCGCGTCCCTGGCCGGAGGGCCGTACCAGGTGGACAGGAACTCACCCAGGTCGATGTTCGCCCGGTTCGATCACGCCTGCCATTCTTTCAGCGAACCTCAGGCCGTCACCCGACCGTTCAGCACCACCCGCAGTGGGTCCGCGAGCACGCGGACGTCCGTGCGGGGGTCCTGTTCGTACACCACCAGGTCCGCCGCCGCGCCCTCCTCCAGGCCGGGGCGGCCCAGCCACTGCCGGGCGTCCCAGGTCGTCGCCGCGAGGGCCTTCAACGGCGGGATACCGGCCGTCACCAGTTCCGCGACCTCCGCCGCGACCAGGCCGTGGGGAAGCGTGCCGCCGGCGTCCGTGCCGACGAAGACCGGGATGCCGGCGTCGTAGGCGCCCCGGACCGTGTCGTAGCGGTGTTCGTGCAGGCGGCGCATGTGGGCGGACCAGCGGGGGAACCGGGACTCGCCGCCCTCGGCCAGCCGCGGGAACGTGGCGATGTTGACCAGGGTCGGGACGATCGCCACCCCTCGCGAGGCGAACAGCGGGATCAGGTCGTCCGTCAGGCCCGTGGCGTGTTCGATGCAGTCGATGCCGGACTCGACCAGGTCACGGAGCGAGTTCTCGGCGAAGCAGTGGGCGGTGACGCGGGCGCCCAGACGGTGGGCCTCCGCGATCGCCGCCTCGGCGGCCTCTCGCGGCCAACTGGGTGCCAGGTCGCCCACCTCGCGGTCGATCCAGTCGCCGACCAGCTTCACCCAGCCGTCGCCGCGCCGGGCCTCCTGGGCGACGTACGCCACCAGGTCGTCCGGCTCGATCTCGTGGGCGAAGCCCCGGATGTAGCGGCGCGTGCGGGCGATGTGCCGGCCCGCGCGGATGATCTTCGGCAGGTCCTCGCGGTCGTCGGTCCAGCGGGTGTCGGAGGGGGAGCCCGCGTCGCGGATCAGCAGGGTGCCGGCCTCGCGGTCGGTCAGCGCCTGCTTCTCCGCGACGTCGACGTCGACCGGCCCGTGCGGGCCCAGGCCGACGTGGCAGTGCGCGTCGACCAGGCCCGGCAGCGCCCAGCCCGACATCGTGCGGATGTCACGGGCGGCGACGGGGCGGTCGTAGGAGATCCGGCCATCGATGATCCACAGCTCGTCCCGGACCTCGTCCGGGCCGACCAGGATCCGCCCCTTCACGCGCAGCACCGTGCGATCACTCATGCACCGCACCTTAGCCAGCCCCGGCGTCACTGCTCCCAGGGTGGTGGTCCCTCGAAGGCGAGCGGGAACACGTCGAAGAGGACCGCGGCCTCGGTACCGAGCGCGCGCCCGGCCTGTCGGGCCGACCAGGTCAGGAACGGGCGGGGCTCGAAGGCCTGGGCACCGAGGCCCCTGGTGTACTCGGCGTGGGCGGTGAGCGAGGCGATGCCCCGCTCCAGTGGTGCGCCCGTCACGTCCACGCCGTGGGTGGGCCGCTCGGCGCCGGCGAAGCACACGAAGCGGACTCCGCCCCAGGGCTCGAGCCCTTCGTCGGCGAGCTCCGGGAAGATCCACCGGTTGCCCGCGTCCCGCGAGGCGTCGAGGGCGGCGAGGCCGACCACGCGGTGGTCGGCCTGGTTGACGACTCCGGCGACCATCCGCACGGTGTACGCGCCCGTCACCACGACCTCGGGCCGGTGCCGGCGGATCGCCCGCACGAGGTCGCGGCGCAGGGCCGGCCCGTCCTCGATGCTCCCGTCGCGGTGGTCGAGGAACTCGACCGTTTCCACGCCCACTTCTCGGGCTCCGGCCCGCTCCTCGGCCTCGCGCAGCGGGCCCGCCTCGTGCGGGGGCAGTCCGTCGATGCCGGCCTCGCCCCGTGTGACCAGCAGGTAGGTGACCTGCTTGCCCTGAGCCGTCCACCGGGCCACGGCGGACGCCGCCCCGTACTCGATGTCGTCCGGGTGCGCGGCCACGGCGAGGCAGCGTTCCCAGTCCTCCGGCAGCGAGGGCAGCGCGGTGCCGGCTCCGGAGCCGGCCGTGTCGTCGAGAGTCGTCATGCCCGAATGATGCCGCTTCGCGGGCTCTGACCGACAGAGGAACGTATGCCCTCTTCAGTCCCTGCCGCCCACCTGGTCCGACGTCTCCTCCTCCACCTCGGCCATCGCCGGGTCGAGGAGGCGGGAGAGGAAGTGGCGGGTGCGTTCGTGGCGGGGGCCGGTGATGACCTGCTCGGGGGTGCCGTCCTCGACGATCACTCCGCCGTCCATGAAGGCGACCCGGTCGGCGACCTCGCGCGCGAAGGTCATCTCGTGGGTGACGACCATCATCGTCATGCCCTCGTTCGCCAGTCTGCGCATCACCGCCAGGACGTCCCCCACCAGTTCGGGGTCGAGCGCCGACGTCGGCTCGTCGAACAGCATGACCTCCGGGCCCATCGCCAGCGCGCGGGCGATCGCGACGCGCTGCTGCTGGCCGCCGGAGAGGGAGGAGGGGTAGGCGTTCGCCTTCTCGGACAGTCCCACCCGCTCCAGGTTCTGGGCGGCGATCCGGGAGGCCTCCGCCTTGCCGCGCCGGAGCACCCTGCGCTGCGGCAGCGTGAGGTTCTCGGTCACCGACAGGTGCGGGAAGAGGTTGAACTGCTGGAAGACCATGCCGATACGGCGGCGTGCGGCGTCGATGTCGACGTCCGGGTCCGTCAGCTCGGTGCCGCCGACGAAGACCTGTCCCCCGGTCGGCTCCTCCAGGAGGTTCACACATCGCAGCAGCGTCGACTTGCCCGAGCCCGACGGCCCGATCACGCACACGACCTCGCCCCGGTCGATCTTCAGGTCGATGCCGCGCAGCACCTCGTTGTCGCCGAAGGACTTGTGCAGGGCCCGTACGTCGATCTCCGGGTGCGCCCCAGGAATCCTCTCGCTCATTTCACGGCCTCCTGGGCCTTCGTCTCCATCCGGCGCACGACGAAGCCGAGCGGGACCGTGACCAGCAGGTAGCACAGGCCGGCGACGAGGATCGGCGTGGAGTTGGCGGTCGTGCTGGCCAGATCGCGGCCGTACTTGGACAGTTCGCGCTCCTCCAGGGTGACGCCGAGGAACAGCACCAGCGAGGAGTCCTTGAAGAGCAGGACCAACTCGTTGGTGAGCGGCGGCAGGATGATCCGGAACGCCTGCGGGATGATGATCGAGACCATCGCGCGTGCGGGTGAGAAGCCCAGGGAACGGGCCGCTTCCATCTGGCCCTTGGGGACCGCCTGGATGCCCGCGCGGATCGTCTCCGCCATGTACGCGGCGGCGACCAGCCCGAGCGCGAGGGCGACCTTGCCGTAGGTGCCGCCGATGATCTCCGTGCCCGGGAAGGCGAGCGGGACGGCGACGCCGATGAAGATGAAGATCAGCAGGGCGGGCAGGCCGCGGAAGATCTCGATGTACACGCCGGCGAACCAGCGGTACGGCCCGACCGACGACAGCCGCATCAGCGCGATGACCATGCCGAGCACCAGGCCGACGACGAAGCCGGACAGGGTGTAGAGCACGGTGTTCTTCAGCGCCAGCGTGATGACGTCCGGGAACATCTGCTCGGCGATGTCGGCCTGCGCGAACTGGTTCTTCAGCCGCCCCCAGTCCGCCGAGACCGCGAAGGCGATCACGGCGGCGGCGAAGACGGCGTACTGAATGCCGCGGGACAGGCTGCGCTTCTGACGCCTGGTCAGACCTTTTCTGCGGGGCGGGACTTCGAGCTTGGTGGCGTCACTCATGACGCGGACGGCGAGGCCGCGGTCTCGTCGTACGGGCCGATCCACTGCTCGTAGAGCTTCTTGTACGTGCCGTCGGCCCTGGCGTCCGCGATGGCCTTGTTGATCGCGGCGAGGAGCTTGGTGTTGCCCTTCTTCACCGTGAAGCCGTACTGCTCACCGGTGTTGAGGTTGTCGACCACCTTGAAGGCGTCGGCGTTGGCCTTGCCCTTCAGCCAGCCCTGGACGACCGGGTAGTCGATGATGACGGCCTTGACCTGGCCGGAGCGCAGTCCGTTGAGGACGGCGTCGGAGGACTCGAAGGAGACCGGGTCGAAGCCCTGGCCCTTCGCGTAGTCCTCGCCGGTGGTCTGCGCCTGGGCGCCGAGCTTCACCTTCTTGGACTTCACGTCGGCGAGGGAGCCGACCCCGGCGTTCTTGTCGACCAGGACGGCCTGCGTGGCGTCGAAGTACGGGTCCGAGAAGTCGACGTTCTTCTTGCGTTCCTCGGTGATGGTCATGCCGGCCGCGGCGAGGTCGCACTGGCCGGCGTTGAGGGACCCGCCGGTCTTGAAGTTCTCGAAGGGCTGGTCGAGGATGTCCTGCCTCACGCCCAGGTCCTTGGCGGCCAGGTCGATCAGTGAGACGTCGAAGCCCTGCACCTTGCCGTCGATCTCCGACTGGAAGGGCGGGTAGGGCAGGTGCGTGCACGTGGTGAGCTGGCCGGCCCTGACCAGCTCGACCCCGCCGGCGGCGGTCTTCGAGCCGCTGCCGCCGTCGTCGGTGGACGTGCAGGCGGACACGAGCACCAGCCCGGCCGTCGCGGTGATGGCAGCCAGGACGCGGGTCCGGCGACCGAGGGGCGTGTTCACGGCGGGCCTTCCTATGGGGGAACTATGACGTCAGAGGCTTGAGATTATAAGGAGAACTTTGGGTTCCTCAAATCAAACCAATGGTTGCGGGTCCGTCCGGCCTGAGAAGTCATCGGCCGGAGAAGGGCGGCGGAGGGCGGTTACCCTCGTCTCGTCTACCCCGTGAGTGACACTCGTTACCCCGCGAGTGGGAGTCGTTGCCCCATGGGTGGGAGTCGTTGCCCCGTGAGGGAGTCGTCGCCCCGTGAGTGAAGAGAGCACTGCCGTGACGCATCCGTTCCTGGATCTGGCCCCGTTGACCGCGGCGCACTTCGCGTCGATCGAGGACCGCGTGGCGCGTCTGCTGAGCACCCGACAGGACGTGGTGATCATGCAGGGCGAGGCACTGCTGCCGCTGGAGGGTGCGATCCGTTCCACCGCCGGACCGGGCACCACGGCGCTGAACGTCATCACCGGTCCGTACGGGCAGACCTTCGGCGACTGGCTGCGCGACTGCGGCGCGCGGGTCATCGACCTGGCGGTGCCCTTCCACACGGCCGTCACCGCCGAACAGATCCGGGACGCCTTCGCCGAGCATCCGGAGATCGACTTCGTGTCCCTGGTGCACGCCGAGGCCGCGACCGGCAACACCAACCCGGTCGCGGAGATCGGCGAGGTCGTACGGCGCCACGGTGCGCTGTTCTACCTGGACGCCGTCGCCTCCATCGGCGCGGAGCCGGTGCTGCCGGACGCGTGGGGCGTCGACCTGTGCGTGATCGGGGCGCAGAAGGCGATGGGCGGGCCCGCGGGGGTCTCGGCCGTGTCGGTGAGCGAGCGGGCGTGGGCGCGGATGGCCGCGAATCCGGGGGCCCCGCGACGGTCGTACCTCTCCTTGCTGGACTGGAAGGAGAGGTGGACAGACGGCGGCCGCACGGCGCTGCCGCACGCGCCGGCGCAGTTGGAGATGCTCGCGCTGGAGGCGTGCGTCGAGCGGATCGAGGCGGCCGGGCCGGACACCGTGATGGACCGGCACCGGCGCGCCGCCGCGGCGACGCGGGCCGGGGCACGGGCGCTGGGCGCGGGCCTGGAGCCGTACGTGTACGAGGACGCGGAGGCCGCGCCTGTCGCCACGACGCTGAGGGCGCCTTCGGGGGTGGTGGCGTCGGAGCTGGTGGCCCGGGCCCTGGAGTCGGACCCGGCGGTGCCGCTGGTGGCGGGCGGGGGTGCGCTGGCCAAGGAGATGATCCGGGTGAACCACTACGGGGCGGACGCCACGCAGGGGGCGGTGCGGGCGAGTCTGGCGGCCCTGGGGGCCGCGTTGCGTGACCAGGGACTGAGTGTGGACGTGGAGGGGGCGCTGCGGGCGGTCGAGGGTGCGTGGCGGTAGTCGCCGGCTGACCCCCGCCTCGGCCAAAGGCGCCTCGTTCCCGAAGGCCGGACCGGCCGCGAACCCCCGTGGCATGCTCGGTTCATGACCACAGACACTCCCTCAACTCTCCCCGACGGCCGCCCCGTTCCCCTTCTGACCGGCGACGAGCGCCCCATGCTGGAGAGCTGGCTCGCCTTCCACCGGGCCACGCTGGAGCTGAAGTGCGCGGGGCTGGACGACGCGCAGGTGCGCAGGGCGTCCGCGCAGCCGTCGTCGCTCACGCTGCTCGGGCTGGTGCGGCACCTCGCGGAGGTGGAGCGGAACTGGTTCCAGCGGGTGGCCGCGGGGCAGGACGTACCGCCGTTGCACGGGGAGGGGAACGGGCACGTCCTCGATCCGGAGCGGGGGCTCGACGAGGCGCTGGCGGTGTGGCGGCGGGAGGTCGCGCGCGGGGACGAGCTGTGTGCGGGGCGGTCGCTGGACGACGTGGGGCGGATCGCCGACGGGTTCATGGCCGGCGCCGAGGTCAGTCTGCGATGGGTGTACATCCACATGATCGAGGAGTACGCGCGCCACAACGGGCACGCCGACATTCTGCGGGAACGGATCGACGGAGTAACCGGAGCCTAATTCCGAGAGAATTCCGGGTATTCTTTTACGTGCAGCTTCCCGTATTCTTCTGCCCGCTTTTTCTCGACCTAAACGCAAAGATTCCGCGAACGCCCATCGGTGGAATTCGGGCAGATCTCGTGGGGATTACATGGCTGTGACGCGTTACACACACTGTCCATTTCGCCCCCTATTTTCCGTTCAAATCGCCACATTCTTTCGCATGCACCCGCGCGGATAACATAAACAGCGCCCGGACGTAACCCCATCCGGCGATGCATTTTTCAATTTCCCTCGGTAAATTCACTGGGCATGACTGCCGCACAAGCAGACCTGCAAATCGACCGCCCGGTGGTGGCGGACGGAGCCGCGCTGTGGCGGATGGCAAGGGACTCGAAGGTTCTCGACCTGAACTCGTCCTACAGCTATCTGCTGTGGTGTCGCGACTTCGCCGCCACGTCGGCCGTCGCTCGCGACGAGCACGGCGAGCCGGTCGGCTTCGTCACCGGCTACGTCCGGCCGGACCGCCCCGGCACCCTGCTCGTCTGGCAGGTGGCCGTGGACGAGTCGCACCGCGGGCGCGGGCTCGCCGCCGCCCTGCTGGACGGGCTGGTCGCGCGCACCGCAGCCGAACGCGGGGTGACCGGCGTCGAGACCACCATCACGCCGGGCAACACCGCCTCCGAGCGGCTGTTCACGTCGTTCGCCGAGCGTCACGGCGCCCGCCTGGAGCGCGAGGTGCTGTTCGACGCCGGCGTGTTCCCCGACGGCCCGCACGACCCCGAAGTCCTGTACCGCATCGGGCCCCTGTCCCTCACTCCCGCCGCCTGACCCCCACGCAACCCGCCACGCAACGAGGAGCGATTCGTCGTGACCATCACCCAGCCCGACCTCAGTGTCTTCGAGACCGTCGAGTCCGAGGTGCGCAGCTACTGCCGCGGCTGGCCCACCGTCTTCGACCGTGCGCAGGGCAGCCGCATGTACGACGAGGACGGCCACGAGTACCTCGACTTCTTCGCCGGAGCGGGCTCGCTCAACTACGGCCACAACAACCCCGTTCTCAAACGGGCGCTGATCGACTACCTGGAGCGGGACGGCGTCACGCACGGTCTCGACATGTCGACCACCGCCAAGCGGGCCTTCCTGGAGTCCTTCCAGAACCTCGTGCTGCGGCCGCGCGACCTGCCGTACAAGGTCATGTTCCCCGGGCCGACGGGCACCAACGCCGTGGAGGCCGCGCTGAAGCTGGCGCGGAAGGTGAAGGGGCGCGAGGCGATCGTGTCCTTCACCAACGCCTTCCACGGCATGTCGCTCGGCTCGCTCGCCGTGACCGGCAACGCCTTCAAGCGGGCCGGCGCGGGCATCCCGCTCGTCCACGGGACGCCGATGCCGTTCGACAACTACTTCGACGGGAAGGTCCCGGACTTCCTCTGGTTCGAGCGACTGCTCGAGGACCAGGGCTCCGGGCTCAACAAGCCCGCCGCGGTGATCGTGGAGACCGTGCAGGGCGAGGGCGGCATCAACGTCGCGCGTCCGGAGTGGCTGCGCGCGCTCTCCGAGCTGTGCCGGCGGCAGGACATGCTGCTCATCGTCGACGACATCCAGATGGGCTGCGGACGTACGGGCGCCTTCTTCTCCTTCGAGGAGGCCGGCATCACGCCCGACATCGTCACCGTGTCCAAGTCCATCAGCGGCTACGGCATGCCCATGTCGCTGTGCCTGTTCAAGCCCGAGCTGGACATCTGGGAGCCGGGCGAGCACAACGGCACCTTCCGCGGCAACAACCCCGCCTTCGTCACGGCCACCGCCACGCTGGAGGCGTACTGGGCGGACGGCTCCGTGATGGAGAAGCAGACCCGCAAGCGCGGCGAGCAGGTCGAGCAGGCGTTCATCTCCATCACCGAGGAGAACCCCGCCGACGTGAAGGAGTACCGGGGACGCGGGCTCGTGTGGGGCATGGAGTTCCACGACAAGGAGCGGGCCGGCAAGATCGCGCACCGCGCCTTCGAACTCGGGCTGCTCATCGAGACGTCGGGCCCGGAGAGCGAGGTCGTGAAGCTGCTGCCGGCGCTCACCATCACGCCCGAGGAACTGGACGCCGGGCTGAGCATCCTCGCCCGTGCCGTCCGCGAGACCGCCTGAGCCCTTCGGGCCCCACCCATCAGCACATCCACCTAGGAGGCATCGCAGCACCGTGATCGTCCGTTCGTTCAAGGACCTCGAAGGCACCGACCGGCACGTGAAGGCCGAGTCCGGCACCTGGGAGAGCAAACGCATCGTCCTCGCCAAGGAGAAGGTCGGCTTCTCCCTGCACGAGACGGTCCTGTACGCGGGTACGGAGACGTCGATGTGGTACGCGAACCACGTCGAGGCCGTCGTGTGCGTCGAGGGCGAGGCCGAGCTCACCGACGACGAGACCGGGCAGAAGTACGCGATCACGCCCGGGACCATGTACCTGCTCGACGGCCACGAGCGGCACACGATGCGGATCAAGAAGGACTTCCGCTGCATCTGTGTCTTCAACCCGCCCGTGACCGGCCGGGAGGACCACGACGAGAACGGTGTCTACCCGTTGCTCACCGAACCCGAGGAGGTGTGACATCACCATGACGACCGCCACCAGGATCCCCGATCTCTATCCCAGTCGTGGCGCCACCGAGGTGGCCACCGAGCGCAAGGACCCGGTCGTGTGGTCCGCGCCCGGAACGCCCGGCCCGATCGCCCACGCCGGGCTGCAGTCCTTCGAGCGTGACGGCTTCCTCGCCGTCGACCAGCTCATCGGCCCGGACGAAGTTCCCCTGTACCGCAGCGAGTTGGAGCGGCTCGTCACGGATCCCGCGATCCGGGCCGACGAGCGGTCCATCGTCGAGCCGCGGACCCAGGAGATCCGGTCCGTCTTCGAGGTGCACAAGATCAGCGAGATCTTCGCGAACCTCGTGCGCGACGAACGGGTCGTCGGCCGGGCCCGGCAGATCCTCGGCTCGGACGTGTACGTCCACCAGTCGCGGATCAACGTCAAGCCCGGCTTCGGCGCCAGCGGCTTCTACTGGCACTCCGACTTCGAGACCTGGCACGCCGAGGACGGTCTGCCGAACATGCGCACGGTGTCGGTCTCGATCGCGCTCACCGAGAACTACGACACCAACGGCGGTCTCATGATCATGCCGGGGTCGCACCGTACGTTCCTCGGGTGTGCGGGGGCCACTCCGAAGGACAACTACAAGAAGTCGCTGCAGATGCAGGACGCGGGCACGCCGTCCGACGAGGCGCTGACCGCCATGGCGAGCCAGTACGGCATCAAGCTGTTCACCGGCAAGGCCGGTTCGGCGACCTGGT
The DNA here is from genome assembly GCF_055578365.1 of Streptomyces sp. NPDC033131. Taxonomy (NCBI): domain Bacteria; kingdom Bacillati; phylum Actinomycetota; class Actinomycetes; order Kitasatosporales; family Streptomycetaceae; genus Streptomyces; species Streptomyces sp. NPDC033131. The sequence continues at coordinate 91,350 of NZ_JBVIPA010000017.1, forward strand.
TCGACTGCAACTGCATGCACGGCTCGGGCGACAACATCACGCCCTTCCCGCGCAGCAACGTCTTCATCGTGTTCAACAGCGTGGAGAACGAGGCGGTCGAGCCGTTCGCGGCGCCGGTGCGCCGGCCGGAGTTCATCGGGGCCAGGGACTTCACGCCGGTGCGATAGGTCCTCGGGGAGCGGGCGGTGTCACAGCCAGGCGAGTGACGCCGCCCGCTCCAGCACGTTCCGTACGGCCTCCGCGTCCCCGTCGGCGCCCCGCGGCACCTCGTCGGGTGCGTACCGTCCGCCGACCAGGAGGCAGAAGTCGACGGGGTTCAGGGCGAGTTCGGCGCGTACGGGCTCGTCCTCGGAGCCCAGCACCCACTCCTCGCCGCCGGTGACCGCGAACAGCACCGGCGGCGCGGTCGGTCCCAGGGCCAGGCCGAGGACGCGGACGGCCAGCCGGACCAGCTGCCACAGGTGTGCCTCGGGCGGCGGCGGGACGGGCAGGCCGAGGGCGCGGCCGATGTCGTCGGTGTGGATCCACACCTCGAAGGCCCGCACCAGGAAGTGCTCGGCGACCGGCAGCCGCATCCCCATCAACGTCACGGCCGACGCCGCCGGTTGGGGATCACGCGCCTCGGGCGTGGCGAGCAGCGCGTCCGCCTGGGCGGCCCAGTCGGCGACCGTCTCTTCGGGCGTACGGCCCGACTCGTGGGCGATGACCTGGGCGGTACGCCGGTTCCAGACCTGCTCCCAGTCCGTGCTCTCGTCGGCGGGCGGCGCGGGCGGCACCCGAGTGCCGACGCCGAGCCGGCCGGCCAGGGGCTCGTCCGCGGCGAGGAGGTGGGCCACGGTCGCGTGCACGTCCCAGTCGTGCACCACCCAGGTCCCCCAGCGGCCGTCCGCCTCGGGCAGCAGCGCCCTGAGCCCGGCGACGGCGGCGGCGTAGGGGGCGGCGTGCGGGGCGACACGGGGTGCGGGCGGGCGGACGCGCAGGGCGAGCGGCAGCACGCCGGGCGGCGCGGCGGGCCGCTGCGAGGGCTCGACCGGCGGCGGTCCGTCCAGCAGTCGTACCGTCTCCCGCAGCCGTTCCGCCTCCCCCGCGCAGTCCTCGCACTCGGCCAGGTGCCGGGAAACCCTCTCCTCGTCGGCCGGTTCCAGGGCGCCGAAGGCCCAGGCGGCCAGCAGGTCCCGTACGCCCTCGTGATCCGTGGTCATCGCACACCTCCTTCCCGCTCTTGCCGCGGTTCCCCGCCTGCCATCATGCGCCTGCCTCCCACGCCGGGTCGGGCGGGTCGGGCGCATCCGCCAAGGACGCGGCCAAGGTGCGCAGTGCCTTGCGCAGGCGGGTCTTGGCGGTGCCCTCGGGGATGCCGAGTTCGACGGCGGCCTGCCGGTAGGTACGGCCCGCGAAGTAGGCGAGGTGCACCACCTCCCGTTGCGACTGCGGGAGTTCGGCGAGCGCGGAGTGCAGGAGCAGGGAGCGTTCCCGGTCGACGACCGCCTCGTCGGGGCCGGGAGCGGCATCGGGGATGGTGTGCAGAGCGAGGTCGTCGGCGCGGGCGTCCTTGCGGTGCCGGGCCTCGCTGCGCACCCAGTCGACGGCCCGCCGGTGGGCGAGCAGGGACAGCCAGGTGCGCAGGGTGCCCCGGCCGGCGTCGAAGGCGTACGGCCTGCTCCACAGCTGGGCGAAGACCTCCTGCGCCACGTCCTCGGCGGCGGCCGGAGTCCGGGTGACCCGCAGGGCCACCCGCCGCACCAGCCCGCCGTACGCCGTGTACGCCTCCGTCAGCGCCGACTCGTCGCCGTGGACCAGCCGCCGGTGCAGCTCCGCGTCGGCGGACGGTTCGACGGACGTCTTGCCCCTGGACTCCAACGGCACCACCACCCCTGCGCCCTTCCTAGCGTCCCGGGCGGGCCGGCGCCACCGGTTCAGCCGGACAGGACCTCCAGCAGCCGGTCCACGTCGGCCGTCGTGTTGTACAGGTGGAAGGAGGCGCGCAGGTTTCCCGCTCGGTTGGAGACCCCGAGGCCGGCGCTGTCCAACTCCGGCTGGCGGTGGCCCAGTCCGGGCACGGACACGATCGCCGAGCCGGGTGCGGGCACCGGTTCGCGGCCGAGGCCGGCGAGCCCCGAACGGAAGCGGTCGGCGAGGGCGAGGTCGTGGGCGTGCACGGCGTCCACGCCGAGTTCCTCGATCAGTTCGAGGGAGCCGCGCATACCGGCGTACGAGAAGAGGGCGGGAGGCAGGTCGAAACGCCGTGCGGAGTGGGCGAGTTCGGTGACGGGGCCGTAGCAGCTGTCCCAGGGGTTCTCCCCCGCGACCCAGCCGGCCAGGATCGGCGTCAGGGCGCCGAAGTCCTCCGGCACGACGAGGAAACCCACTCCGTGCGGCCCGAGCAGCCACTTGTAGCCGACGCAGACGGTGTAGTCGTAGGTGTCGGCCTCGATCGGCAGCCAGCCGGCGGACTGGGAGACGTCGAGGTACGTACGGGCGCCGTGCGCCCGGGCCGCTTCCCGGAGGGCGGGCAGGTCGGCGATCCGGCCGTCGGCGGACTGCGCGGAGCTGACCGCGACGAGCGCGGTGCCGTGGCGGACGGACTCGGCGAGGCGTTCCAGCGGCACGGCCCGGACCTTGAGGTCGCCGCGGGCGTAGAAGGGGTTCACGACGGAGGTGAAGTCGTCCTCGGCGGTGAGGACTTCGGCGCCCGCGGGCAGCGAGGCGGCGACCAGTCCGGTGTACGCCACGACCGAGGACCCGGCCGCGACCCGGCCGACCGGGACACCGGCCAGCCGGGCGAAGGCGGCCCGGGCGGCCTCCACGTCGGCGAACAGGGAGTCCAGCGGCCGGCCCTCGGCCCTGAGCCGCACGGCCTCGTGCAGGGCCGCGACGGTACGGGCCGGCAGCAGCCCGCTGCTCGCGGTGTTCAGATAGGTGTTCTTCGGGGCGAACTCGGCACGGACGCGGCTCTCGAAGGTCTCCATGGGACCACTGTGAGCCCCCCACAACCTCCGGTCCATTGCGAATTTTTACGTGATTCCTCTTAGCGACGCTTATACGTCCGCCCCGACCTGCGTGTTTCCTCCGTGCTGCGGCACCGCGCACCCGTCCGGGCCGCACGCCTGCGCGTCCGCCTGGTCGAGCAGCCGCAGCGGCGGACGCTCGCCCCACGCCTGGGTCAGCGCCTGGGCGAAGACCTCGGCGGGCTGGGCGCCGGAGACGCCGAACTTGCGGTCGAGGACGAAGAAGGGCACCCCGTTCGCGCCGAGCTCGGCGGCCTCCCGCTCGTCGGCGCGGACCTCGTCGGCGTAGGCGGCCGGGTCGGCGAGCACTTCGCGGACGGCGTCGGCGTCGAGGCCCGCGGCGACGGCCAGCTCCACGAGCCGTGCCTCGCCCTCGGTGAAGACGGACCGCTCCTCGGCGAAGTTGGCCTGGTAGAACAGGTCGAGGAGTGCGTCCTGACGGCCCTGCGCCTTGGCGAGGTGGAGGAGACGGTGCATGTCGAAGGTGCTGCCGTGGTCGCGGCCGTGGGTGCGGTACTCCAGCCCTTCGGCGGCGGCCAGCGCACCGAGGTTCTCCTCGCCGGCCCGGGCCTGCGCCTCGCTCATGCCGTACTTCTTGGTGAGCATCGTGACCACGGGCTGGATGTCGTCCTTGGCGCGGCCGGGGTCCAGCTCGAACGACCGGTGCACCACCTCGACCTGTCCACGGTGCGGGAAGGCCTCCAGCGCCTTCTCGAAGCGGGCCTTGCCCACGTAGCACCAGGGGCAGGCGATGTCGCTCCAGATCTCGACGCGCATGGTGGCAGCACTCTCCAGGTCGTGGCGGTGCGGAGGCTTTCTCCGTAGGTGCGTGAACGTTCAAGCAGCGGGTTTCATTCCCCGGCTCCCGGCGGCCGTGGTTCCCAGGCGGCTGAACTGCGCCCGGTACGCGCTCGGCGTCAGTCCGGTCCGCCGGACCAGATGCGCCCGCAGGGAGTCGGCCGTGCCGAGACCGCTCTCGCGGGCCACCCGGTCCATGGGCAGGCCGGTGGTCTCCAGGAGCTCCTTGGCGCGCTCGACGCGCTGGTGGAGCAGCCACTGGAGGGGGCTGACCCCGCTCTCGGCGTGGAAGCGGCGGGTGAGGGTGCGTACGGAGACCCCGGCGTGGCGGGCCAGATCGGTCAGGGTGAGCGGCTTGTCGAGGTTGCGCATGGCGTGGCCGCGGATGTCGGCGCAGGCGGTGCCGCGCTCGGGCGGCAGCGGGGTCTGCGTGAACTGGGCCTGGCCGCCGGGCCGGACGGGGGCGACGAGCGCGAGGCGGGCGACCTGGTTGGCCGCGGCGGCGCCGTAGTCGGTGCGGATGATGTGCAGGCACAGGTCGATGCCGGCGGCGTAGCCGGATGCCGTCAGGTATGGCCCGTCCTGCACGAACAGCACGTCTCCGCACAGGTTCACGCCCGGGTACCGCCTGCGGAGTTCCCCGGCGTGCGCCCAGTACGTCGTGGCCCTGCGGCCCTCCAGAAGGCCGGCCTCGGCGAGCTGGAAGGCGCCGGTGCACAGCGCCGCGATCCGCTTGCCGTCGGCGGCCGCCTCGCGCACCGCGGCCACGATCCGCGCCTCCGGCTCGAACGGCGCCCCGGTGCCCGCCACCAGCACCGTGTCCGCCTCCCGCACCGCGTCGAGACCGCGCCCCACGGCCAGATCGAGGCCGCCGGTGGTGGGCACCGGTCCCGGCTCGGCCGTGCAGATCACCACCTCGTACCCCGGCCGCCCGTCCCTGACGACCTTGCCGAAGAGCATCTCCGGGATGGCGAGGTTGAACATCGACACGGGCGAGGGCGCGATGACGACGACGCGGTGCGGGGCGACCGACTGGGGCATGGCCAGAACCTCCGGGCATATGGCATTCCGGCCACTACTGTACGTCGCCGGAATTCCGCAGCATGTAATCCATGTCAACGAACCGGACCTTCCAGGCCGACGAACCCGCCGTCGGGCAGCAGGAGTTGGGCGCCGACCGGCCCTCACCCGCCCTCACCCTCACCGCCGCCCTGCTCGGCTTCGCGCTGATCTGTCTCGACGCGTCCGTGGTGAACGTGGCGCTGCCCGCGATCGGTTCCTCCTTCGGCAGCGGCATGTCCGGTCTGCAGTGGGTGGTGGACGCCTACACGCTGGCCTTCGCCGCGCTCATGCTGTCCACCGGGGCGTTCTCCGACCGGGCGGGGGCGAGCCGCGCGTACGCGCTGGGCACCGCGGTGTTCACGCTCGCCTCGGTGGCCTGCGGGCTGGCGCCGAACCTGCCTGCCCTGATCGGCGCGCGGACGGTGCAGGGCGTGGCGGCGGCCGTCGTGCTCCCGGCCTCGCTGGCGCTGGTGCGGCAGGCCTACACCGATCCGGCGGGGCGGGCCCGGGCGGTGGCCCTGTGGGCGGCCGGGGGTTCGGTGGCGGTGGCGCTGGGCCCGGTGGCGGGCGGGGCCCTGACGACCGCCTGGGACTGGCGCGGGATCTTCTTCGTCAATCTGCCGGTGGGGCTGGTCATCCTGGCCCTGCTGGTGCGGGCCCCGCGCTCGGAACGCCGTCCGGCACCGCTGGATCTGCCCGGCCAGGTGACGGCGGTGCTTTCCCTGACGGCGCTGACGTTCGCCGTGATCGAGCGCGGGGCGGCGGGCTGGGCCGCGGGGGCGGTGGCCGTCGTCGCCGGTGCCGCGTTCGTCCGGATCGAGGCGCGCCAACCGCACCCTGTCGTCCCGCTCGGGCTCTTCCACGACCGGACCGTGACCGCGACGGTCGCCGCGGGAGCCGCGGTCAGCGTCGCCTTCTACAGCATGGTGTTCGTCTTCTCGCTCTTCTTCCAGCAGGTCCAGGGGCGCTCCGCGCTGGCGGCGGGACTGATGTTCCTGCCGATGACCGGGCTGATCGCGGTGACGAACGTGGTGGCGGGCAAGCTCGCCGGCCGGTACGGCCCCCGGCTGCCCATGCTGGTGGGGCAGGGGCTGGCCGCCGCGGGACTGCTGATGCTGCTGTACGTCGACGCCGGCACGCCGTCGGCTCTGGTGGCCGTTCTCCTGGTCCCCATGGCGCTGGGCTGCGCCCTGACGGTGCCGCCGCTGACCGCGGCGATGATGGACGCCGTACCCGCCGAGCGGGCGGGGCTGGCGGCCGGGGTGCTCAACTCGGCGCGCCAGGTGTCCGGGGGGCTCGGGATCGCCGTCTTCGGAGCGCTGGTCTCCGACGGGTTCGTCGGGGGGATGCGGCTGAGCCTGGTCATCAGCGCGGCCCTGCTGGCGGTGACGTTCGCGCTCAGCTGCCGTCTCTCAGGTCCTTCGGCCAGCTAGGCCGGAACTCGATGTGGTCGTACGTCACCACGCAGCCCTCGCCCATCGGCGACTGCGCCATGAACCCGACCAGGGCCGCGCCGGTCTCCTTCTCGTCCCCGAGGGTGAAGAGCCGGACGAAGGTCCAGCGCTGTCCGTCGCGGGAGGCGTGGAAGGCGAAGGCGCGGCCGGTGCGGCTCACCCTGAGCCAGACGGAACTGCCCTCGACGGTCCAGGAGTTGGCGTCGTCGGAGTGCCCCCGGGTGACCACCGTGCAGACGGTGGCCACGTCCGGGGAGTACTCCAGACACAGCTTGGCCCAGGCCCGCTCACCGATATGGACGTAGAGCACCCCCGCGTCGAAGGCCCCGGCGAACCCCACGGTGACGCGCGCGATCAGCTGGAAGTCCCCTACGGGGTCACCCAGCAGCCGCGGCGCGTCGGAGGCGGGGTCCAGTCCCTCACCGGTGGGCGGCACGAAGCGGTCCTGGCGGGGGCCCGCCCATCCGGTGAGCACACCGTCCTCGTGGGACCAACCGCCGTCCGGCCCGTAAGCGCGCAGCGGGAAGGGCAGTTCGGGAAGTTCCACGTCGATTGCCTGACTCTCGCAGGTCCGGTCGAGGTATTTCAGGGGCGCGGGGAACTGCGCGACCAGCCACGACCGACCGGCAGCCCGCAATTCACCGCACCCCTACGGCACTACCGCTCCAGGCGCCCGTTGAACCGCCGCGGCAGCCCCAGCGGATTCTCGTCCCGAAGCTCCGCGGGAAGCAGCGCCTGCGGCGCGTTCTGGTACGCGACCGGCCGCAGCCACCGCTCGATGGCCGTCCCGCCGACGGACGTCGACGTCGACGTCGTGGCCGGGTACGGGCCGCCGTGATGCTGGGCCGGAGCGACGGCGACACCCGTCGGCCACCCGTTCACCAGCACGCGGCCGGCCAGCGGGGTCAGCTCGGCGAGGATCTCCGCGCCACGCCCCTCACCGGCCGCCTCCTCCGTCGACAGATGGACCGTCGCGGTGAGGTTGCCGGGCAGACGTGACAGGACGGCCTGTGCCTGCGTGTCGTCGTCGTAGCGGGCCACGACGGTCACCGGCCCGAAGCACTCCTCCAGGAGGAGGTCGTAGGCGCCCTCGCTGGTCAGCTTCTGGGCCGACACCGTCAGGAAGCCCGCGCTCACCGTGTGCTCGCCACCCGCACCGGGCGTCACCGGGGAGTCCACCTCGGGCAGCTCGGCCCGCTCGGCGACACCCGCGACGAAGTTGTCCCGCATGCGGTGGTCGAGGAGCACCCCGGCCTCGGTGTCGCTGACGGCGTCGGTCAGGGACTTCAGCAGACGGTCGCCCGACGCACCGGACGGGGCGAGGACGAGCCCCGGCTTCACGCAGAACTGGCCGACGCCCAGCGTCATCGAACCGGCCAGGCCGGCGCCGATCGCCTCGGCGCGTTCCGCGGCCGCCGCCTCCGTGATCACGACAGGGTTCAGCGACCCCAGCTCGCCGTGGAACGGAATCGGCACCGGCCGCGCGGCCGCCGCGTCGAAGAGGGCGCGTCCGCCGCGTACCGAGCCGGTGAATCCCGCGGCCGAGACCAGCGGGTGCTTGACCAGTTCGACACCGGCCTCGAAGCCGTGGACGAGGCCGAGGACGCCGTCCGGGATGCCGTGCTCGGCGGCGGCCCGGCGCAGCACGGACGCGACCAGCTCGGACAGGCCCGGGTGGTCGGGGTGGGCCTTGACGACGACCGGGCAGCCCGCGCCCAGCGCGCTCGCGGTGTCACCGCCGGCGACCGAGAAGGCGAAGGGGAAGTTGGAGGCCGAGTAGACGGCGACGACGCCGAGCGGCACCTTGTAGCGGCGCAGGTCGGGGATCGGCGGCGTCGCGGTGTCGTCGGGGTGGTTGATGACGACGTCGAGGAAGGCGCCCTCGTCGACGATGTCCGCGAAGGCCCGCAGCTGGTAGCAGGTACGGGCGAGTTCGCCGGTCAGCCGGACCGGGCCGAGCGCGGTCTCGGCGTCGGCGGCCTCGACGAGGTGGTCCTTGGACGCCTCCAGACCGGCCGCGGCGCTGCGCAGGAAGGCCGCGCGGACCGTGCGGTCGGCGAGGGCGCCGCGCGCGGCGTGCGCGGCGCGGACGGCGGCGTCCACCTCCTGGGCTGTGGCCTCCACCGCAACCTGTTCACGCTGCTTCCCGGTTCGGGGGTCGACACTCCAGACTGGTGCTGCTGCCACCGCGGGTCCCTCCACATTGCTCGGCCGTCGGCGTGTTTGCCGCTTTATTGCCGCTGTTTCCAGGTCATCCACCAGGTCGTTCGATATGCTGAACGCTGTCTCTGATGGTGAATATGCTGTCGGAGACTATTTCCCGTCGAACGAAGGGGTCAAGGGCGATGTCGGCAGCCGAGACAGGCGGCGGGGCACAGGTCAAGTCCGCGGTACGGACCGTTGAACTGCTGGAGTACTTCGCCGGACGCCCCGGTATGCACTCCCTGGCCGCGGTCCAGGAGGCCGTCGGATACCCCAAGTCCAGTCTGTACATGCTACTGCGCACGCTCGTGGAGCTGGGCTGGGTGGAGACGGACGCGACGGGCACCCGCTACGGCATCGGCGTGCGGGCGCTGCTGGTCGGCACGTCGTACATCGACGGCGACGAGGTGGTCGCGGCGGCCCGTCCGACGCTGGACCGCCTCTCGGACGACACCACGGAGACGATCCACCTGGCGCGTCTGGACGGCACGAACGTCGTCTACCTCGCCACCCGCCAGTCCCAGCACTATCTGCGCCCCTTCACCAGAGTGGGCCGCCGCCTGCCCGCGCACTCCACGTCCCTCGGCAAGGCGCTGCTGAGCACCTACTCGGACGAGCGGGTCCGCAAGATGCTGCCCGAGACCCTGCCCGCCCTGACCGAGCACACGATCACCGACCGGGAGAAGCTCATCGAGGAACTGCACCAGGTGCGGGACCAGGGCTTCGCCGTGGACCGCGAGGAGAACACCCTGGGACTGCGCTGCTTCGGCGTGGCGATCCCCTACCGCACCCCGGCGCGCGACGCGATCAGCTGCTCGGTGCCGGTGGCCCGGCTGACTCCCGCCCACGAGCAGATGGTGAAGGACGCGCTGTTCGACGCCCGTGACCGACTGACACTCGCCACTCGGAGGCTCTGACGATGCAGGTCGCACTCCGCGATGTCCACGACAGCGACCTGCCGGTCTTCTTCCGGCAGCTCAACGACCCCGAGGCCCTGCACATGGCGGCCTTCACCCCGCGGGATCCGGCCGACCGGGACGCCTTCGAGGCCCGGTGGAAACAGCAGAGGTCGTCGGCCGACGTGGTGGCGCGGACCGTCCTCGTGGACGGTGACGTGGTGGGCAACGCGGCCGTGTACGGGGAGCCGGGCGAGCGCGAGGTCACGTACTGGATCGACCGCACGCACTGGGGCCGGGGCATCGCCACCGCCGCCCTGGGCGCGCTGCTGGCCGAGGTGCCGGAACGCCCGCTGTACGCCCGCGCCGCCGCCGACAACGAGGGTTCCCTGCGGGTGTTGACCAAGTGCGGCTTCCGCGCGTCCGCCCGGGCCACGGGATACGCGAACGCCCGCGGCGAGGAGATCGACGAGGTCGTGCTGACGCTGGAGGGCTGAGGGCGGCCGAGCCGTTCCGCGCGGAGGCCGGCTTCATGAACACCCGATGAGAAATCCGCCGGAAGGGAACGTTCCGTCCGCTTCCGCTCGTCCTTCTGAGCGGGATGAACAAAACGATCAGGCGCGCCTCCGTCTTCACGCTGCTGCTCGTGTTCGCTCTGTTGATCAGGGCGACCTGGGTGCAGTTCTACGACGGCCAGGCGCTCGCGGACGACAAGGACAACCGGCGCAACGCGATCGAGCTGTACAGCGAACCGCTCGGCGACATCGTCGTGGGCGGAAAGTCGGTCACCGGCTCGGCGCCCACCACCGGCAGCGACCTCAAGTACAAGCGGACGTACACGGACGGCGAGCTGTACTCGGCCGTCACGGGCTACAGCTCACAGGTGTACGGAGCGACGCAGTTGGAGGGCATCTACCAGAACCTGCTCGACGGAACGGACACCCGGCTGAAGACCGTGATGGACACGGTCACCGGCAAGCGCGCCGCCCCGGGCAACGTGATCACGACGATCGACCCGGCCGTACAGAAGGCGGCGTACGACGCGCTCGGTGACAACAAGGGCGCCGCCGTGGCGATCGACCCGGCCACGGGCAAGATCCTCGCGGTCGTCTCCACCCCGTCGTACGACCCGTCGACGCTCGCCACGGGGACCGGCGACGCGTGGACGCGGCTGACCAAGGATCCCGAGAAACCGATGACGAACCGGGCGCTGCGCCAGCCGCTGCCGCCGGGTTCGACGTTCAAGCTGGTCGTCGCGGCGGCCGCGCTGGAGGACGGTCTGTACTCCTCGGTGGACGAGAAGACGGACAGCCCGAACCCGTATCCGCTGCCGCTCTCCAACAGGGTGCTGTCCAACGAGAACCCGTCGGCGCCCTGTGCGGACGCCTCGATCCGGGTCGCCCTGCAGTACTCCTGCAACAACGTCTTCGGGAAGATGGCCGTCGACCTGGGCCAGGACAAGGTCCGGGCGCAGGCGGAGAAGTTCGGGTTCGACGACGCCTCGCAGGACGTGCCGGTGCGGGCGTACGAGAGCGTGTACCCGAAGGACATGGACGAGGCGGAGACGGCCCTGACGGGCATCGGCCAGTTCGACGTGACGGCGACGCCGCTGCAGATGGCCATGGTGTCGGCGGCGATAGCCAACGACGGCAAGCTGGTCTCGCCGCACATGGTGGCGCAGATCACCGACAGCGGCGGTGACGTCCTGGAGGACTACGACGACAACACGGACACCAAGGAGATCGTCAGCTCCAGCACCGCCGAGCAGTTGCAGTCGGCGATGCAGACCGTGGTCGACAAGGGCACCGGTACGAACGCGCAGATCTCGGGCGCGACGGTGGGCGGCAAGACCGGTACGGCCCAGCACGGCGAGAACAACAGCAAGACGCCGTACGCCTGGTTCACGTCGTACGGCAAGGCCGACGGCAAGGAGGTCGCCGTGGCGGTGATCGTGGAGCAGTCGAACGCGGCCCGGTCGGAGGTCAGCGGCAACGGGCTGGCCGCGCCGGTCGCCAAGGCCGTGATGGAAGCGGCACTGAGGGACTAGCTAGACAAGCCGGGGCGGCCTCGACGGAGGCTGCCCCGGATCCTGCGTGTTCGCCCCCGCGCTACTTCGCGCCGAGGATCTGCTCGATCGGGTCGATCGCGAAGTACACCAGGAACAGTGCCGAGGTCGCCCACAGCAGCCAGTGGATCTCCTTGGCCTTGCCGAGGACCGCCTTGATCACCACGTAGGAGAGGAAGCCGGCGCCGATGCCGTTGGTGATGGAGTAGGTGAACGGCATGACGGCGATGGTGAGGAACGCCGGGATGGCGATCTCGTACTTGTCCCAGTCGATGTTCTTGACCTGCGTCATCATCAGGAAGCCGACGGCGACCAGCGCCGGGGCGGCCGCCTGGAGCGGGACGATGGTGAGCAGCGGGGTCAGGAACAGGGCCAGGGCGAACATGCCGCCGGTGATCAGGTTGGAGAAGCCGGTGCGCGAGCCCTCGCCGACGCCGGCCGCCGACTCGATGTAGGACGTGGCGGAGGAGGACGAGGCCGCGCCGCCCGCGACCGCCGCGGCACCGTCGATGAGCAGGACCCGGCCGAGGTTGGGGACCTTGCCCTCCTCGTCGAGGAGGCCGGCCTCGGCGCTGATGCCGACGACGGTGCCCATGGTGTCGAAGAAGTCGGACAGGATCAGCGTGAAGATCAGCAGGACGACGGTGATCACGCCGACGCCGGCCGCGTCGAAGGCGCCGAACAGGCTGAAGTGACCGATCAGCCCGAAGTCGGGGGTGTCGACGATCTTGTCGGGCCACGCGGGTGTGGTCAGGCCCCAGGCCTTGATGTCGGCGATCGAGTTGATGATCATCGCGATGACCGTCATGGTCACGATGCTGATCAGGATGGCGCCCTTGACCTTGCGGGCGAGCAGTCCGATCGTCAGCAGCACACCGAGACAGAAGACGAGGATCGGCCACCCGGTGAGGGCGCCGGTGGCGCCGAGCTGCACCGGGACCGTGGTGCCCGCGATGTCCGGGATACGGGTGACGAAGCCGGCGTCGACGAAGCCGATGAAGGCGATGAACAGACCGATGCCGACGCTGATGGCCTGTTTGAGGGCCTGCGGGATGGCGTGCATGACGGCCTCGCGCAGCCCGGTCACCACCAGGACGCAGATCAGCAGGCCTTCGAGGACGACCAGGCCCATCGCGTCGTCCCAGCTCATCAGCGGGGCGATCTGGAAGGCGACGACCGCGTTCAGGCCGAGGCCGGCGGCGAGCGCTAGGGGCAGATTGCCGCCGACGCCCATGATGATCGTCATGACGGCGGCCACCAGGGCGGTGGCGGTGGTGAGTTGGACCGCATCCAGTTGGTCGCCGAACTTGTCCTTCGCGCTGCCGAGGATGATGGGATTCAGGACAAGGATGTAGGCCATCGTGAAGAACGTGGCGAAGCCGCCGCGTATCTCACGGGCGAAGGTGGATCCCCGCTCGGAGATCTTGAAGAACCGGTCGACGCCGTTCGCCCCGGGTGGCGGGGCACTCTGCCGGTCGGCCACCTTCTGTGGTTCGGACATGGTTGCTGCTCCTTGTTGCCTGAATGATCGGTGCGCGGGTGCTGGCTGGATTGTTCCTGCGTTGAACCTGTCTCAGGTTTTCTCCGTGTTACGGAATCGGGGTCGGAGGACCATACAGCGTTCGAAGGCCCGTACGAAGCACGTGTTCGATCACTGCTACGCTTCCGGATCTCGTCCCGGCGGGCGCCGGACGATCACATGTCATTCACATGACACGCACAGGGCCCTGCGGGTGCCCGAGTCGCCGTGAGGAGAGGTCTGCCCGTGGGCACAGTCGTCGACGACGCCGCCTCCGTGGAGTTCCATGCCTTCTTCGAGCGTCACTACGCCGAACTGTCCCGTCTCGCCCATCTGCTGACCGGCGAGGCGGACGCCGCCGACGACCTGGCGGCCGACGCGTTACTGGCGCTGTGGCACCGCTGGGACCGGGTCCGCGCGGCCGACCATCCGGCGGCGTACGCCCGTGGCGTCGTGGCCAACCTGGCGCGCACCCGCATCCGCAGCGCGGTCCGCGAGCGCCGGCGCATCGCGCTGTTCTGGTCGCAGCGTGAGGAGAAGACCGAGAACCCGGATGTCGCCGGCGTGGTGGACGTTCAGGAGGCCCTGCGCAGGCTGCCGTTCCGCAAGCGGGCCTGCGTGGTGCTGCGGCACGCCTTCGACCTCTCGGAGAAGGACACCGCGCTCGCCCTCGGAGTCTCGGTCGGTACGGTGAAGAGCCAGACGTCGAAGGGGATGGCGGAGCTGCAGCGGCTGCTCGGCACGCAGACGGCACCGCTTAGAGTGCATGCGGCGATGGCGCGCACCGGTGACGCCGTGGGAAGGGACCGATGACCATGCAGCGGGACGTGCACGACGAGCTGCGCGCCCGGCTGCACGAGGCGGCCGGAACGCACGAGCCCGACCGCGCCCGCATCCTGGCCCGGATCGAACGCGGCATGAGTGAGCAGGCCCGCGTCGACCACCGGGCGACCCGTCCGCCGGTGTTCGGCTGGGTGCGGGTGGTCGCCGCGACCACCGCGGTCGCGGGCGTTCTCGGTGTCGGCGGCTACGCGGTGGCCTCCGCGGTGAAGGAGGACGCTCCCCCGCAGAGGAACGTCGCGGTCACGGCGACACCGTCTCCCGACGCGACGAGCCGCGCGCCCGCCCCGCCCGCCCCACCCGCGGACTCGACGCCGAGCGCCCCGCAGCAGTCCCCCGAGGCAGGCAGTTCGCCGGCGCGCACCCCGAGCGCCTCCGCCACCGTCGAGGCGCCCGCCGCCTCCGGCGTCGAGGACGGCCCGCTGTGGTCGGACGGCTCGGTGGACCCGCACAGCAACGAGTTCTGGGGGCAGAGCAACGTGACCCTCAAGACGAGCGGGAAACTCACCGCACTCACCGTCCGGCTGAAGGTCAGGCAGACCGGCGGGGTGACCTCGGCGGGTGCCTGGCGGTCCGCTCCCGAGGGCGACTTCACGGCGACGGTCGTCGAGCAGGACGGTTTCCTCGTCTACACCTGGGTGCTCAAGCCCGACCGTTCCCTGTCGGCGGGCGAGTGGGTGTTCGCGGGCCAGTACGACCACGACCGCGGCGGGCGGGACGCGCGGGACGACAGCTACGCGATCACCGCCACCGTGGGCGGCGAACAGCGCGCGGTGGCGGGCGACTTCGCCGCGCGTGAAGACGACGAGGACGACTCGTAGGAAAATCCTGAAGAGGCGGCAACCCTTTCCTCACCCCGTGGCGACCAGGAAACGCAAGGTTCCTCCCCCACGCAAGGAATGGGCATGACTGCACGAGCCGAGAAGCGCGTCCGACACCGCCGCCGGGTCACCACGAGGCGGGCCGTGATCGCCTCGACCGCCGCGTTAGGCATCACCGGCGCCGCGATCGTCACCACGTCACTGCTGTCCTCCGCCGGCGCCGCCTCGGCGTGGCCCACCGCCAAGGGCAGCAAGGCCGTGTCGTCGACCATCAAGGTGTCCGGCACGTACGACGGCGAGCTCACCAAGTTCCACGGCTCCGGCGCCCTGGGCGGCAGCGGCCAGGAGGAGGGTCAGGACCCGGTCTTCCAGCTGGCCGACGGGGCGGTCCTCAAGAATGTGATCATCGGCACCCCGGCCGCGGACGGCGTCCACTGCCTGGGCAGCTGCACCCTGCAGAACGTGTGGTGGCTGGACGTCGGCGAGGACGCCGCCACCTTCAAGGGCAAGTCGGCGTCGTCCGTGTACACCGTCCACGGCGGCGGCGCGAAGAACGGATCGGACAAGGTCCTCCAGTTCAACGGCGCGGGCAAGCTCGTCGTCAGCAAGTTCCAGGTCGAGAACTCCGGCAAGCTGGTGCGGTCCTGCGGCAACTGCTCCACGCAGTACAGGCGCACGATCATCATCAACGACGTCGACGTCACCGCGCCGATGAACTCGATCGTCGGCATCAACGCCAACTACGGCGACACCGCCGCGCTGCGCAAGGTGCGCATCCACGGCGACAGCGGCAAGAAGATCAAGACCTGTGTCCGCTTCCAGGGCAACAACACCGGCAAGGAGCCCACCCAGCTCGGTGTCGGTCCGGACGCAACGTCCTGCCGGTTCTCCGCGTCTGACATCACGTATCAGTGATCCTCTGACTCCGGGTCGTCGTTCAGACGTCCGACGGCCCGGATGCCGGTCGGCCAAGCCCCCCTTGGGCCGACCGGAAGCACTGGTCGAGCCCCCCTCGGCCGGTACGCGGAACGCCCCCGCCGGTGACGACCGGCGGGGGCGTTCATTTCTGCCGGCTCCGGTCCATCGCCGTACCGATGGCCGTCGAACCCGTGGTCAGGAACGTCGTGGCGGGCAGCGAGCCGTCCGCCTCGCGGGTGCCCTGGGCCGAGGTGGCGTCCGTCGACTTCAGCGGCGGTGTGCCGACGCCGCTGTCCCAGTTGTTCGCGGCGGAGACGGTGGACGAACCCAGCTCGGACGGACCGCCCTTGTTGCTCACCGCGAGGTTCCGGGCCAGCCGCGCCTTCCCCGTGGCGAAGGAGAACCCGCTCCCGGCGTTGGCGTAGGCGGTGTTCCGGTTCAGCGCGACCGCGCCCGGGTTGGAGCTCCCGGTGAAGCCGTGCGCCCTGTTGTCCCATGCCGCGCTGTCGTTGACGACGTGCGCGACCGTGACACCCCCGCCGCCCAGCTCGAACCCGTTGCCGTCGCCCCCGAAGGCCGGGTCGGCCCACCGGTTCTCGCCGTTGCCGAAGGCCCACGTGTGCTCGACGGTGACCGGTGAGGAGAACTGCCACAGGTCGAGGCCGTCGTCGGAGTTGCCGTACAGCCGTGCGCCGGTGATCCTGTTCCCTGTTCCGGAGCCGAACGTCACCGCGATGCCGTCGGCGTTCTGCCCGTGCCCGGCCGGGTCGTAGTTGCCGTGACTGTCCAGGTTCTGCACGAGGTTGTCGCTCGTGCCGTCGCCGCGCAGGGTGAAGCCACAGTCGCCGTTCCTCGCGGTGACGAGGTTCCTGAAGACGCCTCCGACGGAGGAGGTGACGACCAGGCCCTGGGCCGGGGAGTTCTGGAAGGTGAGGTTCTGGACGGTCCAGTGGTCGCCGTGGATCCCGGCGAGCCAGGAGCCGTCGGCCAGCCTGGAGCCGTCGATCCGCACCTTCTCGCTGCCGTAAGCCCGCAGCGTGATCCGCGCCGAACCGGTGCCGTCGGCCGTGGACTCGAGGGTGGCCGTCGGGTAGTACGTGCCGGCGCGGACCTGGATGACGGTGCCCGCGGACGCGTCTCTGACGGCCGCCTCCAGCCGGCCGGTGGTGGACACGGTGACCGTCGTCGAGGCGGCCTGGGCGCCGCCCTCGGAGAGGCCGAGGTGCACGCCGCCCGCGCACGCGGCGAGGGCCACCGTCGCGGCGATCGAGAGGGTCCGCGTCCTGCGGTGGCGTCCGGTGCTGGGGCGCACGGGGCGTTCCTTTCCTGGGGAATGGGGGCGAAGCGGACCGGAGGTGCCGCCCCGGCCCGCTTCTGACATCCGGTCGTCGCCCCGGCCGGAAAGGTTGCCGCGGCCCCGCGAAAGCGATCGAAACTTTCGCTTCCGTCGGCCCCCTCCACACCGATTGACCAGCTGTCCCCCTCCCCTGACACTCCGAAGGCGAACCGACTCCACAGAAACCCCCACACTCACACAGGATGTGTCATGCGACCCCCCAGAGGCCGTACCGCCCGCACGTTCCTGGTCCCCTTCCTGGCCCTCCTCCTCTCCCTCCTGTCCCTCGTCGCCAGTCCGCCCAGCACCGCGCAATCAGGAGCACCACCCGTGAAGCAGCCCACGTACGCCGGCTATCTCTTCGCCTACTTCACCGGCGAGGGCACCGCCGACGGCGAGCAGATCCGCTACGCCCTCAGCCGCGGCAACGACGCGCTGCACTGGCGTGAGCTGAACTCGGGCAAGCCGGTCCTCACGTCGACCATCGGCGAGAAGGGGCTGCGGGACCCGTTCGTGATCCGCTCCCCCGAGGGCGACAAGTTCTACATGATCGCCACCGACCTGAGGATGTACCGCAACAGCAGCGGCAGTTGGGACCAGGTCCAGCGGCACGGCAGCAAGTCGATCATGGTGTGGGAGTCCACGGACCTGGTCCACTGGACCGACCAGCGCCTGGTGAAGGTCTCTCCGGACAGCGCGGGCAACACCTGGGCGCCGGAGGCCTACTGGGACGACTCGCTCGGCGAGTTCGTCGTCTTCTGGGCGTCGAAGCTGTACGCCGACGACGATCCCGGCCACACGGGATCGACGTACAACAAGATGCTCTACGCGACCACCAAGGACTTCCGCACCTTCAGCGAGCCGAAGGTCTGGGACGACCCCGGCTACTCGGTCATCGACTCGACGGTCGTGAAGCACAAGGACACCTACTACCGCTACACCAAGGACGAGCGGGACCCGTCCTCCAGCTCGCCCTGCTCCAAGTTCATCACCGGGGAGAAGTCGACGAGCCTGACGGACACCTCGTACGACTTCGTCTCCGACTGCATCGGCAGCGGCTCGATCACCCGCGGCGAGGGGCCGACGGTCTTCAAGTCCAACACCGAGAAGAAGTGGTACCTGTTCATCGACGAGTACGGCGGCCGCGGCTACGTCCCCTTCGAGACCACCGACCTCGACTCGGGCAGGTGGACGATGTCCGCGAACTACCAGCTGCCCGCGAGCCCGCGGCACGGCACGGTGCTGCCGGTGACGCAAGCCGAGTACGACCGGCTCCTTGCCGCGTACCCGACCACGCCGGCGTCGGTCGTGGACGCGACGGTGACCGGCCAGAAGGGGTACGCGGTCGTCACCGAGGCCGCGTCGAAGGTCGTCCTGCCGATGGAGCCCGGCGCGGACGTGTCGCGGCTCGCCCCCAAGCTGCACGTGAGCGAGGGCGCGAGCCTGAGCCCGCGGTCCGGTACCCGCCGGGACTTCCGCAAGCCGCAGACGTACACCGTGACGGCCGCCGACGGGACGAAGCGCGCCTGGACCGTCGAGGCGGTCCGCACCCGCAGCCCGATCCTGCCCGGCCTCAACGCCGACCCCGACGTGCACCATCTGGACGGCGAGTACTGGATCTACCCGACGACGGACGGCTTCCAGGGCTGGGGCGGGACCCGGTTCACGGCGTACTCGTCGAAGGATCTCGTCCACTGGAAGGGCCACGGCGTCATCCTGGACCTCGGGCCCGACGTGACCTGGGCGGACAAGTACGCCTGGGCGCCCGCGATCGCCGAGCGCGACGGCAAGTACTACTTCTACTTCTGCGCCGAGCAGCAGATCGGCGTGGCGGTCGCCGACTCCCCCGCCGGTCCCTTCAAGGACGCGCTCGGCAAACCCCTGGTGGCCAAGGGCGGTGCGCTGAGCGGCCAGATGATCGACCCGGCCGTCTTCACGGACGACGACGGGACGGTGTATCTCTACTGGGGCAACGGGCGCGGGTACGTGGTGCCGCTCAACGACGACATGGTGTCCTTCGACGCGACGAAGGTGCAGGACATCACCCCGGACAACTTCCGCGAGGGATCCTTCGTGATCAAGCGGGACGGCACGTACTACTTCATGTGGTCCGAGGACGACACCCGCAGCGAGAACTACCACGTCGCCTACGCGACCGGACCGTCCCCGCTCGGCCCGTGGACCAAGCGGGGGACGATCCTGTCCAAGCGTGCCGAGTACGGCATCCTCGGCACCGGCCACCACTCCGTGGTGAACACCCCGGGCACCGACGACTGGTACGTCGTCTACCACCGGTTCGCCCTGAACGGCCCCGGAAGGCCGGGCGGCGACGGCATGCACCGCGAGACGACCATCGACCGCATGGAGTTCGCGGCGGACGGGACGATCAAGCCGGTGGTGCCGACACTGGAGTCGGTCAGGCCCGTGCGCTCTAACTGACGAAGTACGACGGGTTCGGCAGCTTGTACGTGCGGTCGGCGTAGCCGCCGTCGAGGTCCGAGTACTGGTCGCCGAGGTTGGCGACGATGTCGTACCCGAGGTCCTTCTCGATGTGCCGCCGGGTGCCGGACTTGTACTGCACGGTGGTGCAGGTCCAGGCGCCCGGCGTGGCGCAACCGCTCAGGTAGGACGGGGGGTCGGCGGTGTCCTTGAGGAACATGTGGCCGGCGTCGAGGTTCACGTCCGCACCGACCTTCTTCAGGTTGTCGACGGCGGCGGAGCGCTGCGCCGCGCTGAACCCCGAGACGTAGAAGACCTCGACGCCCCGGGACTGCGCGTACCTGACCAGCTCGGGGCTGCCGAAGACGGCCGGACGGTCGGCCTTGTTCACGTACGCGGCCCAGGTGGCGCTGTTGTAGCCGTAGTTGTACTTCTTCTCGTAGTCCAGGCTGAGCAGCAGCGTGTCGTCGATGTCGAAGACGACCGCGGGTCTCTCCCCCTTGTGCACCGACGTGCGGGCCGCCTGGGCGATCTGCTTCTTCGCGGCGGCGTCGATGCGGGCGAGGTCCTTCGCGTACGGACTGTCCGCGGACGCCTGGTAGACACCGTTCGCGTCGAGCGTGGTGCCGTAGTAGGTGTCGAGGTCCCTGGTTCTACGCGCTGCACCATCGCGAGCACGAGACCCGTTGCCCGACCTTGACCACTTCAAGGAGCAGAAATCGGGTCAACGGCCTCGGTCGGCTCAGTTCATCGTCGCGCCGATGGTGGTCGAGCCCGTCGTCAGGAACGTCGTGGCGGGCAGGGTGCCGCTCGAACCGCGGGCGTTGTACGTGCTGCTCGCGTCCGTCGACCTGAACGCCGGGGTGGCGATCCCCGAGTCCCAGTTGTTGCCGGAGGAGGCCACCGAGGAGCTCTTGCTCACCGATCCGCCGCCGTTGCTCACGGCGAGGTTCTTGCCGAGCTTGGCCGCGCCGGTGGCGAAGTAGTAGCCCCACTTGGCGTTGGCGTAGGCGGTGGTGCGGTTGATGACGATCGCGCCCTTGTTGCTGTTCTCGGTGAAGCCGTTGCCCGCGTTGTCCCAGGCGGCCGAGTTGTTGATGACGTGCGCGACGACCTCGCCGTCGCCGCCCAGCTTGTAGCCGTTGCCGTCGCCCGCGAAGGCGGAGTCCGACCAGCGGTTCTTGCCGTTGCCCATGGCCCAGGTGTGCTCGACGGTGACGGGCGAGGAGAACGACCAGAAGTCCAGGCCGTCGTCGGAGTTGTTGTGGAGGCGGGCCCCGGTGATGAGGTTGCCGGTGCCGGAGCCGAACTTCACGGCGATGCCGTCGGCGTTCTCGCCGTGGGTGGCGGCGTCGTAGTGGCCGTAACTGTCGATGTTCCTCACGGTGTTGTTGACCGTGCCGTCGCCGGTGAGCGTGAAGCCGGAGTCGCCGCCGTTGATGGTCCTGACGTTGTTCCAGTTGGTGCCGGTGCACGACTGGCAGACGACCGCGCTGTCCGGGGAGTTCTGGAAGGTCAGGTTGGAGACGTTCCAGTAGTCGGCGGTGAGCTTGAGGATCCAGCCGCCGGAGGGGAGCGACGACCCGTCGATCTTCACCGTCTCCGAGCCGTACGCGGTGAGCGTGACCGGCGCCGACGACGTGCCGTTGGCCGTCGACTGGAGGGTGGCGGTCGGGTAGTAGGTGCCGCCGCGGACCTGGATGACGGTGCCGGGTGTGGCGTTCTTGAGGGCGTTGGACAGGTCGGTCGAGTTGCTGACGACCACGGTCGCGGCCTGTGCCTGGGTGGGGAGCAGGGCGAGGCCGGCGCCGAGGGCGAGGGCCGTGCCGAGGGTGGTGAGAGCGGTACGACGAGTCATGGAGTGCGGGTCCTTTGAACGTCGTGCGGATGGGGAGGGGGATTACAGGACGCGGTCCAGCCAGGTGAAGACCTCGTCCTGCATGCGGTCGACGAAGACATGGCCGAGGTCGGGCCAGGTCTTGAGGTGCAACCGCTCCTCGGCGTGGCGCGAACGCCAGACGGCGCGCAGCTTGTCGTGGGCCACCCGGACACCGTCGGCGGGGAAGAGGGTGTCCAGCGCGCCGCTGAAGAAGAGCATCGGCCTGGGTGCGGCGATGCCCGCCACGTCGGGGAAGTCGAGGAACCGGGGAAGCCCGGGGTGGAGCATGTAGTACGACGACTGCCCGCGCAGCGTGTTGTTGCCGGGCACCATCATTTCCTTCAGCCCGGTCATCCAGCACACGCTCGCCGCGGCGGCGATGTCGTCGCTGAGCGCGGCCGTCTGCCAGGCACGGTAGGCGCCCATGGAGAACCCGAGGGCCGCGACCCGGCGTGCGTCCACGCGGTCGAGGCCGGCCAGGAAGGCGGCGGCGCGGGCGTCCTCGCGGGCCATGAGTCCGGCGAGCGAGGAGCCGAGGTTGTAGAAGTTGGAGGCGAGGGCCTGCTGCTGCTCGTAGGTGAGGGGGCCGCGGTCGCCCCAGCCGAGCGCGTCCAGGCACAGGACGACGTAGCCGCGCCGGGCCAGTTCGTCGCCGACGAAGCGTCCGCTGAAGTACTTGTCCGCCCATGCCTGTCCGGAGGCGAGGCGGGTGTCGTCGTACCAGGGCCGGACGAGTTTCTCCTTCCCGATGTCGAACCGGGCTCCGTGGTCGTGCAGGAGCAGGACGGCGGGGAAGGGTCCGGTGCCGTGCGGGGTGAGCAGGGTGCCGCGGACGCGTTCGTACGAGGTGAGGGAGAGGGTCACCAACTCCCTTGTGTATCCCTCTCCTTGGGGGCCGGCGGTGAACTCGGGCGCGTACGGCGTCCTGTCCTGCCGGTCGACGAGGAGGTGTTCCTCGACCTTGGAACGGGCGGTGCGGCGCCAGGACCTGAAGTCGCGGACGGGTGACGTGCCCCAGGCGAGCGGGAAGCGCAGCTCGTCCTTCAGCGCCGGGTGGAAGCCGGGGAGGTTGCCGCCGACGAACTCGGCGGCCTGGGCCTGTCCGGGAGAGCCGCCGAGGAACGCCGCCGCCGCGGCTCCCGCCACGAAGGTCCGGCGGCCGAACAGCTCAGTCATACTGCCTCCCGGTGCCGGCGTGACGCAGGACGTACTGCTCGACCGCGGACGGGGATCTGAGCGGCCGGTGGTCGTAGACGTCGGCGGGGTTCCAGCCGACGTCGTTCGTCAGGCCGAGGCCGTTCGCCACGGCGTTGAGGTGGGCGGGCCGGCCGTTGAACCAGGAGCCGGTGTCCCGGAAGCGCTCGCCTCCGTAGTCGGCGACCGCGAGGGCCGGGTTGCCGCGCGGGTACCGGAAGACGTTGCGCTCGGAGAAGATCGCGGACTCCAGGCCGGCGCCGAGCGCGTACAGCGTGTCGGCGGCCCGGCCCCGGTAGACGTTGTTGACGACGTGCACCTGTCCGAAGCGGACACGGGGAGCGCGCTGCACGATGTCGGTGAAGAGGTTGCGGACGAAGGTGACCTTGAGGTGCCCGCGGTCCCGGTCGCCGCGCCCGTCCCCCGACCCGATGAGGATCGCCTTGTCGTGGTCGGTGAAGCGGCTGTCGGAGACCGTGACGAAGTCCGAGCCGTCCTCGATGTCGAGGAGGCCGTCGTGGCGCTGGACGTGTTCCCCGTGGAAGCCGGCGGGCGCCTCGTGGTCCGGGAAGCGGCCGTCGGTGAAGGTGCAGTGGTCGACCCAGATGTTCTTGCCGGTGATCACGGTCATCGCGTCGAAGCGGGCGTTCCAGTTGCCCTGTGTCCCGTCGTCCGGCGACCAGCTGGTGAAGTGGTCGACGGGGGCTTCGAGATACAGGTTCCGCACGATGATGTTCGTGCCGGTGTTGACGGTCAGGAAGACGCCGAGGAGCCGGGCGTCGCCGTCCACGCCGACCAGGGTGGTGTTGCTCGGCACGGTCAGCTGGATCTGCAGCTTCTCCTTCGTCGACCCGGTCTGCCGTAACTGGCGCTGCTGTCTGCAGTAGTCGTGGCGGGTGTCGGACCAGGTGCCGCCGTCCTCGCCGAAGCAGGACATGTACTTGGCGAGGTCGTAGCCGGGGGCGTAGTCCTGCTCGCCGAGCAGCGAACCGTCCGCCGCCTCATGGCCGTTGATGTCGCCGACGACCCTGATCACCTTGGGTGCGGCGGGGTCTCCCCCGTTGGCCAGGGCCTCCTTGAGTTCGGCGCGGGTGTGCACCGTCCAGGTGGTGCCGCCCGCCCCGCCGGTGGTGCCCGTGCCGGTGGAGGCCCAGCCGGCGGGTGCGCGCTCGGCGGCGGATGCCGTCGTCGGCACGAGCAGGAACGCGCAGGCCAGGAGGGCTGTCAGGGCCCTACGCACAGGGCCGCCAGTCGCCGAGGTACGTCTGCTTGGTGTGCCACTCGGCTTCGGACGCCGTCAGCTGAGGCCGGTTCTCCGGCACGGTGATCGCCGCGCCCAAACCGGTGTTGCGGTACTCCCTGAACCGCATGGTCTGCCAGGGATACGCCTCGCGCATGTTGGTGTAGGGCGCCACCGCGTCGATCCCGGGGCCGATCCGGGTGTCCCGCACGACGAGGGAGGGCCAGGCGGTCGTCTCGTACGACGGCACCCACGGCCGGGCCAGCTTGTACGCGCCGTCCTCCGCGGCGGAGGTGATCCGGGAGCGGAGGGCGAGGATGCCGTGCGGGTTGGCACGGGCGGTGGACGGGGCGAAGACCATGCCCTTGGGCGTGAAGCTCACGTCCCGTCGCAGTGTGCGGAAGTGGCAGTCCTCGAAGACCGCGGTCGCCCGGCCGAAGACGAAGTCGACGTCGCCCTCGATGTAGCAGCGGTGGAAGTACTGCCGGTCGAAGACGTCCAGCGCGGTCGTCTCGACGAAGAGGGTGTCCTGGTGGGCCAGCAGGCGCACGTTCTCGAAGTGGGTGCGGTCGCCGTACGTGTACGCCGCCACCGCCTGCGTTCCGGTGATCTCGGGATGGTCGGCGCGCAGCCAGTCGTTGGCGAGGGTGAGGTCGCGGACGGTGAGCCCGGGGGCCGCCGAGGTGAAGGTGGCGGAGCCCGCGGTGCCGTACGTGCCCGAGCCGTCGGGCTTCTGCGTGCCGTTGGCGTTGTCGTGGACGATGACGACGTCCCGCGGGTCGCGCGTGGCACCCCGCAGGGTCAGCCCGGCCTTGTCGGCGGGGACCTTGACGACCTCGCGGTACGTCCCCGGGTGCACGACGATCGTCCAGCCGGGGCCGGTCACCGCGTCGACGGCCGCCTGGACCAGGTCTCCGGGGCGGACGTGCAGGACGCGGCGGCCCACCGCCCACGCGGGACCGGCACCGGCCGCCACCAGCCCGCCGGCGATGCCCGTGAGCAGCGTGCGCCTGCGCATCAGCACTCCCCCCGCCAGGGCGTCCAGTCACCGAGGTAGGCGGCCCGCGTCGCCGACTCGGCCTGCTCATCCGTGAGTTGGGGACGATTGGCCGGCACCGTGATCTCCGCTCCCGGTCCCGTGTTGCGGTACTCGGCGAACCGCTGGTTCTGCCACGGGAAGGAGGCCGACATGTTGGTGTAGGGCGCGACCGCGTCGATGCCGGGGCCGATCCAGGTGTTCCGCACGGTGAGCGACGGGCGGGCGGTGGTGTCGGAGCTGGGGACCCAGGGGCGGGCCAGCTTGTAGGAGGCGTCCGGGGCCTCGCTGCTGATCCGGCTGCGGAGCACCAGGTAGCCGAGCGGGTTGGCACCGGCCGTGGAGGGCGCGAAGACGAAGCCGTACGGGGCGCTGGTGAGGTCGGTGCGGTTCAGGGTGCGGAAGTGACAGTTCTCGTAGACCGCGGTGCCCCGGCCGAAGACGAAGTCGACGTCACCCTCGACGTAGCAGTGCGCGTAGTACTGGCGGGCGAAGACGGACAGCGCGAAGGAGTCGGCGTACAGGGTGTCCTGGTGGCCGAGGAAACGGCAGTGGTGGAAGGCCGAGCGGTCGCCGAGCACCTTGATGGCGACGGCCTGGGTGCCGGACACCCCGGGGTGGTCGGCGCGCAGCCAGTCGTTGGCGAAGGTGATCCAGCGGGCGGTGAAGCCGTCGGCGCGGATCAGGGTGGTGGCGGAGCCGGTGGTGCCGTAGGTGCCGGAGCCGTCGGGCTTCATCGTGCCGGCCGCGTTGTCGTAGACGATGACGACGTCGCGCGGGTTCTCGCTCGCGCCGATCCAGGTCATCTCGGCGGCGGCCTCGGTGCGCTGTCCGGTGGCCGGGTCGACGACGCCGGCGGACACCGTCTCGCGGTACACGCCGGGCGCGAAGACCAGGGTGTACCCGGCGGTGGTGGCGTCCCGCACGGCTGCCTGGACGGTGGTGAAGTCGCCGCGGCCCTGCCGGTCGACGTAGAGCGTCTTCGGGGTCAGGCGCGCTGCCGGGGACCCGTACCGGCCGAACGGGCGGGGCCGGGCGGCGGCGTCGGCGGGCGCGGCGGCCAGCCCGAGCGCGGCGCCCGCTCCGGCGCTCGCCATCAGAAATCCCCTTCTGGACAGGGGCAGTTGGACGTGGGGCGAGGACATGCGGGTGCTCCTTGGAGGTGCGGCTGGGCGGGGTGGTCCGGTGGGGTGCTTCCTCGCGGGCGAAGGGAGGAGGAACAGGAGCCGGGGCGGGCGCACCCCTGATCGGGGGTGCGGTGCGGTCCCGCCCCGGCCGGTTTCGCGGGCGTCGGCGCGGAGGGCCGGCGGTCACCTGGTCCGGTGTGCGTCAGCGCAGGCGGCCGGCGCCCGCCCGGTGGCCGACGATCGCCGGGACGGCCTTCGGCGCATCGACCTTGGTGCGCAGGGTCGGCGTCCAGCCCGCGCCCGACCGCAGGGTCTCGGCGGGGATCTCCGCGTTGTGCACGGCGATCAGGTCGGTCAGCTTGCCGTTGACGTGATTGTTCTCGGCGGTCAGCGGCGAGTCGTTCCACCTCTTCAGGACCTTGCCGACGACGGCGCCGGGCGGCAGCGAGATCGCGTTGTGGGTGGCGTGGAGCTGTGAGGAGATGCCGACACCGAAGATGTAGTAGTCGGACTTCTGCTCTTCGGACACCACGTAGTGGTTGTTGTAGACGTCGACCTGTCCGAACCGCACCCGCGGGGAGCGCTGGAGGATCCCGTCGAAGAGGTTGTGGTGCATGGTGACCCTGAGCTTGCCGGCGTCGAGGGCGGCGGTGCCGTCGCTGTTGCCGATCAGCATGTTCTTGTCGTGGTCCTGGAAGCGGTTCCAGGACACGGTCACGTGGTTGGAGCCGCGCACGATGTCCGTCAGCCCGTCGTGCTGCTGGAAGACCTTGCCGAAGTAGGACGGCCGCTCGCTGTCGGGGTAGCGCCCGTCGGTGAACGTGTTGTGGTCGATCCACACGTGGTCGGTGCCGAAGACGACCACGGCGTCGTACTCGGAGTTCCAGTTGCCGGTGTTGTCGTCGTCGGTCGGGTCCCACTTCGGGAAGCAGTCGAGCGGGGCCTCGATGGTGAGGTTGCGCAGGATGACGTTCGAGACACCCTTGACCTGGAGGCTGCCGCCGAGGATGCCGGAGTTTCTGCCGACGCCGACGATGGTGGTGTTGCTGGGCACGTTGGCCTTGATGGCCGTGTCCTGGTTGGCGGCGGACGCGACCCGCGCGTCCTCCTGCGGGCCGCTGGCGACCTTGTCGTTGCCCCAGACTGCGGGGTCGTAGTCCTTCAGGTACTGCTGGAGGTCGTAGCCGCCGGTGACGAAGGCCTCGCAGCCCTCCGAGACGGCGTCGATCATGCCCTTCACCTTGATGATCTTGGGTGCGGTGCCGCCGGCCTTCAGGGCGGCCTTGAACTCCGCCCAGGTGCTGACGGTGTAGACGTGCTCGGCCTCCGCGGCCGAACCGCCGGTCGTCCCCGCCCCCTCGGAGCCCCAGCCGTCGTTCGCCCCGAGGACCTGACGGCCGAGGTCACGGGACCCGGACCCGGCCTGGGCGGTGGTGCCGGTGACACCGAGGACGAGCGCGGTGCAGCCGATCAGCACGGCGATCTTCTTGGTGACATGCCCATGCCATACATGTGTGTTCATGGTGCCGCTCTCTCTCGATGAAGGGTGGTTACGCGGTGGCCGTCGGCCAGGTGATCCAGGACTCCGGGACCTCCGCGTCGAGCCGGCGCACGTCCTGGCGCCCCAGCACCCGGTGGTGCAGCAGCTCGGCGGCGACCAGCCGGGCCACGGCGATCGCGCCCGGCGGATTGAAGTGCGTGTTGTCCTGCTCGGTCGCGGTCCAGTTGAAGTACTTCTTCGTCTCCTCGACGCCGAGCTTCTGCCACAGCGCGAGCGTCAGGGCCTGCAGGTCGAGCAGCGCGACGCGCTCCTCCTCGGCGAGCGCACGCATCGCGGCCGGATACTCGCCGTGGGTCGGCAGGGCGTTGCCGTGTCCGTCGAACCTGCGACGTTCGACGGACGTGGCGAGCACGGGCCGGGCCCCTCGGGCCCGGGCGCCCTCGATGTACAGGCGCAGATAGTCCTGGTACGTCGTCCAGGGCTCGGTGTGACGAGTGGGGTCCTCGGTCTTCTCGTCGTTGTGCGCGAACTGGACGAGCAGGAAGTCCCCCGGCCGGATCGCGGAGAGTATGGCGTCGAGCCGTCCCTCGTCGACGAAACTCTTCGAACTCCGCCCGTTCACCGCGTGATTGGCGACGGGCCGGTCCTTGTGCAGGAAGAACGGAAGCGCCATGCCCCACCCGGTCTCGGGGGCGGCGGCCGAGTATTTCTGCGCGGCGGTGGAATCACCGGCGATATAGAGCGTCCGGGTACGGCGACCCGAGGCCTGCGCGGTACCGGTCGCGGCAAGAGCGAGAGGAGCGGCGGCCAGGGCCGCGGTGGTGACCTGTCTGCGGGTGAGCGACACGACGATGTGCCTTTCTCGACGGTCTTGGGAAATGCGGTGCCTTTCAAGTGGGGGGTACGCCCCGCGCCCCCAAAGGGGCGCGGGGAACTGCGCGACCAGCCACAAAAGACCCGCAGCGGACGCAATACCGAACCAGCCGGGCTCCTAGCCCTTCTGCTCGTTCCACTCCGCCTGAGCCGTGTTCAACTGCTCGGCCAGCGTGTCGAGGAAGTCCTTCGCGCTCATCTTCCCGAGCAGCACCTTCTGGAAGTTCGGCTCGTTGTCCGACTTCGAGATGGTGCCCCAGTCGGGCAGGTAGTACGGCAGCTGGACAATGGTCGTGGAACCGTCACTCAGCGCGTCGGCCGCCAGCTTCGTGGGCTCGGCCTTCGAAACCCACGCGTCCTTCGCGGCGTCGTTGTTCGCCGGAACCTGACCGGCCGACTCGTTGAACTTCGAGTTCTCCGCGTGCGAGGTGGCGAACTCGATGAACTTCCAGGCGGCTTCCTTGTTCTTGGACGTCTTGAACAGCCCGAGCCCGTCCACGGGGTTGGACACCTGGACCCGCTTGCCGGAAGCGCCGATCGGCTGTGGAATACCCCGGAACTTGTCGGTCCCGAACGCCTTCACATGGTCCTGGTAGGAACCCAGGTTGTGGTTCAGCATGCCGATCGTGCCGGAGTCCCACTGCGCGACCATCTTGGTGAAGTCGTTGTTCAGGTCGGCGGCCGGCGTGACCTTCTTGAAGAGGGCCGCGTACTTCTTCAGCGCCTCGACGTTCTTCGGGTCGTTGACCGTGGTCTTCTCACCGGAGGCGTCCCAGAAGGACGTGATCCCGGACTGCCCGTACATCGCGTCCAGCGCCTGGGCGATGGAGCCGGCACCACCGCGGATGGTGTAGCCGAACTTGTTCTTGCCGCTGTCGGTGAGCTTGTCCGCGGCCTCGTAGAACGTGTCCCAGGTGGTCGGCGCGTCCAGGCCCGCCTGCTCGAACAGGTCGGTGCGGTAGTAGAGCACACCGTTGTTGGCGGAGGTCGGGATCGAGTACAGGGTGCCGTCGCCGCCGCCGGCCGCCTTCAGCGACTTGACCATGTCCTCGTTGAGCTTGCCGTCGAGGGAGGACTTGGCGAGACGGTCGTCCAGCGGGTCCAGCGCGTTCTGCGCGGAGATCGCCGCGATCATCGCCGCGCCGACACCGCCGACGTCCGGCAGGCCGCCGCCCTGGATGGCGGTGTCGACCTTGGACTGGTACTCGGTGGAGGCGATCCCGACGTACTCGACGTCGATGTCCGGGTTCGCCTTCTCGAAGTCGGCGATGATCTCCTTCCAGATGTCGGTGCGGACACCACCGTTGTTGTCCCAGAAGAGGACCTTGCCCTTGCCGCTGCCCTCGGCGCCCTTGTCACCGCCGGAGCCGCTGCCGTCGTCACCGCACGCGGTGGCGGTGAGCGCGAGCACGGAACCCAGGGCGACGGCTATGGCAGCGCGCCTGCTTCTACGGATGCTGATCTTCATTGGTCGGCTCTCTTCTTCTGGATCCAGCGGAGACATGAAGTTGTGGGGGTCAGTGGCGGGCGTACGGAGCCCAGTTGTCCGTGCCCTTGAGGTGGTTCGCGACGGTGTGCGCCTTCGCGTCGGCGTCGCCCAGCTGCGGCCGGTCCGCGGTGATGCCCGCCCCCGGCCCGGAGTTGCGGTACTCGGCGAACCGCGCGTCCTTCCACGAGAAACCGCTCATGTCGGTCCACGGGGAGGACTTGACCGCGGCGGGCAGCTCGGTGTCGCGGATCAGCACCTGGGCGACCGCGGCCGGTTCACCGCCCGGGTGCCAGGGCCGGCCGAGGTGGAAGGACCCGTCCGGCGCGTCGCTCACGACCTTCGACCTGGTGATCAGGAATCCGTACGGGTTCCCCGTCCAGGTCGAAGCCGCCGTGATGTAGCCGTTGTTGGTGGCGGAGCCCCGGCTGAGCGCCTTGATGACGGACCGCTCGATGACGGTGGTCGCGCGTCCGTAGACGAAGTCGACATCGCCCTCGATGTACGAGTCGCGGATGTAGACCCGGCTGATCACGTCCAGCTTGGGGCTGTCGGTCATCAGCGTGTCCTGGTTGCCCAGGAAGGCGGTGTTCTCGAAGACGATCCGGTCACCGGTCGTCTTCATCGCGAGGGCCTGCTCGGCGCTGAGCTCGTGCGCGGCCTCGTCGAAGTCGTTGCTGAAGGTGAGGTTGCGGGCCGTGACGTCGTGCGCGGCGATCCGCACGGTCGCGCTCCCGGTGGAGCCGCCGTACGCGGCGGGCGTGTCGTAGACGATGACGGTGTCGGACCGGCGTTGTCCAGTCCCCTGGAGCACGATGTTCGGCTTCGTCGCGGGGATGAGGACCTTCGCCCGGTACGTGCCCGGCGCGAGAGCGATCGTCACGGGCACGGCGTTGCCGTCGGGCACGGCGTCCACGGCGGCCTGCACGGTCGGATAGTCGGCGGGGACGTGCAGCGTGGTACCGATGCGCTTCTGCGGCCCGGAGAACCGCTGAACCAGAGCCGGCACGGCGGCGGCCGGATCCAGCCGGTAGTCGTAGAACTCCCGGGGATCGAAGGCCGCGCCCCACTCGTCGGTCCGCCCGCTCGTGTTCCGCAGGATCGATCCGCGTTCCACCAGCTCGGCGGTGGCGTCGGCCTGGTAGGGGTGCTGGACGTCCCGGTAGTAGCTGTTCTCGATGACCATCTTGGTCCGGCCGCGCGACCAGTTGCCGTACGTCCACACGGGGTCGCCCGGATCCGCCTGCGCCGTCAGGTGGTTGTTGTACAGGTGCGCGTAGGCGGCGTTGTCCACGGACGGGTTGCGCTGCTTGGTGTGGGCGAACAGGTTGTGGTCGATGGTGATCTGCGTCTTGACGTTGGTCGTCCAGCCGAGTCCGAACGTCTTGTTGTTGTTCTCGAACCGGTTGTACGAGACGGTCACGTACTCGCTGTCCTTGCGGACGTCGAGCTGCCCGTCGCAGATGTTCGAGAAGCGGTTGTGGTCGACCCACACGTGGTGGACGGTGTCCATCTGGATGCCGTCGAAGTCGGTGTCCTTGCAGTCCCAGTTGCCTTCGACCGCCGAGTCGCGGATCGTCAGATTACGGATGATCACGTTGTGCGTGCCCGGGTTGAGGTGCAGCTCGCCCTGGACGATCTCGCCGGTGTCACCGACGCCGATGATCGTCTTGTTCGAGGCCACGACGATCTCCGCACCGAACGGCTCGACGGCTATCGCCCCCGACACCCGGATGACGTACGGCTCTTCGGCCGCCGCGTACGTCGCCAGCGCGGCCTGGTCGGTGACGGTCACGACCCCGCCGCCCGCGCCGCCGGTGGTACCGCCGGCGAGGGAGGCGAATCCGTGGGCCCGGTCGCTCCAGCGGTCGGTCGCGGCCGGTAAAGGGTCCGCGGCCTTCGCCTCACCGACCGTGCCGAGGCACAGGGCGGCCACCAGGCCGAGCGCGGCGGCCACGACTCTGCCGTGCCCCGACCTCGGCAAGCGCTTGCTCTGGGGGTGCGTCATTGCGGCTCCCAAAAGGCGTTCTACGTGCGATCAACAGACGTACACGAGCGGTGTGTTACGGCGGGACCGATCTACAGCGGGCTGATCCTGAACTGCGTGAAACTCGCCGCGCCCGCGTGTCCCGGGCCCACGGGCGCCAGGGCGAACAGGCCGAGCAGGGCGCCGACCCAGCGCCAGGGGGTGGCGGCGAAGACCTGGCCGGAGGGGCGCAGTCCGTCGCCGACGTCGTAGAAGAAGCGGCAGCGTGCTCCGGCGCCGATCTCGATGCGCAGCCTGGCCCGCCCCTCGGGCGCGAGCCGCGGGTGGTCGGCGTCGCGTTCCTTCTCGGCGACGGTCTCGGCGAACCGGTGCACGAGGTGGACCGTCCCGTCGGCGCCCCGCTGGAGTCCGATCCAGTTGAAGGCGTCTCCGAGGACCGCGAGCCCGGCCCGTGCGCCCGGCTCCTCGCCGTGCAGGGTCAGCTCCACCTCGACGGCGGACGGGACGCCCGGCAGCCGCTGGGTGAGGACGTTCGGCAGTTTGCGCAGGTCGTGCGCGTCGGCCGTGCGGACGCAGGCCAGTCTGAGGCCGTCCCCGGAGTGCTGGGTGGCCCAGCCGTCCTGCGGGTTGGCCGCCCACTGCCACTGGCGGCCGAAGCGTCCGCCGGGGAAGTCGTCGTCGGTGGCGGGCGCCGCGGCCGGCTGCGGTGGCAGGCCTGGCCTCGGGTGTTCGGCCACGGGGGCGCCGTCGTCGCCGAGCACCGGCCAGCCGTCCGCGCCCCAGCGCATCGGCTGGAGGTGGACGACCCGGCCGTAGGCGCCGCGCTGCTGGAAGTGCAGGAACCAGTCCTCGCCGGACGGGGTGCGCACCCAGCCGCCCTGGTGGGGGCCGTTGACCTCGGTGTCCTTCTGCTCCAGGACGATCTTCTCCTCGTACGGCCCGAAGAAGCCGCGCGAGCGGAAGGCGCCCTGCCAGCCGGTCTCGACGCTCCCGGCCGGGGCGAAGATCCAGAACCAGCCGTCGTGCCGGTAGAGCTTGGGGCCCTCGAGGGTGAACCAGCCGGGGATGCGGTCGCCGTCGACGATCACCTTGCCCTCGTCGAGGAGTGACGTGCCGTCAGGGTGCATGCGGTGGCCGGTGAGCCGGTTCTTGATGCCCGAGCGCGACTTGGCCCAGCCGTGCACCAGGTAGGCCTCGCCGGTCTCCTCGTCCCACAGGGGGCAGGCGTCGATCAGCCCTTTGCCCTCTTTCAGCAGGTGGGGGCGGGTCCACGGGCCGCGTATCTCGGGGGCGTTGATCTGGAAGACGCCCTGGTCGGGGTCGCCCCAGAAGATCCAGAAGCGTTCGTCGTGGTGGCGCAACGCGGGTGCCCAGACGCCGCAGTCGTGCCGCGGAAACCTGAACTCGCCCGCCGGTTCCAGGCGTTCCAGCGCGTGGCCGACCAGGGTCCAGTTGACCAGGTCGCGGGAGTGCAGCAGGGGCAGGCCCGGGACGCGGCCGAAGCTGGACGCGGTGAGGTAGAAGTCGTCGCCCACGCGGATTACGTCCGGGTCGGACCAGTCGGCGTTCAGGACGGGGTTCGTATACGTCTCGGCGGTCGGAACGGCCTCCGGGTTCGTCTCGGCGGTCACAGGCTCACCGCCTTGCGGATGAGGGCCACGGCCCCGTTCCGGTCGAGGCGGCCGTCGGCGACCACGGTGACGATCCGGCGCACGACGGTGTCGCCCGGCTCGATCGGCACCCGTTCCTCGTGCGCCAGGGACGAGCCGACGCCCGGGTACTCGGCGGTGCGGACGAACCACGGGTCCCGGCGGGTCTGCTCGGTGGCACCGGCGAAGACCAGGGTCCAGGTGGCGCCGGCCAGGGCGAGCCAGTCGGCACGGGTGCCGTGGATCCGGTCCTCGCCCTCGGTGCCCGCGGTGAAGACCCGCGGGGCCTCGTCCTCCTTGCGCGCCCGCCAGAAGAAGCCGCCGTAGGCGGCGCCGGGGCGGCCGTTCGTCGCCGGGCTGCCGATCGACAGCGGGTCGGCGGTGACGTTGGTCAGGGAGAAGGTGAAGTCCAGCGCCCAGGCGGTGTCGGTGAGTTCGGTGGCGGCGACGGTACGGCGTTCGCGCAGCAGCTCACCGCCCGCGGCCACCCAGCGCAGCTCCTCCACGAACCCGTCGGGGTCGCGCAGCTGGAACGCGGTGTGGCGCTGGGCGCCGTGGTTGTCGAGCTCGGTCGGGCCCTGCTCGCGGACGTAGGTGCGCCCTCCCCAGAAGTTGAACCCCTCGACGTCGGGAACGGCGACACCGACGCCGAGGTGGTGTGTGTGGTCGGCGGGGCTGAGCTCGGTCACCGCCGTACCGGCCAGGGTGGTGACGGGGTGCAGGTACGGGCGCGGGGAGAGCCGGGCCGGCAGCTCGGGCCGGGTGACGTACCGGCCGACCGGCCGGCCCGCGACGCGCAGCACCGCCGAGTCGTTGGTCGTGGTCGTCATCACGTGCTCACCTCTTTCGGTAGGGCCCAGGGGGCTCCCAGCTCGGAGTAGAGGGCGAGGTTGTCGGCGGCGGCCGCGACGAGTCCGTCGATGCCGGGCACGACCCGGCGCTGCTCGTCGGGAAGCAGCTGCCAGGTGCCCTCCGGCAGCGGGGCCGGGTCGGGGGCTTGCCGGATCGCCTCGACGACCTTCATGAAGGAGCCCGTCACGTCCGGCGTGACCAGCAGTTCCGTGCCGTCGGTGAGGTGCTCGACGAGGTTCTCCAGCAGGTCGGTGCGGCCGTAGTCGTACTCCTCGGGGCCGTGGTCGGCGCGCTGGAGCAGCACGCGGTCCTGCTTGTACCAGAGGGTGATCCGGCCGCGGCTGCCGTGCGCGACGACGTACGGCTCGTCGGGGTCCTCCGCGCACAGGGTCGCGGCGACGGTGACCGGCAGGCCGCGCGTGGTGGTGACGCGGACGCAGGAGGTGTCGTCGGACTCGATGTCGTTGGCGCGCAGCAGCTCCGTCTCGATCCCGGCGACGTCCTCGGCGCGCGGGGCACCGGCCAGGGCGAGGGCGGTGGCGACGGCGTGCGCGAGGGGGTTGGTCAGCGCCCCGTCGATCACGTCGACGCCGTTCAGCCGCCGCTTGCCGGCCCAGGGCGCCCGCCGGTAGTAGGCCTCGGGGCGCGCCCAGGCGCCGGCCCCGCCGACGCCGACCAGGTCGCCGATGGCACCCTCGCCGATCAGCTCACGGACCGCGGGCACGGCGTGCGAGCCGAGCGACTGGAAGCCGATCTGGCAGACCACCCCGGCCTCGGCGACCCCGTCCGCCATGCGGCGGAACTCGGCGTACGAGGGGGCGGGCGGCTTCTCCAGCAGGAGGTGCACGCCCCTGCGCGCGGCCGTCAGCGCCAGGTCCGTGTGGGTGTGGATGGGCGTGCAGATCACCGCGATCCGGGCGCCGGTGGAGTCGAGGAGGGCCCCGAAGTCCGCGGACTGCTCGGGCGTGCCGAGGCCCTCGGGCAGTTCGTCCGCGGTCAGCGGGGTCAGCTCGCAGATGCCGGCGAGCCGGACGATCCCCTTGTCCTGGAGCCTGCGGATGTTGTCCAGGTGCCAGTGGCCGTGGCCACGCGCGCCCGCCAGGACGATGTCTACGGTCATGGGGTCCTCCCTGCGCCCGCGCCGCGTGCCACCTCTCGGTCGGCCGCCTCGGCGCTGTCGATCTTTGTGTGCAGGGTAGGTGTCCAGCCGACGTCGGCCGTCAGGTCGCGCTCGCTCGCCGAGTTGTAGGCGTTGTGGATGGTGAGCAGGTCGATCGGGTAGCCGTTGAAGAGGGTGCCGCTCTGGTGCAGGGCGGTGCCGTTCCAGCTCTTGACCAGGTCTGCGGCCTCCACGTGACCGGGGGTGTGGAAGGCGTTGTTCTCGGCGTGGATCGCCGATTCGGTGGACACTCCGATGGAGTAGCGGTGGTCGTGGGCGTCTTCCGGGACGACGTACCGGTTGTTGTAGAGGTGCACCTGCCCGAAGCGGACCCGCGGGGCGCGCTGGACGACGGACTCGAACTCGTTGTGGTGCAGGGTCACCCGGAGCTTGCCGCGGTCGCCGGTGGCCGAGTCGCTGTTGCCGATGAGCATCGCCTTGTCGTGGTCGGCGAAGCGGCTCCAGGAGACGGTGATCAGGTCGGAGCCGCCTGTGATGTCGAGCAGGCCGTCGTGGCGGAGGTAGTTGCGGGCGAAGTAGGTGGGTTCCTTCTCGTCCGGGTGGCCCTTGTCGGAGGCCGTGACGTGGTCGATCCAGACGTGCGTGGCACCGCGCAGCCAGAGGGTGTCGTACGCCGTCTTCCAGTCCCCGAGGCCGCCGTTGTTGGGCTGCCAGACGGGGAAGCAGTCGTAGGCGTCGCGGAGTTCGAGATTGCGGATGATCACGTTGTCCGCGTTGTTCACCTCGAGGCTGCCGCCCTTGAGGACGGCCTTGGAGCCGAGGCCGACGATCGTGGTGTTGGAGCCGACCGGCAGCACGACCCGCTCGGCCTGCCGGGCCGCCGAGGCCTGGCGGGCCTCCTCCTGCGGGCCGGCGGGCTTGGCCGAACCCCAGGTGCGGGGGTCGTAGGCCGCCAGGTACTTCTTCGTGCTGTAGCCGCCGGTGGTGTAGTCGGCGCAGTCCAGGCGGTCGCCGTCGTCGTCGGTGTTGGCGTCGATGGTCCCGGCGATCTTGATGATCTTCGGGGTGGCGCTGCCGCCGTCGAGGGCGCGGACCAGTCCGGCGCGGTCGGTGACCGTGTACACGTGGGCGTCGTCGGCCGCCGCGCCCCCGGTGGTGCCGCCGTCGGCGGCCGCCCAGCCGTCGTTCGGGGCCAGGGTCTCGCGGCTGATGTCACGGGCCTCGGCGTGGGCGGGGACGCAGAGCATCCCCAACAGGCCTAGGGCGACCGCGAGGTGACGCTTCCTCATCCCTTCACCGCCCCCGCGCTGAAGCCCGTGATCAGCCACTTCTGGATGAAGGCGAACACGAGCACGACGGGTACGGCCGCGATGATGCCGCCCGCGGCGAGCGCGCCGAGGTCGACGCTGTCCGCGCTCATCAGGGTGTTGAGTCCGACCGGGATGGTCTGCTTGCTCTGGTTGTTCAGGAACATCAGGGCGAACAGGAAGTGGTTCCAGGAGTGCACGAAGGCGAAGGAGCCGACGGCGATCAGACCGGGCCGCAGCAGCGGCAGGACGACGATCCGGAACGCGGTGAACCGGTTGCAGCCGTCGACCCAGGCCGCCTCTTCCAGCGAGTACGGCACGTTCTTGATGAAGTTGCTGATCAGGATGATCGACAGCGGCAGCTGGAAGACCGTCTCCGCGATGATGACACTGCCCAGCGAGTTGATCATCTGGAGCTCGGCGAAGATCTCGAACAGCGGGACCAGGAGCAGCGCGCCCGGTACGAACTGGGAGCACAGCAGGGCCAGCATGAAGGCCTGCTTGATCTTGAAGTCGAACCGGGCGAGTGCGTAACCGCCGGCCAGCGCGACGAGGGTCGTCATCACCAGGGTGGCGAGACCGACGAGCAGGCTGTTCTCGAAGTAGGTGGCGAAGGCGCGCTCCGTCCACACCTTCTCGAAGTGCTCGAAGGTGACCGGCCAGGGCACGAGCGAGGTCGAGCCCGCCGGGCGCAGTGCGAAGAGCAGGATCCAGTAGAAGGGGATCAGCGTGAAGACGAGGTAGATCGACAGTGGCAGGTAGATCTGCCAGCGAGGGGCCTCGTCCCAGGCGGGACGCTTCTTGACCGGGCGCTGCGGTTCGGGAACCGTGCGCCGGGGGGCCGGTGCCACCGCGGTGGCCTCCTTGGTGCTCACTTGTCCCCACCTCCGAACTTGCTCAGGCGCAGATAGACCATCGAGCAGAAGAGCAGGATCACGAACGCCACCGTGGTCAGGGCGGACGCGTAGCCGAAGTTGTGGGCGTCGACGCTGGTGTTGGCGATGTAGAGCGGGAGTGTCGTCGTCTCGCCGGCCGGTCCGCCGCCCGTGAGGGTGTAGAGGAGGTCGACGTTGTTGAACTCCCACACCGCGCGCAGCAGCGTGGACAGGATGATCGCGTCCTTCAGGTGCGGCAGCGTGATGTGCCAGAACTGCTTGATCCGGCTCGCCCCGTCGACCTCGGCGGCCTCGTACAGGTCCTTCGAGACGGACTGCAGGTCGGCGAGGATGAGGATCGCGAAGAAGGGGACACCGCGCCACAGGTCGGCGACGACCGCCGCCGAGAACACGGTCGAGGTGTCCGACAGCCAGCTGGTGCCGTAGCTGCCGATGCCCATGTCCGCGAGGTAACGGGTGATGCCCGTCTGGGAGTTGTAGAGCAGCACCCAGATCGCGGAGGTGAGCACGCCGGAGACGGCCCACGGGGAGAAGACCATGGCGCGTCCGAGCGAGCGGCCCACGAAGGTCTGGTTGACGATGAGGGCCAGCGCCAGACCGAACATCAGCTGGAGTCCGACCTCGACGAAGACCCACTTGGCGCTGAAGGTCAGCGTGTCCCAGAAGATGGGGTCGTCGGTGAAGGCGTGGACGAAGTTGTCGAAGCCCGCATAGCCGTTCCGCCACGGTTTGGTGGGGTTGTAGTTCTGCAGGCTGTAGTAGAAGACGCTGATGACCGGGTAGGCGATGAAGCCCAGCATGAGCAGGGCCGCCGGCGCGATCAGCAGGTAAGGGAGCCTGCGCGGCGTGGCGGAGGCACGGCGTCGCCGGGGTGGCCCCGGCGGTTTCGCCACGGCTGCGGCTTGGGCCATGACTGTTCTCCGTTTCTGGTACGTCGTGCGTTGTGGTGCGGGTGTCTCGCGTTCGGGTGAAGCGCTTTCTCCCAGGGCGCGCCTGGTTCTTGTCCTGGTGAGGGACAGGGCGGTTCAGCCCGCGTACGGGTCCTGCACCGTGCCGGGGCGGGCCAGGAACTCGAAGTCGCAGCCTGTGTCGGCCTGGGTGATCTGTTCGTTGTAGAGCGCGCCGTAGCCGCGCTCGTAGCGCACCGGCGGCGGTGTCCACTCGGCCCGGCGGCGCTCCAGCTCCTCGTCGTCCACGTCCAGATGGAGTGCGCGGGCGTCGACGTCGAGGGTGATGCTGTCGCCGGTCCGGACGAGGGCCAGCGGTCCGCCGATGTACGACTCGGGTGCCACGTGCAGGACGCACGTGCCGTAACTCGTGCCGCTCATCCGGGCGTCGGAGATCCGGACCATGTCCCGCACCCCCTGCTTGAGCAGGTGGTCGGGGATGGGCAGCATGCCGTACTCGGGCATGCCCGGTCCGCCCTTGGGCCCGGCGTTGCGCAGCACCAGCACGCTCTCGGCGGTGATGTTCAGCGACGGGTCGTTGATGGTCCGCTGCATGGTCCGGTAGTCGTCGAAGACGACCGCGGGACCGGTGTGCTTGAGCAGGTGCGGCTCGGCGGAGATGTGCTTGATGACCGCGCCGTCCGGGCAGAGGTTGCCGCGCAGGACGGCGACCCCGCCCTCGCTTGCGACCGGGTTGTCCCGGAGCCGGATGACGTCGTCGTTGTGCACCTGCGCGCCGGAGATCTGCTCGCGCAGGGTGTCGTACGAGACGGTCGGCCGCTCCAGGTGGAGCAGGTCCGGGATCCGGGAGAGGAAACCGGGCAGACCGCCGGCGAAGTGGAAGTCCTCCATCAGGTAGGTCTGTCCGCCGGGCCGTACGTTGGCGAGCACCGGGACCGTGCGGGCGATGCGGTCGAAGTCGTCCAGGGTGAGCCTGACTCCGGCCCGGCCCGCCATGGCGATCAGGTGGATCACCGCGTTGGTGGAGCCGCCGAGGCCGAGCACGGTGGTGACCGCGTCCTCGAAGGCGTCACGGGTGAGGATCTCGCTCAGCCTGCGGTCCTTGTGGACCAGTTCGACGATCCTGAGGCCCGCGGCGGCGGCCATCCGGTCGTGTCCGGAGTCGACGGCCGGGATGCTGGAGGCGCCCGGGACCGTGACGCCGAGGGCCTCGGCGGCGGCGGTCAGCGTGGACGCCGTCCCCATCGTCATGCAGTGACCGGGAGAGCGGGCGAGCCCGGACTCCAGTTCGGTCATCTCGCAGTCGCCGATGAGGCCGGCCCGCTTGTCGTCCCAGTACTTCCACATGTCGGTGCCGGAGCCGAGGATCTCGTTGCGCCAGTGGCCCGGCAGCATGGGCCCGGCGGGCACGAAGACGGCGGGCAGGTCGACGGTCGCGGCGCCCATGAGGAGCGCGGGCGTGGACTTGTCGCAGCCGCCCATGAGCACGGCCCCGTCGACCGGGTAGGACCGCAGCAGCTCCTCGGTCTCCATCGCCAGCATGTTGCGGTAGAGCATCGGGGTCGGCTTCTGGAAGGTCTCGCTGAGCGTGGAGACCGGGAACTCGAGCGGGAAACCTCCGGCCTGCCACACCCCCCGCTTCACGGCCTGCGCGCGGTCCCGCAGATGGACGTGGCAGGGGTTGATGTCGGACCAGGTGTTGAGGATCGCGATGACCGGCTTGCCCAGGTGTTCCTCGGGCAGGTAGCCGAGCTGGCGGGTGCGGGCACGGTGGCTGAAGGAGCGCAGGCCGTCGGTGCCGTACCACTGGTGGCTTCTGAGGTCCTCGGGGCGCTTTCTGACCGGCCCGTTCACATCGACCACCCGGCGGCTATCGCGGCGACTTCCGCCCGCTCGTCCTCGGGCAGGTGCCTGCTCGGCGGCCGGACCTCGCGGCGGCACAGACCGAGGGAGGCGAGCGCTTCCTTGACGACGGTGACGTTGTTGGCGGAGCCGTTCGCGGCGCGCAGCTCCTCGAAACGGCGGATCTGCTCCCAGACCTTCATCGCGCCCGGGAAGTCGCCGGACCGCAGCGCTTCGAGCATGTTCAGCGAGACGGACGGGGCCACGTTCACCAGTCCGGAGGTGAAGCCGGTGGCGCCCGCGGAGAAGTAGGAGGGGGCGTACGGCTCGGCGAGGCCGGCGACCCACACGAAACGGTCGAGGCCGGCGTCGCGGGCGAACGCCGCGAATCTGGCCGCGTCCGGGACGGCGTACTTCACGCCGATGACGTTCGGGCAGGCGTCGGCGAGTTCGGCGAGGCGGACGCCGTGCAGCTGGGCGTTGCGGATGTACGGGACGACGCCCAGCTCGGGCACCGCCTCGGCGATCGCGCGGTGGTAGTCGACCCAGCCGCTCTGCGAGACGTAGGGGTGGACGGGCTGGTGGACCATGACCATCTGGGCG
Source organism: Streptomyces sp. NPDC033131 (assembly GCF_055578365.1). Lineage (NCBI taxonomy): Bacteria > Bacillati > Actinomycetota > Actinomycetes > Kitasatosporales > Streptomycetaceae > Streptomyces > Streptomyces sp. NPDC033131. Next base: position 132,208 of record NZ_JBVIPA010000017.1, read on the forward strand.
CCGTGCTCACGGGCGTGCCGGGCGGAGGCGATGGCGGTCGGCACGTCGTGTCCGACCCCGACGAGGATCACGCCGCGGTCGCCGGCCTCGTCGATGGTCCACTCGGTGACGAGCTGCCGCTCCCGGGGGGTGAGGGCGTAGAACTCCCCGGTGTTGCCGTTGGGGGTGAGGGTCCTGACTCCTCCGTCGAGCAGACGACGCAGCAGGGCCCGGTGGGTGTCCTGGTCGATGCTGCCGTCCTCGGCGAACGGGGTCACCGGGATCGCCACCACGTCGGCCAGGGCCGTCCGCTGGGTCTCGAACGTCGTTGTCATGCCTGACCGTCCTCTCCCTGGGCCTCGGACTCCGCATGCGGAAAGGCCCGCTGCACGAACGACCCGATGTGCGCGTGAAGGGCGCGGGCGGCTCCGTCGGCGTCACCGGCGAGGGCGAGCCGCAGGATCTCCCGGTGCTCGCCGGCCTCCCGCTCCCAGGACGGCGAGGCCGCCCAGGCGACGGCGGAGACGAGGGCCGCCTGGTCGCGCACCTCGTCGAGCATCCGGCCGAGCAGCGGGTTGCCGCAGGGCAGGTAGAGGGCGCGGTGGAACTCGCGGTTGGCCAGGGAGCGTTCGGCGGTGTCGGTGGCCTCGTCGGCCCTGGTCAGCGCGGAGCGGGCGGCGTCGAGGGACGCCCCACGCTGCACGGCACGCTTCAGCGCCTCGGGCTCCAGGAGCAGCCGGACGTCGTAGACCTCGCGCGCCATGTCCGCGTCCACCATGCGCACCGTGACGCCCTTGTACTGGTTCATCACGACGAGCCCGGTGCCGGCCAGGGTCTTGAGGGCCTCGCGCACCGGGGTCTTGGACACCCCGAACTGTGCGGCGAGCTCGGTCTCGACCAGAGCCTGCCCCGGGGTCAGCTGCCCGGTGAGGATGCGGTGTTTGATCCCTTCCAGCACGTACTGCGTGCGGGAGGGGATCGGCGTGGGCACAGAGGTCATGCGCGCCTCTCGGATATCGCGTATCGGATCTCACGTATCGCGTCTCATATATGACGTACGAAGTACGACGCGTTGAAGGTAGGGAGAGAGCGCTTGTTTCGTCAATGCTTCTGACAAAGGAAGGTCAGGTTGCGGCAAAGACGGCCTCAGACCGAGCGGGTCTCCCCGACCCGGGCGGCGGCGGTCGGCCCGCCGAAGACCGAGGCGGCGCGGGCGGTCACCGCCTCGGGGGTGAGCGTGGGCCCGGCATGCGTCACGAGCAGCTGCCCCACGCCGGCCGCGCGGGCGGTGTCGCCGACGTCCTCGGGGGTCAGATGCACCTGTTCGCTGTCGCGATGCGCGTCGATGCCGGCCTCGCAGAGGAACGGGTCGGCGCTCAGGGCGAGTTCGGTGAGCGCGGCGCAGGGCCCGCTGTCACCGGAGTACGCGAGGGTGCGTCCGCCGGTTGCGACACGCGCAGGCCATAGACCTCGATGTCGTGCGTGACGGCGTGCGCGGTGAGGACCAGTTCGCCGTGCCGGGCGGTGTGGCCGTCGTACGGGGTCCGGAAGTCGAGGATGCCGCTCGGGAACCCGGCGTCCGGCCGCCCGAAGAACCCGGCCAGGCGCTGGGCGCAGCCGGCCGGGGCGTGGACGGGGATGGGGGCGGCCGGGGTGAGCCCGCCGTAGGCGAACCCGTAGACGGCGGAGAGCAGATCGGCGATGGGGGCACCGCCCGGTCGAGCGAAGCCGAGACTGGGGAGATCGGCGTGCAGATGGGAGATCCAGATGGCGCTGAGCCGTGCGGGATCGGTGTGCCGCTGCAACTCCGCGAAGGTCCCGGGCCCGGCGTCCACCCACACCTCGGCACCGCCGCCGCGCACCAGACAGCCGGAGCAGGGCCGGTCCGGCCGGGGGTGCGGGGAGGCGGTGCCGAGGACGGTGAGGGTGAGCGCGAGGGGTATGTGGGGAGCGTGGTTCGCCGCCCCGGGCCGCACGCCCGCCCACTACGGCTACGGCGTCCACCCCGGGTCGCGTCCGCTCAGCCCCACCGCCCGGTCGAGCAGGGGGGCCTCCGCGGCGACCGGGACGATCGGGCCGAAGATCTCGCCGCGGCCGGGGTCGTCGGCGGAGGCGAGGAGGAAGTCGTACGACGCCCGCAGCGCGGTGGGGTCCGGGGCGTACGGCTGCCCGGTGGCACGGGCCAGGTCCCAGCCGTGGATGACCAGTTCGTCGACCGCGACGGCGGCGGCGACCGCGCCCGGCAGGTCCACGCCGCCCGCGCGGGTCATGCCGGTCCATGCGGCCGGGTCGCGCCAGGCGTCGGCGAGCTCGTCGAGGATCTTCGGCAGTTCCTCGCGCCAGCCGGAGGCGACGTCGGGTACGGCCGTGTCCGGGCTGGTGTCGGTCGTGACGCCCAGGTCCTTGCGGCCGGCGTCGCGGAAGGCGACGGACAGGCCGGTCAGGTGCCCCAGCAGGTTGCGCAGCGCCAACTCCGGGCAGGGTGTCGGGGCCGTGAGCTGCTCGTCGCTCACGCCCTCCGCGAGGCGCGCGATGATCCGGGTCTGCGGCCCGAGATCGAAGGTCGTCGGGTCGGTCATGTGCGTGCTCCTCCGGGATGCGGACTCTTCTCGAAGGGGGGACCGTCCTCACCCCGAAAACTCATCGCACGCCGGCCTCGACATCCACCGTACGGACAGGCTCGGCCGGGCACCTGGCGTACGGCGGTCCGGCCGTCGCTCTCCTGGGCGCGGTGACCTTCGCGGGCGGGGCCCTGCTGTACGCGTGCGTGCGGGCCGCGAGAGCGAGCCCGGTTCGGCCGCCTGATCCGGCTGACGGGGGCAGACCCCCGAAGGGCCCGCCCTCTGAGGGCCCCCCGCCGTGATCGAGGTCGTCGGCCACTCCCCCGCGGGGCGCCGGCGTCCTCGGCGCCGTCCGGGGTGCCGGGTCGGTCGCCATCACACCCGCCTCCGGCCCGGCCCTGCGGCGCCCCGGCGCACACCCGTACGAGGCGGTGGTCGTCGGGTGCGGTGGGGCGATCGGCGTGGGGGTGTCGTGGAGCCGATCGCCGCGCTCACCGCTGTACAGCGCGAGACGCGCCACTGCCGGGCCTGGTGGTGCCACGGCCGGAACCGTGGTGTTCGGGCCGAAGTGCTCGGGCCGGGTGACCGGGCCGACCGCGGGAGCGGTGCTCGTCGAACCGGTCGATCACCGGCTGCCGCTGGTCGTCCTGGGCCTCGGTGCAGCTGGTGGCCCTGGCTCAGAGCTCGCTGAGCCCCTCGCGGACCGCCGCCAGGTCGTCGTCCGACGCCAACCCGGCGTGGTACAGCCGCAGTTCGGTCGCTCCCAGCTCCTTGGCCCGCACGGCGTCCTCCTTCACCGTGCCCGGGCTGCCGCCCATGCCCGAGACCACGCCGAGGTTGGCGGCGATGACGGCGTCCTCACGCCCCTGTTCCGCGAAGGGCTTGAGCAGGCCGGGGCCGCCCGCGCACGGGACGACCACGCCGTCCGCGACGGACAGGATGTGCGCGGGGTCGACGCCCGGGTTGGCTCCGACGTGGTGGGTCACGGGGTCGGCGTGCAGCAGCACCTGGAAGCCCTCGGGAGCGGCCGCGCGGACCGCGGCGACGGCGGCCTCCTGGAGCGTGCGGGCACTCTCGTCGCGCCACGCGCGCGTGGCGGCCGCCTTCTCCTCCCCGAGGAGCTTCTCGACTCCGGCCCAGTCGCCGTCGTCGGGCGCGCCCTGCCACACCGGCTCCAGCGCGGCCCGTACGGCGGCGGCCAGCTCGTCGGCGTCCTGGCCCTGCCGGCCGTACCCCTCCCGGCAGGCCGGGCAGAAGCACAGCGCCATCAGGTACAGGCCGGCGTCCCCGAGGCCGACCCCGGCGGTCTTGTCGTGGGCGTGCAGGTGCTGGAGGCCGTACCAGCCGAGGGACTCCAGCTCGGTGCCGGCCGCGCCGGGGCGTACGGCTGCCTCGGCGGCGAGGTCGACGAGGTACGCGCGCGTGGCGGGCTGTGCGATGCAGGGGGCCCACGGGTAGCGGTCGCCGTAGGCGTTGACCACCGAGGTGTCGGGGTGTTCGGCGCCCAGGCGGGAGTTGTGCGCGAGGACCACCCAGGTGTGCACCTCCAGACCGGCCGCCGCGAGCGCACCGGCGGCCTCGCCGAACGCGTCACCGGGAGCCCAGTCCCCGGCGGCGTACGGGCGCAGCTCCCGCCCCCGCCAACGGTCGTCCGTGGGATAGAGGACGGCCGCGTGCTCGGCGGTGACGATGCGGTGGCGCGGGTGGCGGGGGGTCAGCGCGCGGGTGGAGTGGTAGGCGGCCGCGAGGGTCACCTGATGGACGCCGAGCGCGGCGATGCGTCCCGGGGCCTCCGGATCGCCGTTGACATCCCAGGGGTAGACGAACGTCGACACCTTCACTTGTTCTCCTCCAGGATCGCGTACCCGCGCTCGATCACCTGAGCGAGCTGCTTGACATGATCCTCGCTCGGTTCGTGCAGCGGGGGCCGCACCTCCCCCACGTCGAGCCCGCGCAGCCGTACGCCGGCCTTGACGAGGGCGACGGCGTAGCCGCGGCCCTGGGCGCGCAGTTCGACGAAGGGCTTGTAGAAGCCGTCGAGGAGGCGGTGGGCGGTGGTGTCGTCGCCGGTGCGGTGGGCCTCGTGGAAGGCGAGGGCGATCTCGGGCGCGAAGCAGAAGACGGCGGAGGAGTAGAGGGTGATGCCGAGGCCGCGGTAGGCGAGCTGGGTCTGCTCGGCTGTGGGCAGTCCGTTGAAGTAGAGGAAGTCGCCGGGGACCTCGGTGCGTACGGCGCTGACGATCCGCTGCATCAGGTCCAGGTCGCCGAGCCCGTCCTTGAAGCCGATGATCCCGTCCGTGCGGGCCAGCTCGACGACGGTCTCGGGGGTGAACACGGCGTTGTCGCGCTGGTAGACGATCACCGGCAGCGCGGTCGCGGCGGCCACCTCCCGGTAGTGCCGCAGCAGTCCCTCCTGCCCGGCGACCACCAGGTACGGCGGCATGGCGAGCAGGCCGTCGGCCCCGGCCGCCTCGGCGAGCCGTGCGTACCGTGCGGCGAGCGCGGTGCCGTATCCGGCGCCCGCGACGACCGGCACCCGGCCCGCCGTCTCCTGCACCGCCGCCCGCACGCACGCCTCGAACTCCTCGGGCAGCAGCGCGTGGAACTCCCCGGTGCCGCAGCACGCGAAGACGGCGGCGGCCCCGGCCTCCACCCCTTGCCGCACATGCGCGCGGTAGACGTCGAGGTCGAGGGAGCCGTCGGGGCCGTAGGCGGTGACCGGGAAGAACAGGGGCCCGCTGGGAATGCCGAGCCGGGCGGCGAGGGGGACGGACGTCACGGGCTCTCCCTAGAACAGGCGCTCACGTTTATGATTCACATCTATATTTATGAACGCTCCCACCCTAAAGAGCCCCTTCGTTGCCGGTCAAGCGCGCAAACCCGCGTCACAGAAGCGGATTTCCCAGCTCCCCGCCATACTTGACGAGACGCGTCACGGATCCCTAGCGTGTCCACGAATGTGAATGCTGTCCACACATGCGCCTACCTGTCACAGGCGGCGGACCCAAGGAGAACCGAGGATGCCCGCTCCCCGCACCGTTCTGCTCACCGGCGCAGCCGGTGGACTCGGCTCTCTGATGCAGAACCTGCTCCCGGCCTTCGGCTATGAGCTGCGCCTGCTCGACCTGCGCCCCATCGACGGCGAGCCGGACGCGATCGCCGCGGACCTCGCCGACAAGGACGCGGTGCGCGAGGCCGTGCGGGGCGTCGACGCGATCATCCACCTCGCGGGGATCTCCCTGGAAGCCCCCTTCGAGAAGATCCTCGACGCGAACATCGTGGGCACGTACAACCTGTACGAGGCCGCCCGCGAGGAGGGCATCCGGCGGATCGTCTTCGCCTCCTCCAACCACGCGGTCGGCTTCACCCCCCGCCCCCAGGGCGCCACTCCTGTCGATCCGGACGCCCTCATCCCCATCGACACCCCGCACCGCCCGGACACCTTCTACGGCCTGTCCAAGGCCTTCGGCGAGGACCTCGCGCAGTTCTACTGGGACAAGCACGGCATCGAGACCGTCTCCGTGCGCATCGGCTCCTGCTTCCCCGAGCCGACCAGCGTGCGCATGCTCTCGGTGTGGATGAGCCCCGCCGACGGTGCCCGCCTCTTCCACGCGGCCCTGACCGCCGAGGGCGTCGGGCACACCGTCGTCTACGGCTCCTCCGCCAACACGCGGCTGTGGTGGGACCTGACCACGGCCCGGAGCCTCGGCTACGAACCGCAGGACGACTCCGAGCCGTACGCCGAGAAGCTGATCGCCGAGCAGGGCGAGCTGGACCCGGAGAACGTGGCGCACGCCTACCTGGGCGGCCACTTCGTGAGCGATCCGCCGATCTGGCCGTACTAGTACTTGCAGGCAGCACACGGCGGCGGGCGGGCACCGAACGGGCCCGCCCGCCGCCGCGTTCGGGCACCCGTGCTGCCCGATCTCACGCGCCGACGCCCGGCCGCGCAGGTCCGAGGCGGGCGCGCCCCGCGGCGAACGGGCACACCCGGGCAGTATCGGGCCCGCAACAGACCTGGTCAGTGCCGCGCACCGGCTGTAGAACTTCCCCCATGGGCCGAACAGGGGCCCGAACGGGCAAGGCGGCAGCACGGAGGCAGGTGTCGGCCATGAACATCAGGACGGCAGAAGAGCGTCAGCGGGAGATCGTGCGGGCCGCGCGCGCCACCGGCTCGGTCGACGTCACCGCGCTCGCCGCCGAGCTGGGCGTGGCCAAGGAGACCGTACGACGGGATCTGCGCGCCCTGGAGGACCACGGTCTGGTCCGCCGCACCCACGGCGGCGCCTATCCCGTGGAGAGCGCCGGTTTCGAGACGACGCTCGCGTTCCGCGCCACCAGCCACGTTCCCGAGAAGCGCCGGATCGCGGCCGCCGCGGCCGAGTTGCTCGGGGACGCCGAGACGGTCTTCGTCGACGAGGGCTTCACCCCGCAGCTCATCGCCGAGGCACTGCCCAGGGACCGCCCGCTGACCGTGGTCACCGCGTCCCTGCCGGTCGCGGGCGCACTGGCCGAATCCGACGGGATCTCGGTCCTGCTGCTGGGCGGCCGGGTCCGTTCCGGCACCCTCGCCACCGTGGACCACTGGACGACGAAGATGCTGGCCGGATTCGTCGTCGACCTCGCCTACATCGGCGCCAACGGCATCTCCCGCGAGCACGGCCTGACCACACCCGACCCCGCGGTCAGCGAGGTCAAGGCGCAGGCGATCCGTGCGGCGCGCCGCACGGTGTTCGCGGGCGTACACAGCAAGTTCGGGGCGGTCAGCTTCTGCCGGTTCGCCGAGATCGGCGTACTGGAGACGATCGTGACGAGCACGCTGCTGCCGACGGCCGAGGCCCATCGCTACTCGCTGCTGGGACCACAGGTCATCCGCGTCTGAAAAGCCGACTCACCTCATTTCCCGGGCGCTTCCACACCCAGGCGCGCCCTTTATCTCCCGATACGTCCAGGAGCGATCCATGCGAACCCAGAGCCGACGACGGCCCACGCGAGCCACGCTCGCCACGGCCGCCGCAGGGACGCTGCTCGCCCCGCTGCTCTCCGGCTGTTGGGTCGGGGCAGGCGGGTCCGGTTCCGGAGGCAACTCCATCAATGTCCTGATGGTCAACAACCCGCAGATGGTGGAGCTGCAGAAACTCACCGCCGCGCACTTCACCAAGGAAACCGGCATCAAGGTCAACTTCACCGTCCTCCCCGAGAACGACGTCCGCGACAAGATCAGCCAGGACTTCGCGAACCAGGCCGGCCAGTACGACGTCGCCACCCTGTCCAACTACGAGATCCCGATCTACGCCCGCAACGGCTGGCTGCGCGAGATGAACTCCTACGTCGCCAAGGACCCGGCGTACGACGAGCAGGACGTGCTCAAGCCGATGCGCCAGTCCCTGACCGGCGACGACGGCAAGCTCTACGGCCAGCCCTTCTACGGCGAGTCGTCCTTCCTGATGTACCGCAAGGACATCCTCGAGAAGGAGGGCCTGACGATGCCCGCGCACCCCACCTGGACCCAGGTCGCCGACCTCGCGGCGAAGGTGGACGGGGCCGAGCCCGGCATGAACGGCATCTGCCTGCGCGGACTGCCCGGCTGGGGTGAGGTGATGGCACCCCTGACGACCGTCGTGAACACCTTCGGCGGCACCTGGTTCGACAAGGACTGGAAGGCGCGGCTGGACTCCCCCGAGTTCGAGAAGGCGGTGAAATTCTATGTCGGCCTGGTCCGCGAGCACGGCGAGTCCGGCGCCGCCCAGTCCGGCTTCGCCGAGTGCCTGAACAACATGACCCAGGGCAAGGTCGCCATGTGGTACGACGCCACCTCCGCGGCCGGTTCCCTGGAGGCGTCGAACTCCCCGGTCAAGGGCAAGCTCGGCTACGCCCCCGCACCCGTCGAGGAGACCGAGTCCGCCGGCTGGCTCTACACCTGGGCCTGGGGCATCCAGGACGCGTCCCGCAACCCCGACAAGGCCTGGAAGTTCGTCTCCTGGGCGTCCGGCAAGGAGTACGAGCAGCTGGTCGGCGACGAGATCGGCTGGTCCAACGTGCCCGCCGGCAAGCGCGCCTCGACGTACACGAACCCGGCCTACGTCAAGGAGGCCGCCGCCTTCCAGGAGATGACCAAGGAGGCCATCGAGGGCGCCCGGCCGGGCGACCCCGGGGTGCAGCCACGCCCCGCGCCCGGCATCCAGTTCGTCGGCATCCCCGAGTTCACCGACCTCGGCATCAAGGTCTCCCAGGAGATCAGCGCGGCCATCGCCGGACGCCAGTCCGTCGAGTCGGCCCTGAAGAAGTCCCAGCAGCTCGCCGAGCGGATCTCCGAGGAGTACGAGGGACGATGACCGCGACGACCACGGCTCCGACAGCCACCACTGCCCTGCCCACCGTGCGGCAGCCCTCCGGCCGCCTGCGCGCCTGGGCCACCCGGGCCCCCCTGCTCCCGGCCCTGATCTTCATGATCGCCGTGACCCAACTCCCGTTCGTGGCCACGGTGGTGATCTCCTTCTTCGACTGGAACTCCCTCTATCCCGACGCCCGGGAGTTCACCGGCTTCGACAACTACCAGCAGGTGCTGAGCGACGCCGACCTGCGCCGGTCGGTGTGGACCACGGTCCTGCTGACGGTCGCGGTGGTGCTGGCCAGCCTGGTCCTGGGCCTGCTCCTGGCCCTGCTCCTGGACCGGAGGTTCCGGGGCCGGGGCGTGGTCCGCACCCTGCTGATCGCCCCCTTCCTGGTGGTGCCGGTGGCGGCGGCCCTGCTCTGGAAACATGTGCTCTACAACCCCGAGTACGGCCTGTTCAACGGGTTGCTGCACTATGTGGGCGGCCCACAGCCCGACTGGATCTCGGGCACCCCGCTGCTCGCGGTCGAGGCCTCCCTGGTCTGGCAGTGGACCCCGTTCATGATGCTGATCCTGCTGGCGGGCCTGCAGAGCCGCGACCAGCAGCAGATGGAAGCCGCGCGGGTGGACGGCGCCAGCGACTGGCAGATCTTCCGCCACCTGACGCTCCCGCACCTGCGCCGCTACCTCGAACTGGGCGCGCTGCTCGGCTCGATCTACATCGTCCAGAACTTCGACGCGGTCTTCACGATCACGTCCGGCGGCCTGGGCACCGCCAACCTCCCCTACACCGTCTACCAGAGCTTCTACCAGGCCCACGAGAACGGCCTCGCCTCGGCCGCCGGCGTCCTGGTGGTCATCGGCTCGATCATCATCGCGACCTTCGCGCTGCGCGTGGTGTCGTCGCTGTTCCGCGAGGAGGTGGGGCGCGCATGAGTGCCACGACCACGACCGTACGAGTCCGCCGCAAGGGTGCCGGCCTGGGTCTGGTGGCCTGGCTGGCCGGCATCGTCTTCTTCCTGCCCGTCGCGTGGATGGCGCTGACCTCCTTCCACTCCGAGCAGGACGCGGCCACCAACCCGCCGTCCTTCACCGCCGCCCTGACCCTGGACGGCTACCGCGAGTTCTTCGGCACGGGCGGCGGCGCGAGCCCGTGGCCGGCGCTGGTCAACTCGGCGGTGGCGTCGGTCGCGTCGACCCTGTTCGTGCTGCTGCTGGCCCTCCCGGCGGCGTACGCGCTGTCGATCCGCCCGGTGAAGAAGTGGACGGACGTCCTGTTCTTCTTCCTGTCGACGAAGATGCTGCCGGTGGTGGCGGGTCTGCTGCCGATCTACCTCTTCGCCAAGAACACCGGGATGCTCGACAACATCTGGCTGCTCGTCATCCTCTACACCTCCATGAACCTGCCGATCGCGGTCTGGATGATGCAGTCCTTCCTGGCCGAGGTCCCGGTGGCGATCATCGAGGCGGCACGGGTGGACGGGGCCCGCCTGCCGACGATCCTCGCGCGCGTGGTGGCCCCGATCGCACTCCCCGGCATCGCGGCGACGGCCCTGATCTGCTTCATCTTCAGCTGGAACGAGCTGCTGTTCGCCCGCGTGCTGACCGGCGTGGTCGCCGAGACCGCCCCCGTCTTCCTGACCGGCTTCATCACCAGCCAGGGCCTGTTCCTGGCGAAGGTGTGCGCCGCGTCGCTCGTGATCTCCCTGCCGGTGCTCGCCGCGGGGTTCGCCGCCCAGGACAAGCTGGTCCAGGGCCTGTCCTTGGGAGCCGTCAAATGAAGGCCGCCGTCATCGAGTCCGTGGGCCGTGCCGTCGTCACCGAGGTCCCGGACCCGACGCCCGGACCGCGCGAGGTCGTCGTCGAGGTCGCCGCGTGCGGACTGTGCGGGACCGATCTGCACATCCTGCAGGGCGAGTTCGCGCCGAAGCTGCCGATCGTGCCCGGGCACGAGTTCGCGGGCGAGGTGGTCGGGGTCGGCACCCAGGTCACGGAGGTGTCGGTGGGCGACCGGGTCGCGGTGGACCCCTCGCTGTACTGCTACGAATGCCGGTACTGCCGTACGGGCCACAACAACCTCTGCGAACGGTGGGCGGCGATCGGCGTCACCACGGCGGGCGGCGCGGCCCAGTACGCCGTGGCACCGGTCGCGAACTGCGTGAAGCTGCCCGAGCACGTCCGCACGCAGGACGCGGCGCTGGTGGAGCCGCTGTCGTGCGCGGTGCGCGGCTACGACGTCCTCCGGTCCCGCCTCGGCGCCCACGTCCTGATCTACGGCTCCGGAACCATGGGCCTGATGATGCTGGAGCTGGCCAAGCGCACCGGGGCCGCGAGCGTGGACGTGGTGGACGTGAACCCGGCGCGGCTGGAGACGGCGCGACGGCTCGGCGTGTCCGGGTCGGCGGCGAACGCGGACGAGTTGGAGCGGCCGCAGGGCTGGGACGTCGTGGTCGACGCGACGGGCAACGCGGCGGCGATCCAGGACGGACTGGAGCGGGTCGCCAAGGCCGGCACGTTCCTGCAGTTCGGCGTCGCCGACTACGCGACCAGGGTGACGATCGACCCGTACCGCATCTACAACCAGGAGATCACCATCACCGGGTCGATGGCCGTACTGCACAGCTTCGAGCGGGCGGCCGAACTGTTCGCGAACGGTGTGCTCGACCCGGAGGTGTTCATCAGCGACCGCATCCCGCTGGAGCAGTACCCGCAGGCGCTGGAGCAGTTCGCGGCGGGAGTGGGCCGGAAGATCGTGGTGGTGCCGTAGGGAACAGCTGTGCGGCCGAGTCCGCACAACCCTTCGGGGGCGTCGGGAGTCTGTTTCCCGGCGCCCCTTTCTCTTTGGGTGCGGCCTGCCCCACCGACCTCGTTCACCTCACAACTCCACGAAGGACGGCACAAGACCGCTATGGGTAGACCTCGATACCTCTGGGGTGCGGCCGCCACGGCCGTCGCCGGACTCTCCGCCGCCCTCGTCCTCCAGTCAGACCCCGGCGGGTCCGCCGACAGCGCGGCAGGCGACGGCAAGGCGGGCCCGGTCACCACCAAGTCCCGTACGGTCGCGCTGCCCACGGCCGAGCGCGGCACCCGGGCGGCGCTGAAGCAGCAGGACACCAAGCCGTTCAGCATGCTCGGCATCACCTGGTCCGACCCCTCGGTCCGGGTCACGGGCACCATCGAGGCGCGCACCCGGGCCACGGACGGCGGACAGTGGTCCAGGTGGCTGCGGCTGGACGGCGACAGCGGGCAGGGCGAGAGCGCGGCCCGGCGCGGCGGGACCGAACCGGCGTGGGTGGGGCCCTCCGACGGCGTGGAAGTACGGGTCACCGCGGACGGACGTACCTCCGACCGGCTCCCGGCCGGCCTGCGGCTGGACATGATCGACTCGGGCGGGACCGCCAAGGGCGGGATGGAACCGGCGGCCTTCGCGGCCGACCCGACCGAGACCGCGACGGCGACGGCCGGCCCGAGCGAGCCCGTGCCTTCGGACACCACGGCGAGCGCGACCGCGACCACCGAGCCCACCGCTTCGCCGACCCCGACGACGGCGGCTCCCACGACGTCGGCCCCGACGAGCACCACTCCGACGCCGACCGCGACGACATCCACGTCCGCGAGCCCGACCGCCACGGTGCCCACGGCCCCGCCGTCCACCGCACCCCGCCCCGCGATCACCTCGCGGGCCGGCTGGGGCGCGGACGAGTCGATCAGCCCCGAGGAACCCGGCTACCTGCCGGGCGGGAAGATCAAGGCGGTGGTGGTCCACCACACCGCCGAGAGCAACGACTACACCTGCGCCGAGGCCCCGGCCGTCGTCCGCGGCATCTACGCGTACCACGTCAACAGCCTGAAGTGGAAAGACGTCGGCTACAACTTCCTCGTCGACAAGTGCGGCACCGTCTACGAGGGCCGCAAGGGCGGCGTCGACCGGCCCGTCATGGGAGCCCACGCCTTCGGCTTCAACTCCGAGACCACCGGCATCTCGGTCCTCGGCACCTACACGGACGTGGCGCCGAGCCAGGCCGCCATGGTCTCGGTCGCCAAGATCGCCGCCTGGAAACTCGGCCAGTACGGCGTGAGCCCGACCGCGACCACGACCCTCACCGCGGGCGCGGCCGGCACCAACTACGCCCGCAAGTCCTGGGCTCAGGGCGCACAGCTGAGCTTCCCGACCATCCACGGTCACCGTGACGGCTACAACACCCAGTGCCCCGGCGACTCGCTCTACGCCAAGCTGCCCACCCTCCGCGGCTGGGCCGCCGGACCGGTCAGCGGCCTGACGGTCAAGTCCGTCAGCGGCGGTGTCTCGGGCACGACGTACTACACCAAGGCCGGCGTCACCGTGGGCTGGGCGGCCACCACGCCGTCGGCGCTGATCTCGAAGTACGAACTGCTCGTCGACGGCAAGACCGCGGCCACGGCCGCGGGCAGTGCCACCTCCGCGAAGGCCACCCTGGCGGTGGGCTCCCACAAGGTGCAGGTGCGCGCCACCCACCAGTCGGGCAAGACCGTCACGTCCACGGCCGCCACGGTCGTCGCGGAGACGACCGCCCCCTCGTTCACCACCAAGCCGAACCTCGCTCTGCGCGCCGGCACGGTGAACACCACGGCCGTTCCGCTGAAGCTGAGCTGGAAGGCCACCGACAGCGCCGCGCTGAAGCAGGTCGGGCTGACCGCGCCGACCGCCGCGACCTACGGTCCGACGGTGACCACCGCCAACCACACGGCCAAGTCCGGCGCGGCGACCGCGTGGTCCATGACCGCCTCCGACCAGGCGGGCAACACGGCCACGGCGTCCGTCTCCGGCACGCCGGTCATCCTCCAGGAGACCTCGGCCGTCAAGTCGGGCACGTGGACGAGCAAGTCCTCCACCAGCTACCTGGGCGGCAAGTCGCTCTCCAGCTCCTCGAAGAACGCCTCGCTGACCTGGACCTTCACCGGCCGCTCGGTCGCCTGGACGGTGTCGCGGGCCACCACCTCCGGCCAGGCGAACGTCTACGTCGACGGCGTCAAGACGGCGACCGTCGACCTGAAGTCGGCGACGACGAAGTACCGCGACGCGATCTGGACCAAGAGCTGGGCCGGCAGCGCCAAGCACACCGTCAAGATCGTGGTCGTCGGCACCTCGGGACGCCCGGCGGTCACCACGGACGGCATCGTGTACCTCAAGTAGGTGCCCGGACCGTCACCCGGGGGCAGGCCTCTTCGCCAGGCCGGGCCCCCGGGTGACGGGCACCCGACCCGATTGGCCTCGGGTAAGGGAACGGCAAAACACCCTCGCTCGTTCAACGGGGCATGACAGCTATGACCCCCGGCTCGAACATCCCTCTGTCCGCCGCCCGCGTGACGGTGGACGTCGCCGCTCCGGTGCGGCTCGACGTATCGGGCCTGCTGCTCACCGCCGACGGCAAGGTGCGCTCCGACGACGACTTCATCTTCTACAACCAGCCCACGGGCCCCGGCGTGACCTACCGCTCCGGCGGCGGTACGGCCCCCGACGCGATCGTCGTCGACACCAGCGCCGTCCCCCCGGGCATCGAGAAGATCGTGGTCACCGCCAGCCCGGACGCGGCCGGCCAGACCTTCCAGGGCATCGAACCCACGGCCACGATCCGCAACGGTGACGACAACAGCGTCCTGGCCACGTTCACGCCCCCGCAGCTCGGCACCGAGACCGCCCTGGTCATCGTCGAGGTCTACCTGCGCAACGGCGTCTGGAAGGCCCGCGCGGTCGGCCAGGGCTACGCCAACGGCCTGGCCGGCATCGCCACCGACTTCGGCGTCTCGGTCGAGGAGCCCGCCGCTCCGGCCCAGCCGGTCGCCCCGCCGCCGAACCTGCAGCGGCCGGCCGCCGCGCCGCCGAACATGCAGAGGTCGGTGGCGGCCTCGGCCCCGCCCGTGGACCCGCGCGTCACCACGCCCCCGCCGCCGGCCGCTCCCCCGGCCCCGCCCGCCGCCGCCCCCGGCGCCGGGAAGATCAACCTCGACAAGGGCCGGGTCAGCCTCCAGAAGAACCAGACCGTGTCCCTGGTCAAGGGCGGCCGGCCACTGCTGTCCCAGGTCAAGATGGGCCTCGGCTGGGAGCCGGCGTTCCGCGGCAAGGACATCGACCTGGACGCCTCGGTCATCGCCTACGGCCCGCAGCGCAACCACATCGACAGCTGCTACTTCGGCAAGCTGTCCATCGTGGGCGGCGCGATCAAGCACTCCGGCGACAACCTCACCGGCGAGGGCGGCGGTGACGACGAGGTGATCGTCGTCGACCTCGGCCGCCTCCCGCAGGAGGTCACGGGCCTGGTCTTCACGGTCAACTCCTTCTCCGGCCAGAAGTTCACCGAGGTCGCCAAGGCGTACTGCCGCCTGCTGGACGCCGCGAGCGGCGAGGAGCTCGTCCGCTTCGACCTCACCGGTGCCGAAGCGCAGACCGGCGTGCTGATGGCCAAGCTGATCAAGCAGTTCTCCGGCGAGTGGGAGATGACGGCGATGGGTGACTTCGTGAAGGCCCGCACGGTCCGGAACATGGTGAAGCCGGGCGCACAGTCGCTGTAGTTTCCGGTCCGGCTTCGGGGGCGCCCCCTCGTCGGGGCGCCCGCCGCCTCACGTCCCCGGCCGCAGTCCCTCGGTCAGCAGCGCCAGGTACCGCCGGATCGCCCTGCCCTCGCCGTCCGCCAGCTCCGACGCCGTGGCCACCCCGTGCGCGAGCCGCAGCACCTCGATCGGCTCGACGTCCGGCCGCAGGGTGCCCTCCCGCTGCGCCGCCTCCACCAGCCGCGTCACCGCCGACCTCATCGTGTCGGCGCACAGGGTGGCCGCGGTCGCGCTCCCGTCGGTGACGGCCGAGCCGAGCAGCGCCTTCAGTCCGCGGACCTGGAGCATTCCGGTACCGAGCTCGTTCAGCCACTCCACCAGCGCCTCGCCCGGCGGCAGCTGCCCGGCGATCTCGTCCGCGCGCGCGGCGATCGCCTCGATCCGGTCGACGTACGCCGCCTCCAGCAGCACCTGCCGGGTCGGGAAGTGCCGGTACAGGGTGCCGGATCCGACCCCGGCCCGCTTGGCGATGTCGTCGAGGGACGCGCCCTCCCCGTGCTCGGCGAAGGCCTCGGCGGCCACCTCGAGCAACCGCTCGTAGTTGCGACGGGCGTCCGCGCGCATGGGCCTGACCTGCGTCATCCAGCACCTCCTCGTACGACCGGGGGCCTCCCCCGTACCTTACGAGCAAGCACAAGGGCCCGTCCGGCGGTCATGCCGGACAGGCCCCCGATGATGTGCCGACCGTCAGTCCCGGGCCGGCGTCGGCTGCGGAACGTCGGCCGCCGGGGCCGCACTGAGCGGAGTGCGCCGTGAGATCCCCACGCCGGCAAGGCAGAGGGCGCCCCCGGCGAGGGCCGGCGCCGAGGGGAACTCGCCCGGTGTGGGCCAGGCCGGCACCACGGTGATGGCCGGGACGATGCGGAGTCGCTCCACGCCCACGCCGGGGAGGTGCGTACCTCCGCCACACCTCCGGCCTGGCTGCTGGTGATCGACGCCGAGGTCGCCGAGGTCGCCGTCGACGGAGGGCCGGGCCTCAGCGTCGTACACGAACCGTCCGTGGTCGCGACGTTGTGGCACACGCTCACCGGGGCGTGGGGCCAGGCGCGGCCCTTCGACGGCCGCTACGACCACGACAGCGCGCTCCGCCTCCGCCCTGATCGACGAATCCGTTCTGCGCATGCTGCTGAACGGCCTCGAGGACAAGGTCATCGCCCGGCGCCTCGACATCTCCCTGCGTACCTGCCAGCGGCGCATCGCGGACCTCATGGACGCCCTGGGCGCCAGGACCCGTCTCCAGGCCGGCTACGTGCTCGGCCGGCGCCTGCGGACCGGTGAGCGCCGGGCCGCGTAGCGCGGGCACGCGAGAGCCCCTTCCCGCGGTGCGGAAAGGGGCTCGCTCCGGGCCCTGGTGACGAACCGCGGCACCGGGGAGAGCCGCGCCCGGCGCTAGAACAGAGCGCTGTACGCGTTCAGCGCGGGCTGCCCGCCCAGGTGGGCGTAGAGCACGGTCGAGTCCCGGCCGATCTCCCCGCGCGCCACCAGGTCCACCATCCCGGCCATCGACTTCCCCTCGTACACGGGGTCGGTGACCATCCCCTCGGTGCGGGCCGCGAGCCGCATCGCGTCCAGCGTGGCCTCGTCGGGGATTCCGTACGTGCCCGCGTGATACCGGTCGTCGAGCTCCACGTCCGCTTCGGTCAACTCCGCTTTGACGCCGATGAGTCGACCGGTGTTGTGGGCGATCCGCGCGATCTGCTCCCGGGTGCGGACGGGCGCCGCCGACGCGTCGATGCCGATCACGCGCCGCTGCCGCCCGCCCGCCTCCTCCAGGGCCCGGAACCCGGCGACCATTCCGGCCTGGGTGGACCCGGTCACCGAGCACACCACGACGGTGTCGAAGAAGACGTCCGACTCCCGCTCCTGCTCGGCGACTTCGTACGCCCACCCGGCGAAGCCCAGCCCGCCGTACGGGTGGTCGGAGGCGCCGGCCGGAATGGCGTAGGGCTTGCCGCCCGCCTCCTCGACCTCCCTGAGCGCCTGCTCCCAGCTCTCCTTGAACCCGATCCCGAAGCCGGCCTTCACCAGTCGTACGTCGGCGCCGGCGAGCCGGCTGATCAGGATGTTGCCGACCTTGTCGTACACGGAGTCGGGCCACTCGACCCAACTCTCCTGCACGAGAACGCACTTGAGCCCGGCACGGGCCGCACAGGCCGCGACCTGACGGGTGTGGTTCGACTGCACCCCGCCGATGGAGACGAGCGTGTCGCACCCCTTCGCGAGCGCGTCGGCGACCAGGTACTCCAGCTTGCGCGTCTTGTTGCCGCCGTAGGCGACACCGGAGTTGCAGTCCTCGCGCTTGGCCCACAGGGCGGCGCCGCCGAGGTGCGCCGTGAGCCGCTCCAGGGGGTGCACGGGGGACGGGCCGAAGAGGAGGGGGTAGCGGTCGTAGGAAGAAAGGGACATGGGTCCTCCCGGGGTCGGGATCAGTCGCTGTCGGCGAGTTCGGCCAGGCCTCGCCAGATCTCCGCGGTGACACGGACCGCTTCGTCCACGTCCGAGGCCGCACAGGACTCGATCAGCCGGTCGTGCAGACCGGCCGACCGGCAGTTGCCGCCCTCGCCGAAGCGTCGTCGCTCCAGGCGGCGGATGAGGGGGGTGTAGCGGGCCGCGGTGGCGGCGGCCGCGCGATTGCCGCTGACGCGGACGAGGACGTCGTGCAGTGCGTCGTCCGCGCGCAGGGCGCTGTCGACGTCGCCGGCCTGGACGGCGGCCGCGAACCGCTCGTTGGCCGCGCGCATCGCCTCGACGTCCGCGGCGAACAGCCGGGGCACGGCGATCCGCGTGACCAGCTCGTGCATGGCGCCGACGACGGCGGCGGCGTCCCGTACGTCGGAGGCCACCACCGGCGTCACCCGCGTGTAGCTCTGCGGCTTGCTCTCCAGCAGCCCCTCGTCGACCAGCCGCGAGAACGCCTCCCGCACCGGTGCCCGGGACAGCCCGAGCCGCTCGGCGAGCTCTGCGTCCCGCACGACCGCGCCGGGCTCGATCTCCCCGGCGACGATGGCGTCCCTGATGGCTTCGTACGCGCGGTCCCTGAGCAGGGTGCGCGGCACGGGTCGGATGGCCTCCATGAATTGAAATGTTAGATGTCAGTCAGGGGTAGAGGCAAGGGGCACAACGAAGACGGGCCCGCACCGAAGTGCGGGCCCGTCCACGAGGGAGCGTCAGGCAGCCCACGGCCAGTTGGCGTCCCGAGCCGCCTCGAGCAGCGGCACCATGCGGAACGCCGCGTCCGAAAGGCCGCCGAAGGTGTGCCGGTTCGCCTTGCCCGACGGGCCGTGGCCCGCCCGGTACCCGGCGAGGTTCCAGGTGTAGACCGGCACGTCGGCCGGGACCTGCTCGGTCGGGTCGCCGTAGGGGCTGGACGCGTACTGCTCGTCGGTGACGATCAGCACCCGGTCGTGCTTCCGGTAGTGCCGGCGCACCGCCTGAGTGGTGTCGGTGCCGCCCAGGCTGCGGAAGCCGCCGAGGATCTTCAGCACCGACTCGCTCCGGCTGAAGTTCAGCGGGTGGCTGTTGGTGCCGAACTGGACGAGATCCGCGTCCGCAGCCCGCAGCGCGAGCGCCGCGCCGAAGATCGCCGCCGCGTCGGCCCGGTTGAGCTGCGACCGGTCGGACAGCCGCGAGAACATCGAGCCCGAGCGGTCGACGAGGATCAGCGTCCGGCCGGGCAGCGCGGGCACGTGGGCCAGCGAGTGGCCGAGCGCCTGCTCCAGCGGGTACGACCAGCGCAGCGACGGTGCGTGCTGGTACGCGGCGAGGTACCGGAAGGGGAACTGCCGCGAGCGCGCCACCTCCGCCGGGTCGGCGATGCGTGCGGCCACCCGGGCCGCCGCCTCGTCACCCACGCCGGCCTGGTCGAAGTTCCGCAGGTTCCGTACGAGCGCCATCACGCCCATCGACGGAATCACGGCCTCCCAGGCCGCCTTGTCCATCGGCCCCTGCAGCCATCCCGCCAGCGCCTCCCACGTCATCCCGGCCGCCGCCAGCCGCTCGGCACCACCTTCGGAGGTGACGACCGCGCGCCGCTCCTCCACCGGCAGAGCCATCAGCTCGCGGTGGGCGGTCAGGGCACGGCTGGACGCGGGCGGCACGGCGGTGTCCGGGTGGTGCCGGCGGTCCAGGGCGTACCGGAACAGCTCGCCCTGCCACGGCTTGTCCGGGTCCGGGGCCGCGTGCACGAGGTTGAGGATGTCGCCGAAGCGGTAGCCCTTGGACGCGGTGTCGTACTTCAGGAGCGACGTGCCACCGTAGAGACGTCGTACGGCGTCGGCGACACCGCGCTTGACGGGCTTGGGGACGTTGCGGCCGTACAGGGCGGTCCAGTACGCGAGCAGCTCACCGGGCTCGTCGGGCCGCTGGAGCACGGAGTCGACGACCTGCCGGTTGGACGGCCCGTCGGTCGCACCCGCGTCGAGACGTGCCTTCACGTACTCGGCGGCGCCCACGACCGCTGCCGTGCGGAGGTTGCCCTCGCCGCGCAGCCAGCCGAGCAGGCCGGCGGTCCACGCCGGGTCGGTGACGGCGAGCTCGGCGACGAGACGCGCGTAGCGGTCGTCGCGGGCGGCGCCGGTCTCGTAGAAGGTCTGCTGCGACACGAAGTTGGACACGGCGAGCAGGAAGAGTTCGGAGCGCGCGTCACGCTCGCGGCCCCGGCCGCCCTCGAAGGTGCGGAGCACCCGGCCCGTCGAGGTCACGCGCGAGGTGGGCTGTGCCTTGGCGGCCCTGGTGTTGAAGCGTGCCATGGTGAATTCCCCCGAATTCGCTGGTGTTTCGGAGGAAGGCTCAGCAAAAGGTGGATGCCCGAGATCGAATTCGGCGACGGTACACACACGGCGCGTCTTCCATTTCCGCCACACCGACCCTGAGTCGGTGACGGGATTCGAACCCGCAACATACCGCGTCCCGAAGTAGCCGTTGCCTGCGCACCGGGCACCCACCATGAGCTGCGCCTCCCGAGATCAAGTCGGCTGCGGCTTCGGATTCTTTGGAAGAGAAGTAGCCGCTGCCATCGCACCGGGAGGTGCGTGACGTTCTGATCTCACTGTAGGAGGCGCAACTCGGAAGGGGCGACCGAATTAATCAGCCACGCTTCTGGCGCTTCCAGGGCCCGGTGATGGCGAGCAGGATTCCCGGCTTCTGGATGTTGGCGAACAGCGTCCTGCCGTCGGGCGAGAAGGTGACGCCGGCGAACTCGCTGAATTCCGGCTCCTCTTCGGTGCCGACGTTCAGGTCGTTGCGGGCGATGGGGTAGGTGCGGCCGCGGTCCGTCGCGCCGAAGAGGTGCGAGACGCCTTCACCGTCCTCGGCGAGGACGAGGCCGCCGTACGGGGAGACGGTGATGTTGTCGGGGCCGTCGAAGGCGCCGTCCACGGAGGGGTCGGGGTTGACGCCGAGGAGGACCTTCAGGGTGAGGGTGCGGCGCTTGGGGTCGTAGAACCAGACCTGGCCGTCGTGCTGGACGGGGCTCTCCGCGCGGGCGTACGAGGAGACGAGGTAGGCGCCGCCGTCGCCCCACCACATGCCCTCCAGCTTGCGGGCGCGGGTGATCTCGCCGGTGCCGAACTGCTTGCGCACGGCGACGGCCTTGGCGTCGCGGTCGGGTACGTCGACCCAGTCGACGCCGTACACCGTGCCGATCCTGGTGGCGCGGGAGAGGTCGTCGACGAACGTGCCGCCGGAATCGAAGCACCTGGGCGCCTGGAGGACACCGGCGTCGTCGGCGAGGGTGCGGAACTTTCCGCGGCCGTGCTCGAAGCCCTTGGGCGGGGTCCAGCGGAAGAGCAGGCCGTTGGGGCTCGCGGCGTCCTCGGTGAGGTAGGCGTGACCGCGCCTGGGGTCGATGACGACGGCCTCGTGGTCGTAGCGGCCGAAGAACTTCAGGGGCTTGGGGTTCTTGTTGGCGCGCCGGTCGGCCGGGTCGACCTCGAAGACGTAGCCGTGGTCCTTGGTCATGCCGTTGGTGCCGGCCCGGTCGGAGTTCTCCTCGCAGGTGAGCCAGGTGCCCCACGGGGTGCTGCCGCCCGCGCAGTTGGTGGAGGTGCCGGCGATGCCGACCCACTCGGCGACCCGTCCGTCGGGGCGGACCTCGACGACCGTGCAGCCCCCGGAGGCCGCCGGGTCGTAGACCAGGCCCTCGGTGAGCGGGACGGGGTGGTCCCAGTTGGCTCGCGGGCCCTTCAGCTCGTGGTTGTTGACGAGGAGGGTGGTGCCGCGCGGTCCGGCGAAGGTGGCCGTGCCGTCGTGGTTGGACGGCGTGAACTCGCCCGACTCCAGCCTGGTCTTCCCGCTGTGGGTGAGGATGCGGTAGGTGAACCCGGCGGGCAGCGCGAGGATGCCCTCCGGGTCGGGGATCAGCGGTCCGTAACCGACACCGCCGTGGATGTCCGCCGAGTCCCGCGCGCCCTCGGTCTCGGTGGACGCGAGGGCGTTCGGAGCGGTGGCGAGAGCGCCGACGCTGCCCGCCAGCGCGACACCGGCACCGGTGATCGCGGATGTTCTGGCGAAGTCCCTGCGGGTGAGCGACATGCTGTCTCCTGTGACGGGGGGTTTGCCGTGGAGGGTGGCGGACCTCGGTCCGCGCAACCGTCCCGCCCGCGCCTGAACGCCGGTTGAACACCGGACGACTTCACCGGGCCCTGTTGCGTGAACCCGTGCGCACCACCCCAGGAGACCCCGAAGGGACCTCACGGGTCACCTCAGGTCTGTCCGGCTCAGCCCCCTTGCTGCGACCGCGCCTTGAACGCCGCCTTCCGTGCCTCCTTCGCGATCCTCTTGTCCGGATGCAGCCGGCCCATCGCCTCCAGGACGTCCGCCGTCGCCGGGTGGTCGACCCGCCAGGCCGCCGCGAAGAATCCGCTGTGCTGCTGGGCCAGCCCCTCCACGAGGCTCCTGAGCTCGTCGGAGTTGCCCTCGGCCGCGAGCTGTGCGGCGAGCGTGTCGACGGTCAGCCAGAACACGAGCTCCTCGGACGGGGCCGGCACGTCGGAGGCACCCCGCTCGGCCAGCCAGACCCGGGCCAGTCCGCCGAGTTCGGGGTCGTCGAGCACGTCGCGCAGGGCGGGCTCGGCCTCGTCGCCCACCAGGGACAGCGCCTGCTGGCAGAGCAGTCGCCGCAGCGGCGCACCGGCGTCCGAGCCCCGCGCCGCCGCCAGCAACTCCCGTGCCGCGGCGAGGGATTCGCGGCGGGCCAGCCACTGCTCGGTCTCGGCCTGGGCGGCCGTCGGCGGGAAACCGGCCGTACCGTCGAGCAGCGCGTCGGCCCCCTTGTCCGCGAGGTCGCCGACCGCGGGCGCCTCGAACCCGGCCTCCAGGAGCCGCGCCCTGAGGCCGTACAGGCCGAGCGGGGTCAGCCGGACCATGCCGTAGCGGGAGACGTCGGTGTCGTCGACCGGTGACGCGGGCTCCTCGTCGGTGTCGGCCATCAGCGCCTCGTCGACGGGCCGGTACGCCACGAGTCCCACCGGCTCCAGCAGCCGGAACTGGTCGTCGAGCCGCATCATCGCGTCGGAGACCTGCTCCAGCATGTCGTTGGTGGGTTCACCCATGTCGCCGGGGACGATCATCGAGGCGGCCAGCGCGGGCAGCGGAACCGGCGCCTCGCCGGGCACGTCCTCGCCCGCGGTGAGGAGGTAGAGGTTCCCGAGCACGCCGTCCAGGAACTCGGCCTCGGCCTCGGGGTCCCAGTCCAGGGACGAGAGGTCGATCTCGCCGGCGCCCTCTTCGGGGTCCATCGCACCGATCAGGTCGTCCAGGTCCGGCACGCTAGCGTCGGCGAGCACGGTCTCCAGCGCGGCCAGCCACACGCCGAGCACGTCGTGCGGGGCCCCGCCGGTGAGCAGGGCGAGTTCCTCGCCCGCGGCGACGGTGCCGGCCTCCTCGTCGACGACCTCGACGAGCCCGGTGTCGACGGCGACCCGCCAGGCCTCGCTCGCGTACGCCGCCGCGTCGTCCCCGCTCAGGCCGAGGGCCTCGGCCGCCGCGGGCAACTGCTCCTCGACGAGCCCGCCCCCGGCGTCGATCCGCGTCCCGGGCCCGGCCCAGCGGGCGAGCCGCGCGGCCCGTGACAGCAGCGGCGTGGACAGGGCGTCTCGCGCCAGCTCCGCTTCGGGGTGCAGGCGCACCGGTGGCAGGGGGGAGCTGTCTGACATCGGCTGGTTCTCCTAGAGGCGTGTCGTACCACTCAGCCGCTCAGCCTAGACCGCTTTCCACCCATGCCACCCGGTTCCTCTCCCGGTCAGGGACCGTACATGGCCGAAACCTTGACAAGTGGCGTGACCAGGCACGAGATTGACGCGCGTAGAAACCCGGCGGACATCTGTTCACGCTAACTTCTACGCGCGTCGCCACCGCCCCACAGGTCGCGGCTCCCACCGTTCCACGCACCACCCTCGTCCCGGCGCCCATGTACGTCCCCGGAGGGATCCCCGTTGCCGAGCAAGTCTTCCGCGCGTCTCGCCGCGCTCACCGTCGCCGCCGTCTGTTCCGCGGCCTCCACCGTCGTCCTCACCTCGCCCGCGCACGCGGACTCCGTGAGCATCCATGACATCCAGGGCACGACCCGGATATCCCCGTACGCCGGCAAGACGGTCACGGACGTGGCCGGAATCGTCACCGGCGTGCGCACCTACGGCTCCTCCAGAGGCTTCTGGATCCAGGACCCGAACCCGGACGCCGACCCGGCCACCAGCGAGGGCGTCTTCGTCTTCACCAGCTCCGTCCCGAAGGTCGCGGTCGGCGACGCGGTGACCGTCTCCGGCACGATCTCGGAGTTCGTCCCGGGCGGCACGTCCTCCGGCAACCAGGCGCTGACCGAGATCGTCCGCCCGACGGTGACCGTCGTCTCCAGCGGCAACGCGGTCCCGGCCGCCACCGTCGTCGACGCCAGGTCGGTGCCGAGCGCCTACAGCCCGGCCGGTGACACCGCCGCGGGCGGCTCGGTCAACGGCCTGACGCTGCAGCCGAAGAAGTACGCCCTGGACTACTACGAGTCCCTGGAGGGCATGAACGTCCAGGTCGCCGACGTCCGCGTGGTCGGCGCCACCGACCCGTTCACCGAGCTGTGGGTCACGGTGAAGCCGCGCGAGAACAACAACCGCCGCGGCGGCACGGTCTACGGCTCCTACGAGTCGCAGAACACCGGCCGGCTGCAGATCCAGTCCCTGGGAGCGAGTGCCGACTTCCCGAAGGCGAACGTCGGCGACGTTCTCACCGGCAGCACCGCGGGCCCGCTGGACTACAACCAGTTCGGCGGCTACACCCTCGTCGCGGGCCGGATCGGCACGCTGAAGAGCGCCGGTCTCGCCCGCGAGACCACCGAGAAGCAGAAGAACGGCGAGCTGGCGGTCGCGACGTACAACGTCGAGAACCTCGACCCGACCGACGCCTCCTTCGAGGAGCACGCCTCCGCGATCGTGCACAACCTGAAGTCGCCCGACATCGTGTCCCTGGAGGAGATCCAGGACAACAACGGCGCGAAGAACGACGGCACGGTCGCCGCCGACCAGACGGTGACCAAGCTGATCGACGCGATCGTCGCGGCCGGCGGCCCGGCGTACGACTGGCGCTCGATCGACCCGGCGAACAACACCGACGGCGGCGAGCCGGGCGGCAACATCCGCCAGGTGTTCCTGTTCAACCCGGAGCGGGTCTCCTTCACCGACCGTGCGGGCGGCGACGCCACGACCGCCGTCGGGGTCACCAAGGAGAAGGGCAAGGCCGCGCTGACGGTCTCCCCGGGCCGCATCGACCCGGCCAACACCGCCTGGAACAGCAGCCGCAAGCCGCTGGCGGGCGAGTTCGCCTTCCGCGGCCGGACGGTGTTCGTGATCGCCAACCACTTCAACTCCAAGGGCGGCGACCAGGCTCTGACCTCGCAGTTCCAGCCGCCGGCGCGCAGTTCGGAGACCCAGCGTGCCCTGCAGGCGACCGCGGTGAACGCGTTCGTCAAGGACATCCTGGCCACCCAGAAGAACGCGGACGTCATCACCCTCGGTGACATCAACGACTTCGAGTTCTCCGGCACCACCGAGATCCTGGAGAGCGACGGCGCCCTCTGGTCGGCGATCAAGTCGCTGCCGAAGAGCGAGCGTTACTCGTACGTCTACCAGGGCAACGCCCAGGTCCTCGACCAGATCCTGGTCAGCCCCTCGATCCGGCGTTCCTGCGACTTCGAGTACGACAGCGTGCACGTCAACGCGGAGTTCAACGACCAGATCAGCGACCACGACCCGCAGGTGCTGCGGTTCAAGCCGTAGCCGCCGACCGGTCGTAGTGCTCAGGGCTGGCTGAACACACCGTTCAGCCAGCCCTTCCACGCGGCCTCGTCGGCCTCCGCGTCGGCATGGGCCGCGAAGTCGTGGACGCTGATCCCGACCGGGTAGCTCCAGTGGTTGCGCCCGAAGAAGCGGATCAGGGCGTCCTCGGTGCGCAGCCCGATGAAGTACGGGTTGCGGAAGTCCACTACGGCGTCCAGCGGTTGGCCCTCGGGGCCACGAGCCTGGACGCGCGCGCCCTCGGCCGTGTCGTCCGAGAGGCCGAGCGCCCGGCCGACGGCGGCGAGCGCGTCCGGCGTCTTGGACGTGTCGGGGCCGTCGAAGGTGGTGAAGGCGGCCGTGCGGGGCGCGAAGTGGAGCAGGTACTGGCGCAGGGTCGCCATGTAGAAGTCGGTGTGCTTCGCGGCACCGTCGTACTGGTTGTCCCAGTCGTCGACGAAGATCCCGCTGTGCACGTACCGCACCCAGGCGCGGCGGCCCTCGTCCCGCGGTTCGATCGTGTAGTCGAGCTGGTTGAGGGTCTGTTCGGAGATGCCCTCGACGTCCTCGACACGGTTGGTGTAGCGGTGCGGCGGGTCCCAGGCGGTGACCTTGGACCCGAAGGGTCCCTTGCCGCCCTCGCGCGGTTCGGGGGCCTCCATCGGCCACAGCCAGCCGTCGGTCCCGGCGGTGACCGCCTCCCACACCTGCTCGGGTGAGGCGTCGACCTCAAACTCGCGGGCGATCTCGAATTCCTTGGACATGGTGGGCTCCTGAGGACTACTGGTCCAGTTCTGGGGCGGGCTGGGCGTCGCCCGTGGGCTTGAGCGTGGGGTGGACGGCGACGACGATCCGGTGATCACGTCCGTCCTCGGTGTCGGGGGCGTCGTACTTGCGGATCAGCGCGGTCACCCCCGCCGTCAGCTCCTGGATGAACGCGGCCCGGTCGGCGGCCGAGGCGAAGCGCACCTCGCCGTCCAGCGCGTACGTCGCCAGCCGCTTGCGGGCTTTGGCCGCGCCGGTGATCAGCGAGCCGACGTCGCTGACGAGCCGGGCCCCGAGCGCGAGCAGCCAGCGGGCGGAGAGCTGGTCGCGGAAGCGGTCCGGGTCCGGCTGCACGGCGGCGAGCGCGAGCGGCGAGATGACGTACGACGCGGCGGTCGCCCGCATCAGCCGCTCGGTGACGTTGCCCTTGCGGCGCTCGCCCGCCAGCTCGACCAGACCGTGCCGCTCCAGCGCCTTGAGGTGGTAGTTCACCTTCTGCCGGGGCAGCCCGACCTGGCCGGCCAGCATGGCGGCCGACGCGGGGCCGGCCGCCAGTTCGGCGAGCAGCCGGGACCTTATGGGGTCCAGGGAGGCGGCAGCGGCCTCGGGGTCCTCGATCACGGTCACGTCCAACATGGATCCACCGTCTCACCGAAAACTTTTTTTGTCCAGACGATTTGGATTTTCGGCTGGCCTGTCGGACGTCACTCGGGCACGAGGCCGAGGGCGTGGTCGTAGCGCGTGCCCGTGAAACCCTGCACACCGGGGTACGACCGCACCCGCTCCCACTCCTCGCCGACCGGCACGGCGATGGCCCTGTCGTACGCCTCCGCGGTCTCCCATTCCGCGTAGGCGAGGACGTGGGTGCCGTCGGTGGCCAGGTGGAAGTGCGCGGCGATCAGGCCGTGGTGGGCGCCCGGGCCGGGGGGCGTCCGCAGCAGGAGGTCGATCCAGTCGCCGCGCCGGCCGGCCGCGCCGGGCTCGAAGTCGACCCGCACGGTCACGATCAGCCCCGGCACACGGTGATCGCAGGTGGCCCGTTCCTCGCTGCGGTAGTACCGGTACCGGTCGAGTCCGACGCGCTCGATGCCCGGTACGGCGGTGTCGATCTCGTCGTTGCGTTCCTGGCGGTGGGTCTTGACGAAGGCCTCGTAGGCCTGCTCGCCCGCCCACTGCGAGTGGTGCATCAGCGTCCCGCCGTCGTGCCCGGTGTAGACGTGGTAGGCGAGCAGGCCGGCGGCCGGCCAGGGCCTGCGCTCCCAGGTGTGCGCGATCGCCTCGACGGCCTGCCGCTGCCGCTCGGGTGTGCCGACTCGCCAGGTGCTGAAGAGGGCGGCACCGACGCGGGGGTGGGTCAGGTCGGGGTGAGTGCCGGTACGGCGGGTCATGACGGCCTCCGTCGATGGGTACGGGATGCGTGCACCGGCCACTCTTCAACCTCAACCAAGATTCAGGTCAAGTAGCCGATTCGCGGGGGGAATTCGGGAGACCCGCCTGGTCATGGACGAGAAGGCCCGGAGGGCCGAGATGACGGAGAAGGCCGACACGGCCGAGACGACGGGGACGACGGGGACGGCCGGGACGACGGAGACGGCGAAGACGGAGACGGCGAAGACGGACAGCCCGTCCAAGTTGCCCGCGCGGTCGTGGCGGGCGGTGGTGTGGCGCACGCTGAAGGAGTTGCTGGACGACGAACTGGCCGACCGGGCGGCCGCGTTGACGTACTACGGCGTCCTGTCGCTCTTCCCGGCGCTGCTGGTGATGGTGTCCCTGCTCGGCGTGGTGGGACAGCGCGCGACGGACAAGATCCTCGACAACATCGGCGACCTCGCCCCCGGGCCCGCCCGGGACATCCTGCGGGACGCGGTCGTCCAACTCGGCGACAGCGGCGGCACCGGCAGTGTGCTGGCCGTGCTCGGCCTGCTCTTCGCCCTGTGGTCGGCGTCCGGGTACGTCGCCGCGTTCATCCGGACGTCCAACGCGGTGTACGACCTGCCGGAGGGCCGCCCGGTGTGGAAGCTGACGCCGCTCAGGCTGGGGCTGACCGTGGTGCTGATGCTGATGCTGGCCGTGAGCGCGCTGATCGTGGTGTTCACGGGTCCGCTGGCCGAGCGGGCCGGCACGACGATCGGTCTCGGTGACGAGGCGATCGCGGTGTGGGGCGTCGCCAAGTGGCCGGTACTGCTGCTGCTGGTGATCCTGATGATCGCCCTGCTGTACTGGGCCGCCCCCAACGTCCGCGGCCGGGGCTTCCGCTGGATCTCCCCCGGCAGCGTCCTCGCCACCCTGATCTGGTTGGCCGCGTCCGCCGGATTCGCCCTGTACGCGGCCAACTTCGGTTCCTACAACAAGACGTACGGCACCCTCGCGGGCGCCATCGTCTTCCTCGTGTGGCTCTGGCTGACCAACATGGCGATCCTCCTGGGCCTGGAGTTCGACGCGGAACTGGCACGCGAGCGGGCGATCACGGCAGGCCGCCCGCCGACGGAGGAGCCGTACGTGGAACCGAGGGACACCCGAAAATGGCCGCCAAGGCTGAGGGCCGCGCGCGGCAGGTGAGGCGGGTTCCCGACCCACGGACGATCACCCCGCGAACAGCACCCGCAAGCGCCGGGCCGCGCCATCCACACCGCCCCACACCGCCCCCTCGGCCAGTCGTGCCGCGTTCCCCGCGGGCAGTCGTGCCGCTGGGCGGCACGGGTGGGCGCGGGGAACGCGGCACCCCGTAAACGCCGGGCTGCGCCATCCACCCCACACCCCCCCGCGGGCAGCCATACCGCCGGGACGACACGGGCAGGCACGGGCCGCACCCCCCCAGCAGAGCCAGACCACGCCGCCCACCCCGGCCCGCCACCGTCACCCGCGGGCAGTCGTGCCGCTGGGGCGGCACGGGTGGGCGCGGGCGGCACCCCGTAAGCGCCGGGCTGCGCGACCCGCCCCCGGCGTCACCCCACGCACCGCTTCGGCCCGGGCCGGCCGATGCGGCCAACCCGGGCCGAAGACGGCCGGCCCTCTCTCAGCGCCCGGCGTGCCGGCGCCGCAGCACCTCCACCGCGATCAGCGCACCCACCGCCGCCACCCCGACGACCAGCACGGGCCGAGGGTGCCGCGCCCCGGCCTGCACGGCGGTGCGGACCTGCGTGGGCAGGGTGTGTTCGACGGCGTGACCTGCGCGGGTCGCCCTGGACTGGACCGTGTGGCCCGCCTGGGCCGCCTTGTCCTGGACCGTGTGCCCCGCATGGCTGGCCCGGTCCTGGACCGTGTGGCCGGCCATCGCCGCACTGCTGCGGAGCTGTACCGTCATCGCGCCCGCCTTGTCCCTCAGGTCGGCGGCGCGGGCGCGGGCACGGCCCTTGACGTCGACCTTGCCGGCCAGCTCCTCGACCGTGTCGCCGAGCTCGCTGCGGGTGCGTTCGATCTGCCGGCGGAGTTCGTCGGGCCCCTTGGCGCCGCCCGACCCGTGTCCGTGTGCTGCCTTGTCCGTCATCGGTGGGCCCTCTCCCTGATCTCCTCGACGTCGGCCCTGACGCTGCCGAGCGCTTCCTCGGGCGTGGGCGGTGCGGCGCGGCGCAGCTGGGCGCGGCCGGTCGCCGCGAGCAGGGCCGCGAGTGCGAACAGGACGGCCGTCACGATGAGCGCCGCCGCCCAGAGGGGCAGGACCAGCGAGAGCGCGACGACGGCCGTGGCGGCCAGGGCGAGGAAGCCGGCGTAGCCGACGGCACCCGCGGCACCGAGCAGTCCGCCGCCCCGTCCGGCGCGACGGCCCTTTGCCGCGAGCTCCTCCTTGGCGAGGGCCACTTCCTGTCGTACGAGCCGGGAGAGCTGTTCGGTGGCCTGTCCGACGAGGTCGCCCACCGAATGGTGTTCGTCATGTACCGGCCTGGGTGCCG
Source organism: Streptomyces sp. NPDC033131 (assembly GCF_055578365.1). Lineage (NCBI taxonomy): Bacteria > Bacillati > Actinomycetota > Actinomycetes > Kitasatosporales > Streptomycetaceae > Streptomyces > Streptomyces sp. NPDC033131. The sequence continues at coordinate 162,581 of NZ_JBVIPA010000017.1, forward strand.
TGGTCCCGGTCACGGTCCGCCTCCTCTCGGTATGGGAACCCCCGAGTACCCTGACCGGCCCCCGCTACCCCTGCGGCCCGCCTCCGGGCCCACGCTCGCCGAGGCGGGCCAGCCGGCTCTGGAACCAGTCGAGCCGGGCCTGCAACAGGGCGGCCTCCGCGACGAGTTCGGGCACCCCGGGCCCGCCGCCGGCATCCGGCGCCGGGGCCTCCCCCGCCACCCGCACACCCGTCCCGGCCACCACCCGCAGCCCGCCCGCGGCCAGCCGGGCGAAGCCGGCCAAGGAGACGGACGTACGACCGCGCAGACATCCCGTGCAGCAGGGAGCCAGCACCCGCCACCCCGGTCTGCCCCAGCCGGCGTCGGCCAGCGCGGCGGCGACCGCGCCGCAGGCGCACGGGCCGACGGTCGCCGTGCGGACGCGCTGACGGGCGTACCGGAAGCCGCGCTCGAAGCGGATGTACCGGCCGAGTACGGAGATCTCGAGCAGGACCGCCGTACGGTGCTCGGCCGTGCACAGCAGTGCCTCGGCCGTCGTACGGTCGTGCACGCAGTGGAACCCGCAGTCGCAGCGGCGGTGTGGTGCCCGGTGCCGCAGGCCGTAGACGCAGGTCGCGTCGTCCAGGACTGCGTACGGCACTGCGCCGCCCAGCGACACCCCGGTGAACCCGGCCCGGGTGCCGTCGTGGGACAGCACCGGGTGGGCGATCTTGTATCCGGTCGGTGGCTCCGTCGGGCGTTCCTCGGGGAGCCGCAGCCTCATCGGGCGGCCGGGACCTCTTCGGGGGCCTTCAGTTCCTTGATCTCCTCGGGGAGGTCGAGTTCCTCCTCGTGGATCTGCGGCCGCTCTTCCGCGACTCCGGTGGCGAGTGCTTTGCCGAGCTTCATGACGCCTCCCATGACCAGGTGCCGATGACCGTCCTGGCCATGGTGACCCATGCGGGCCCACTTGGACATAGGGCCTGCCGACCGCGCGGCGACCGACAACCCCTCAGCGTTCCTTAGCGATACCTCGTAGGAAATTTAAGTGGAGCTTCACTGTCGATGGGCCGAGACTACCCCCATGACGACGACATCCCGCCCCTTCGGCCGCGCCTTGTGCGCCATGATCACGCCCTTCACCGACGGGGGCGCGCTGGATCTCGACGGCGCGCAGCGACTGGCCGACCGGCTGGTGGCTCAGGGCTGTGACGGGCTCGTCCTGTCCGGGACGACGGGTGAGTCGCCGACCACGACGGACGCGGAGAAGGCCGCGCTGGTCACGGCCGTACGGGAGGCGGTGGGCGAGCGGGCGTCGATCGTGGCCGGCGTGGGCACCTTCGACACCCGGCACACCGTCGAGCTGGCTCTGGCGGCCGAAAAGGCGGGCGCGGACGGCCTGTTGGTGGTCAGCCCCTACTACAGCAGGCCGCCGCAGGACGCGCTGGAGGCGCACTTCCGGGAGGTCGCGGACGCGTCCGGGCTGCCGCTCGTGCTGTACGACATCCCGGGGCGCACCGGCACCCGGATCGAGCCGGACACCATGATCCGCCTCGCCGGGCATCCCCGGATCGTCGCGGTCAAGGACTGTTCCTACGACTTCCTCGGTGCCCAGAAGGTCATGGACCGCACGGAGCTGGCGTACTACGCGGGCTGCGACGAGCACAACCTCGCCCTGTACGCGGTGGGTGCGGCCGGGTACATCAGCACGGTCGCCAATGTCGTTCCGGCCCGGCTCCGTGCGGTCCTCGACGCGTTCGAGGCGGGCGACACCCCCGTGTCCGCCCGCCTCCAACAGCGGGTCACGCCGCTGATCGAGTCGATGATGTCGGCGGGCCTGCCCGGCGCGGTCACCGTCAAGGCCCTCCTCACCTCGCTCGGCCTGCCGGCGGGACCGGTCCGCGCACCGCTGCGACCCGCCGACCGGGACACGGCCGACGGGCTGCTGGCGACGTACGAACAGTTCATGGCCGCCGCCTGATCAGCGCTCGGCGAAGACGGGCTCCCAGCGCCCGGCGTCCCCGTCGTTGCCCTTGCGGAAGTCGCTGAGCGGTACGGCCTTGTCGCTGCCGATGGTGACCAGAACGAGCCGCTGATGGAACTCGTTCCTGCCGTCCTTGGCGATGTCCCAGGCGATGAGGGACGTGTTGCCGGCCCAGGCGAGCAGCTGCTGCCCGTGCACCTCGGTCCGCTCACCGGTCGTGGCGTCGAGGACCCAGGAGGAGGTCTTCCACTTCTCGCCCGCGAAGTCACCGGCGACCAGCCTGCCGTCGGGCGACTTCCCCGCTTCGACGTACCACTGCAGGTGCTTCTCGTTCGCCGGTGTGGGGACCTCGGTGCCCGAGAGGTCGAAGAACTGTTTGCCGATGTCCCCCATGGGGTGCCCGGCCCAGACGTGCCGGCCGTCGCTGGTGAGGGCGAAGTCCTGGCGGGAGTTGATGAAGCCGGTGGGGTCGCCGTCGAGCCCGACCTCGCTCCAGGAGCCCTTGCCGGACGCCACGTCGATGACGTGGAAGCCGGTGCGGCTCGACGGCTCCTTCTGGTCCCAGCCCTCGGATCCTTCCATCTTGACCCGCAGGTCGGGGTTGTCGCCGTAGGTCGTCGCGACCAGCTTGCGGCCGTCGCGCGAGAACGCGAGTCCGCCGACCGGGTGGTCGACCCGGATCCACCGCGCGACCATGCCGGTGGTCAGGTCGAGCAGGCCGATCCGCGAGGCGGGCAGGGGGCGTTCCAGGACGGCGGCGGTCTTCATGCCGGGGGCAACGGCCACCCAGGACCACTTCGTGCTCTTCTCGTACCTGCCGCTGTTCTGGTCGAGCAGCCAGTAGGTGCGCTCGTAAACGGCGGTGTCGGCCGTCTTGCGGACGGTCTTCGGGATGAAGTACGCGGCCATGCCGGTGTTCCCGGCCGAGATCAGCTCGCGCGGCGGCGACTGGTCCGGATGGGCGTTGACCTCGGTCTTCGGTACGACGTCCGCGGGGCGCACGTCGGTGCCCCGGCCCGAGTCCAGCAGGGGCACGGCCACCGCGACGGCGACCACGGCGACCATGGCGGCGGCCATGCCCGCGATCCTGCGACTGCGGCGGCGCCGGCGGACCGCCAGCACCCGGTCGGCGAATCCCGGCCGGGTCAGGGGCTGTTCCGCGGCCTGCTCCCGCAGTGCGTCCCGCACGAGTTCCTCGACGTTCACGGACGCACCTCCACAGACGAGTAGTCACGGGACGGCTGCCACTCGGCGCCGGCCGGGCCCAGGGCGGCCAGTTCGGGCGCCAGCGAGCGCAGCCGGGCGAGCGAGCGGTGGGTGGTGGACCGCACGGTGCCGACGGTGCAGCCGAGGAGCCGGGCGACGTCGGCCTCGGGCAGGTCCTCGAAGTAGCGAAGCACGAGCACGGTCCGCTGACGTGAGGTGAGCCGGGCCAGCGCCTCGCGCATCACGACACGCAGTTCGGCCGCGGCCGCCGCGTCGGCGCCCGCCGCGCCCGCCTCGGGCGGCTCGGGGACGCTGACCTCCCGTCTGCGCCACTTCAGCCGCCAGCGGCTGACCTGCTGGCGGTACAGGATCCGCCGTACGTAGGCCTCGGGCTCGTCGATCCGCTGCCACTTGCCCGCCGCCTTGACCAGGGCGCTCTGCAGCAGGTCCTCACCGGCGTGCTGGTCTCCCCCGCAGAGCAGCACGGCCGTCCTCAGCAGCGCCGACGACCGGTTGTCCACGAACTCCCGGAAACTCTCCAGTCCTTCGGCATTCATCGTCACCTTCTCTTCCCCGGCGGCACCTGTGCCCCGCCCCTGCTCCTTGTGACGCTCGCGACCGCCCGCCGCTATGCCACCGGTGGGAAGAATCTTTCGGCGGAACGGACCGGGGCCCGTACCGCACAGGTGTGCGATACGGGCCCCGGTCCACAGCGGGCGCGCTCAGCTCCAGGTGAACCCGTCGCCGATCAGCAGCAGGTGCTCCAGCACGTCCTCCAGCGGATCGTCCACCTGGCCGGTGTTGACCAGTCCGATCCGCGGGCCGTTGTGCGAGGCGGTGTTCGTCTCGTCGGCGTGCGCGGCCCCCGCCGGAAGCCCGCACACCACCGTCAGGGTCAACGCCCCGGACAGCAAACGCGCCACGGTCCTCGCCCGCTCGTTCGTCATTGCACGACCCCTCGTTCGTCGTTTCGGCGTCTGATCGGACACTGCGTCCACCCGTTCATCTGCCGAAAGCACGAGAAGGTCACGCTGAGTAACCCATACGGGACCTCGAGGAGGCCGGTGGTGGCCGTGCGGGTCAGTTGTGGCTGTGCAGGATCTCGTTCAGGCCGCCCCAGACCGCGTTGTTCGGGCGGGCCTCGACCGTGCCCGTGACCGAGTTGCGGCGGAAGAGGATGTGGGAGGCGCCGGACAGCTCGCGCGCCTTGACGATCTGCCCGTCGGGCATGGTGACGCGGGTCCCCGCGGTGACGTACAGCCCCGCCTCCACGACGCACTCGTCGCCGAGCGCGATGCCGACGCCCGCCTCGGCGCCGACCAGGCAGCGCTCGCCGATGCTGATACGGACGTTGCCACCGCCGGAGAGGGTGCCCATCGTGGAGGCCCCGCCGCCGATGTCCGAGCCGTCGCCGACCACGACGCCCGCGGAGATACGGCCCTCGACCATCGACGTGCCGAGCGTGCCGGCGTTGAAGTTGACGAAGCCCTCGTGCATGACGGTGGTGCCGTCGGCGAGGTGCGCGCCGAGCCGGACCCGGTCGGCGTCGGCGATGCGGACGCCCTTCGGGGCCACGTAGTCGGTCATGCGGGGGAACTTGTCGATCGAGGTGACCTGGAGGTGCAGGCCCTCGGCCCGGGCGTTCAGCCGGACCTTCTCGACGTCGTCGACGGCGACCGGGCCGAGCGAGGTCCAGGCGACGTTGGCGAGGTGGCCGAAGATGCCGTCCAGGCTCTGGCCGTGCGGCTTGACCAGGCGGTGCGAGAGCAGGTGCAGGCGCAGGTAGACGTCGTGCGCGTCGATCGGCTTGTCGTCGAGGGAGCCGATGACCGTACGGACCGCGACCACCTCGACACCCCGGCGGGCGTCCGGACCGAGCGCCGCGGTCGCGCCGCCGCCGAGCAGTTCCGCCGCACGCTCGGCGGACAGCCGTTCGGTGCCGGACGGGCCGGGCTCGGCGGTGAGCTCGGGCGCGGGGAACCAGGTGTCGAGGACGGTGCCGTCGGCGGCGAGTGTGGCGAGGCCGGCGGCAACGGCGCCGGTGGTGCGAGGAGCAGTCGTGTCGGTCATAACGGCAACCTAACGTGGCAGGGGGCGCCCGGGCGAACCGGTGCGCACGCCGTCTCATGTGCCGGTCGCACCGTCCGCGATCCGGCCCGGACCGGTCCCGTCCCGCACATCGGCGGACCCACCCCCACGTCGGCGAAGAGGACCGCGGCCGTCCCGGTTCACGCGCCGGCGTCGATGACCCTCGCCAGCATCTCCCGCGCGTACTCCTCGTCGTACGGCGTGCCCGTCAGGAGCACCTGCAGACAGATCCCGTCCGTCAGCGCGACCAGTGCCCGCGCGGTGGCCGGGTCGGCGCGGGCGGCGAGCCGGTCGGCGAGGTCGTCGGCCCACTCGGCGGCGACCGGGCGCAGGGCGGGGCGGCGCAGGGCGGCCAGATAGAGCTCGTACTCCAGCTCGACCCCGGTGCGTTCGCCGGCCAGCCACTCGCCCAGCAGGCCGGCGAGTTCGGTGGCCAGATCGGTGCGCGGGTCGGCGAGGCCGCCGCGGGCGGCGACCACCTTGGCGAAGCCCTCGTTGGCCTGGCGGAGCGCCGCGACCATCAGCTCGTCGAGGGTCTTGAAGTGGTACGTCGTGGAGCCGAGCGGCACGTCGGCCTCGGCGGCGACCGATCGGTGGCTCAGCCCGGCCAGGCCCTTGGCCCCGACGACCCGGATCGCCGCGTCGATGATCCGCTGCCGCCGCTCGGGGTCGTAGCGGCGGGGCATCAGTGCGCACCGCCCAGGTTGAGCACCACCACTCCGACGATGATCAGCGCGATGCCGGCCGCCTTGGCCGCGGTCATCCCCTCCCCCAGGAACGCCATCCCGATGGCGGCGATGGCGGCGGTTCCGACGCCGGCCCAGATCGCGTACGCGGTGCCGACCGAGATGGTCTTCAGCGTCTGGGCGAGCAGCACGAAGGAGACCACGTAGCCGAGGACGGTGAGCAGCGAGGGCACCAGCCTGCTGAAGCCGTCGCTGTATTTCATGGCCGTGGTCCCGGCGACCTCGGCGGCGATCGCCGCGGCGAGCAACAGATATCCCATGTGTACGAGCGTACATAACGCCGCCTGCCGCTCGCGCCGGACACGCACGCCTCGCGCCCTGCGCCCTGCGCCCGCACCGGGTCACCAACCGGCCGCGGTTCGGTAAGGTGCGGCCTGGACCGCTCCGCGCAGCACGTAACCGTGGCGTTCAGCCGTCTGCCCAACACGGCTTCCAGGGGTCGTATCTGATGTGAGGTCAGCCGCAACTGCGGGCGCCCGCCCGCGAGGTGTGCGGGGTGCCGTGGGTGAGAGCTGTGAACATCTGACCGCGCGGGAAACCGGGGAGGCCGTAAAACCACTCGTGCAAACGGCTCCCAGGAGCTCACCGGCTCCACTAGTGTTTCACCGTTCATCCACTTCCCCGTCTCGGCCGCAGCCGTCGCCCCAGGCGCCCGCCGGAGGAATCGCACATGCCACGAAGCAAGTCCCGGCCCTCTCAGAACCAGCCATGGGAGAGCGGCTGGTCCCCGGACACCACCCGGGTGCCGGGAACACGACGTCTGTGGCTGGCCGGTGCGCTGGCGATAGCCACGGTCGCCGCGTGCGTGACGGCGGTGACCATGACGGAGCATCAGACCGACGATCCGTCACCCGCACCTGACCAGGCGGCCGCCGCGGACCCGAGCGGCCCCGGTCTGATCTCCTACGCCACCCCGTCCACGAAGGCCGCTTCGGCATCCGGCGACGAGAGCGCGTCACCGTCCGCGCCGACGACCACGAGCGCCCCCGAACCCCAGGGCTCGGCCTCCGCGCGCCCGCCCTCCGCTCCCGCCGAGCCCTCGACCTCGCACCCGAGTCCGGCCGCCCCGAAGCCCTCGACGACCTGGCGCTCGGTCCGCTCGGCCAACTACCCCGACCGCTACTGGCACATCAGCGGCGGCCTGGTGCGGCTCGACCAGGTCGGCGGCTCGGAATCCCGCGAGGACTCGACCTTCAAGCTGGTCAAGGGCCTGGCCGACAGCTCCTGCCACTCCTTCGCCACGGCCGACGGCAAGTACCTCCGCCACCGCGACTTCTTCCTGCGCGCGGACCGCGACGACGGCTCGTCCCTCTTCAAGCGGGACGCCACGTTCTGTCCCCGCACCTCACCGGTGTCCGGCGCGATCATGCTGGAGTCGGTCAACTTCCCGGGCCGCTTCCTGCGCCACAAGAACTTCACGCTCCGCCTGGAGTCGTACCAGCACAGCGGCCTCTACCAGGCGGACTCGGCGTTCCGGCTGGTGGGCGGCCTGGCCTGAGCACGCGAAACGGCGACGCCCGAAGGCGTCGCCGTTCGCATCAGCTCGTGGATGCTCGTGGTTCTCAGACGTTGAAGCCGAGCGCCCGCAGCTGCTCACGGCCGTCGTCCGTGATCTTGTCCGGGCCCCACGGCGGCATCCAGACCCAGTTGATGCGCAGCTCGTTGACGAGGCCGTCCGTGGCGGACTTGGCCTGGTCCTCGATGACGTCCGTCAGCGGACAGGCCGCCGACGTCAGGGTCATGTCGATCGTCGCGATGTTCGCGTCGTCGATGTGGATGCCGTAGATCAGTCCGAGGTTGACGACGTCGATGCCCAGTTCGGGGTCGACGACGTCGTACAGGGCCTCACGGACTTCCTCTTCCGAGGCCGGCTTCATCTCAAGGGTCTCGCTCATGCCGTCTTCCTTTCGGCGTCGGCTCCCAGCGCCTGGGCCGTCGCGTCCTTCCACGCCATCCAGCTCAGGAGAGCGCACTTCACCCGCGCCGGGTATTTGGAGACACCGGCGAACGCGACCGCGTCCTCCAGCACCTCCTCCATCGCGTCGTCGGGCTCGATCCGGCCCTTGGACTGCATCAGCTCCAGGAAGGTCTCCTGGATCTTCTGCGCGTCCGCCAGGTCCTTGCCGACCAGCAGGTCGTTCAGCACGGAGGCCGAGGCCTGGCTGATCGAGCAGCCCTGGCCCTCGTACGAGACGTCCTCGATCGTGGTGCCGTCGTACTTCACCCGCAGCGTGATCTCGTCACCGCAGGTCGGGTTGACGTGGTGCACCTCGGCGTCGCCATCGCGCAGACCACGCCCGTGCGGGTGCTTGTAGTGGTCCAGGATGACTTCCTGGTACATCGAATCCAGCTTCACGATCCAGCCAGCCCCTCAGCCGAAGAAGTTCCGTACGTGCTCCAGGCCGTCGACCAGAGCGTCGATCTCGGCCGGCGTGGAGTACAGGTAGAACGACGCTCGCGTGGTCGCAGGAATTCCGTACCGCAGGCAGACCGGGCGTGCGCAGTGATGACCCACGCGTACCGCGATGCCCTGCTCGTCGAGGACCTGGCCCACGTCGTGCGGGTGGATGTCACCGAGCGTGAACGAGATCGCCGCGCCCCGGTCCTCGGCCGTGGTGGGGCCGATGATCCTGAGCCCCGGCACCTCGCCGAGCCTCTTCACCGCGTACTCGGTGAGCGCGTGCTCGTGGGCGAGGATCTTGTCCATGCCGATCGCCGACAGGTAGTCGATCGCCGCGCCCAGACCGACCGCCTGCGCGATGGGCGGGGTGCCCGCCTCGAACTTGTGCGGGGCGGGAGCGTACGTCGACGAGTGCATCGACACGGTCTCGATCATCTCGCCGCCGCCCAGGAACGGGGGCAGGTCCTCCAGCAGCTCCTGGCGGCCCCAGAGCACGCCGATGCCGGTCGGACCGCACATCTTGTGGCCGGTGAAGGCCACGAAGTCGGCCTGCAGGGCCTGTACGTCCATCGGCATGTGCGGCGCGGCCTGCGAGGCGTCGATGCAGACCAGCGCGCCGACCTCCTGCGCCCGGCGCACTATCGCCTCGACCGGGTTGACGGTGCCCAGGATGTTCGACACCAGCACGAAGGAGACGATCTTCGTCTTCTCGGTGATGATCTCGTCGATGTTGGAGAGGTCGAGCCGGCCGTCGTCGGTCAGGCCGAACCACTTCAGCTTCGCGCCCGTGCGCTGCGCGAGCAGCTGCCACGGCACGATGTTGGAGTGGTGCTCCATCTCCGTGATGACGATCTCGGTCTCGTGGTCCACGCGGTAGGGCTCGTCGGCCCAGCCCAGCATGTTCGCCACGAGGTTGAGCGACTCGGAGGCGTTCTTGGTGAAGATCACCTCGTCGCGGCTCGGCGCGTTGACGAACGCGGCGACCTTGTCGCGCGCGCCCTCGTACAGCGCCGTGGCCTCCTCGGCGAGCACATGCACACCGCGGTGGACGTTGGCGTTGTAGCGCTCGTAGTACTCGTTCAGGGCGTCGAGCACCTGGCGCGGCTTCTGCGAGGTGGCCGCGTTGTCCAGGTACACGAGCTTCCGGCCTTCGTGGACCTGACGGTCCAGGATGGGGAAGTCCTTGCGGATCGCCTCGGTGTCGAGGAGGCCCGGCAGCTGTGTCACGCGGATGCGCCACCCTTCGTGTCGACGGCGTCGTGCTTCGCGTAGGCCTCGTAGCCCTCGTTCTCCAGCTTGTCGGCGAGCTCGGCGCCGCCGGACTCGACGATGCGGCCCGCGGAGAAGACGTGGACGTAGTCGGGCTTGATGTAGCGCAGGATGCGCGTGTAGTGCGTGATGAGCATGGTGCCCACCTCGCCGCTCTCACGGACGCGGTTGACGCCCTCGGAGACGACACGGAGCGCGTCGACGTCCAGACCGGAGTCCGTCTCGTCGAGGATCGCGACCTTCGGCTTGAGCAGCTCCAGCTGAAGGATCTCGTGGCGCTTCTTCTCACCGCCGGAGAAGCCCTCGTTCACGTTGCGCTCGGCGAAGGCCGGGTCCATGTTGAGACGCTGCATGGTCTCCTTGACCTCCTTCACCCACGTCCGCAGCTTGGGGGCCTCGCCGCGGATGGCGGTGGCGGACGTACGGAGGAAGTTGGAGACGGAGACGCCGGGGACCTCGACCGGGTACTGCATCGCCAGGAACAGGCCCGCGCGGGCACGCTCGTCGACGGACATCTCCAGGACGTCCTCGCCGTCGAGGGTGACGGTGCCGCTGGTGATCGTGTACTTCGGGTGACCCGCGAGCGAGTAGGCGAGCGTCGACTTGCCGGAGCCGTTCGGGCCCATGATGGCGTGCGTCTCGCCCTGCTTCACGGTGAGGTCGACACCCTTGAGGATTTCCTTCGTGCCGTTCTCGACCTCGACGGTGACGTGCAGGTCTCGGATTTCAAGCGTTGCCATGGATGCCTCAGGACTCCTGGGAAAGGGAGACGAGCACATCGTCCCCTTCGATCTTTACGGGGTATACGGGGACGGGGCGCGTCGCGGGCAGGCCGGACGGTTTGCCGGTGCGGAGGTCGAAGCTGGAGCCGTGCAGCCAGCACTCGATCTGGCAGTCCTCCACCTCGCCCTCGGAGAGCGAGACGTTCGCGTGCGAGCAGATGTCGTGGATCGCGAACACCTCCCCCTCGGTACGCACGACCGAGACCGGCGTGCCGTCGAGTTCCACCCGCTTCGGAGTGTCCTCGTCCAGCTCGCTCAGCCCACAGGCGCGGACGAACGTCGACGGGGCAGTCATCAGACCGACGCCTCCAGCTCCTCGTCGATCTTCGCGAGAAGGCGCTCCTGGATGTCGTCGACACCGATCTGCTGGACGAGCTCGGCGAAGAAGCCGCGGACCACCAGGCGGCGGGCCTCCTCGGCGGGGATGCCGCGGGCCATCAGGTAGAACAGCTGCTCGTCGTCGAAGCGGCCGGTCGCCGAGGCGTGGCCGGCGCCGACGATCTCGCCGGTCTCGATCTCCAGGTTCGGCACGGAGTCGACCCGGGCGCCGTCCGTGAGGACGAGGTTCCGGTTCATTTCGTACGTGTCGGTGCCCTCGGCCGCGGCCTCGATGAGCACGTCGCCGATCCACACCGCGTGGGCGCCCTCGCCCTGGAGCGCGCCCTTGTAGGCGACGTTCGACTTGCAGTGCGGGGTGTTGTGGTCGACCAGGAGGCGGTGCTCCTGGTGCTGGCCGGCGTCGGTGAAGTACAGGCCGAACAGCTCGGCCTCACCGCCGGTGCCGGCGTAGGCCACGCGCGGGTGCAGACGGACGAGGTCGCCGCCGAAGGTGACCACGAACGACTTGAAGGTGGCGTCGCGGCCGATCAGCGCGTTGTGCTGGGCCACGTGCACGGCCTTGTCGTCCCAGTCCTGGACGGAGACGACGGTCAGCTTGGCGCCGTCCCCGAGGACGTAGTCGACGTTGGCGGCGAGTACGGCGTCACCGGTGTGGTCGATGACGACGACCGCCTCGGCGAAGGCTCCCAGCTCGACGACCTGGTGGGCGTACGCGGTCCCGCCCTCGCCGTGCACGGCGATACGGATCGGCTCGGTGAGGACCGTCTCCTTGGGGACGGTGATCACGCCGGCCTTCTCGAACGCCGAGTACGCCTGGGCGGCGACGCGGTCCACCGGGATGCCCGCCTTGCCGAGACGGGCGTCGTCACGGCCGACGAGCTCGACGACGACGCCCTCGGGGGCGTCGACGGCGACCTTCATGCCGTTGCCGGTGGCGACCGCGGTGCCGTCGTGCAGCCCGCGCAGCCGCTCCAGCGGCGTGAACCGCCACTCCTCCTCGCGGCCGTGCGGGACCGGGAAGTCCCGCACGTCGAAGGACGGGGGCGCGCTCATGCGCGTGGCGACGGTCGACTCGGCGGCCACCGCGATCTGGCCCGCGGTGGTAGACCCCACGGGGATGTTCTGAGCCTCAGCCATGGCTGTCGGTCTGCTCTCTTCCTACGTCAGAAATTCGCTGGCTGGTGTGGAGGCGGGCCTTAGCCGACCGCGCCTTCCATCTGCAGCTCGATCAGCCGGTTGAGTTCGAGGGCGTACTCCATGGGGAGTTCCTTCGCGATGGGCTCGACGAAGCCGCGCACGATCATGGCCATCGCCTCGAACTCGGTCAGACCGCGGCTCATCAGGTAGAAGAGCTGGTCCTCGGAGACCTTGGAGACGGTCGCCTCGTGGCCCATGGACACGTCGTCCTCGCGGACGTCCACGTAGGGGTACGTGTCGGAGCGGGAGATGGTGTCGACGAGCAGCGCGTCGCACAGCACGTTCGACTTGGAGCCGTGGGCGCCCTCGCCGATCTCGACGAGACCGCGGTAGGAGGTACGACCGCCACCGCGCGCCACCGACTTGGAGACGATGTTGGAGGAGGTGTTCGGCGCCATGTGGACCATCTTGGAGCCGGCGTCCTGGTGCTGGCCCTCGCCCGCGAAGGCGATGGACAGGGTCTCGCCCTTGGCGTGCTCGCCCATCAGGTAGACGGCCGGGTACTTCATCGTCACCTTGGAGCCGATGTTGCCGTCGATCCACTCCATGGTCGCGCCCTCGTACGCCACGGCGCGCTTGGTGACCAGGTTGTAGACGTTGTTCGACCAGTTCTGGATGGTCGTGTAACGGCAGCGGGCGTTCTTCTTGACGATGATCTCGACGACCGCGCTGTGCAGCGAGTCCGACTTGTAGATCGGGGCCGTACAACCCTCGACGTAGTGCACGTAGGCACCCTCGTCGACGATGATCAGAGTCCGCTCGAACTGGCCCATGTTCTCCGTGTTGATGCGGAAGTAGGCCTGGAGCGGGATCTCGACGTGCACGCCCGGCGGCACGTAGATGAAGGAGCCGCCCGACCACACCGCGGTGTTCAGGGAGGCGAACTTGTTGTCACCGACCGGGATGACGGTCCCGAAGTACTCCTTGAAGAGCTCCGGGTGCTGCTTCAGCGCGGTGTCGGTGTCGAGGAAGATGACGCCCTGCTCCTCCAGGTCCTCGCGGATCTGGTGGTAGACGACCTCGGACTCGTACTGGGCCGCGACACCGGCGACGAGGCGCTGCTTCTCCGCCTCGGGGATGCCGAGCTTGTCGTACGTGTTCTTGATGTCCTCGGGCAGGTCCTCCCAGGACTCCGCCTGCTTCTCCGTGGAGCGTACGAAGTACTTGATGTTGTCGAAGTCGATGCCCGACAGGTCCGAGCCCCAGTTCGGCATGGGCTTCTTGCCGAACAGGCGCAGGCCCTTGAGACGGAGCTTGGTCATCCACTCCGGCTCGCTCTTCTTCGCGGAGATGTCGCGGACGACGTCCTCGTTGATGCCGCGCTTGGCAGAGGCGCCGGCCGTGTCGGAGTCGGCCCAGCCGTATTCGTACTTGCCCAGGCCCTCGAGCTCGGGGTGGGCAGTCTCCGTGGGGAGAGTCATGCGGGGTTCCTCCCGGCCGTGCTTGCAGATGCGTTGTCGGTGCTGTGGGAAATCTTGGGGATGAACGTCGTGCAGACGCCGTCGCCGTGCGCGATGGTCGCCAGTCGCTGGACGTGGGTGCCGAGCAGCTGGGAGAAGATCTCGGTCTCCGCCTCGCAGAGCTGCGGGAACTTTTCCGCGACGTGGGCCACCGGGCAGTGGTGCTGGCAGAGCTGCTCGCCGACCGGTGCGCTTCGCGCCGTAGCAGCGTACCCGTCCGCGCTCAGGGCCTTGGCCAGCGCTTCCGTCCGCCCTTCGGGGCCGGCGGCTTCGATGGCCTTGCGGTACGCGGTGGCCTGTTCGGCGATCCGGGCGCGGGCGAAGGCGACGACCGCCTCGTCCCCGCCGAACCGCTCCTGGATGAAGCGCAGGGCGTCCGCGGCGAGCTTGTCATATGACTGGTCGAAGGCGTCGCGGCCGCAGTCGGTGAGCGCGAAGACCTTGGCGGGCCGGCCGCGCGTACGCGCTCCGTAGACCCGCTGTTCCCGGGCCTCCACGACGTCGTCGGCGACCAGCGCGTCCAGATGCCGGCGTACGGCCGCCTGGGTGAGTCCCAGCCTTCCGGCCAGCTCGGTGGCGGTCGACGGCCCGTGGTCCAGGATGGACCGCGCGACCCGGTTGCGCGTCGAGCGCTCACCGGTCGCTAGCTCCTCCTGCGGGGCCCCCTTGGGGGTCTCCCGAGCCTCGCCGACGTATTTCACAACGCCATTGTTGCGTAATTCCTCTGAGGCAGGCAAGCGGCGCCCCCGCCGCCCGACGGTGCCCTGCGTCACTTAGGCTTACCTAATCTGACCTGCGGAAACGATCTTTGATCGATCAAATCGGTGGCGTTCATGGGCCCGTTCCGGGACACTCCCGCTCATGCCCACACCCCCTCCCACCGGCCCTCTTGTCACGCGGGACACCCTCGCGGCCCAGCTGCGCGCACTGGGTGTCGAACCCGGCGAGACCCTCCTCGTCCACTCCTCCCTCAGCTCACTCGGCTGGGTCTGCGGAGGAGCCGTCGCGGCCGTCCAGGGACTACTCGACGCGCTCGGTCCGGACGGCACCCTGGTGGTCCCCAGCCAGTCCAGCGACCTCTCCGACCCGGCCCACTGGAGCCGCCCGCCGGTGCCCGAGGCCTGGTGGGAGACGATCCGGGCCACCATGCCCGCCTACGACCCGCTCATCACCCCCACCCGCGGCCTCGGGGTGATCCCGGAGACCGTGAGGACGTGGCCGGGCTCCCTGCGCAGCGCACATCCCCAGACCTCCTTCGCGGCGCTCGGCCCGCACGCGGCGGAGGTGACCGACGGACACGCCACCGACTGCAGTCTCGGCGAGAACAGCCCGCTGGCCCGGCTGGAGGCGCTCGACGCCCGGGTGCTGCTGCTGGGCACCGGATACGACACCTGCACCAGCTTCCATCTGGCCGAGTACCGCATACCGGCGCCGCGCGTGAAGGTGGGCCGCCCGGGAGCGGCGGGCTGGGAGGTGGTGACCGAGGTGTCGATCGACTCGGACCGGTTCGACGAGCTGGGCCACGACTTCGAACGGGACCGCCCCGTCGTCCGCGGAAGAGTGGGCGCCGCCGACGTACGGCTGTTCCCGGTGGCGGACGCGGTGGCCTACGCACAGCGGTGGCTGGCGGTGCACCGGCCGCGCGAGGAGGAGATCTGAGGCCCGGCCCGTCCGGGCCCCGGACGGAGATCTCGTACCCGCCGGTCGGGGCCCCCGTTCGCGAACCTAGACTCTGGACCCATGCGAAGTGAGCCCGTGGTCCAGGTCCAGGCCCTGGTGAAGCGGTACGGCAGGAAGACCGCGGTGGACGGCCTCGACCTGGTGGCCGAGGCGGGCGTGACCGCCGTACTCGGCCCCAACGGCGCGGGCAAGACGACGACGGTCGAGACCTGCGAGGGCTACCGGAAGCCGGACTCCGGCACGGTGCGCGTCCTGGGCCTCGACCCGGTGAGACAGTCGCGACAGCTGAACCCCCGGATCGGCGTGATGCTGCAGTCCGGGGGCGTCTACTCGGGCGCGCGGGCCGACGAGATGCTCCGGCACGTCGCCAGGCTGCACGCCCACCCGCTGGACGTGGACGCGCTCATCGAGCGCCTGGGCCTCGGCAGCTGCGGCCGGACGACCTACCGGCGCCTGTCGGGAGGCCAGCAGCAGCGGCTCGCGCTCGCCATGGCGGTCGTCGGCCGCCCCGAACTGGCGTTCCTGGACGAGCCCACCGCCGGCCTCGACCCACAGGCCCGCCACGCCACCTGGGATCTCGTGCGGGACCTGCGCGCCGACGGCGTCTCCGTGATCCTCACGACCCACCACATGGACGAGGCCGAGCAGCTCGCCGACGACGTCGCGATCATCGACGCGGGCCGGGTCATCGCCCAGGGCTCCCCGGAGGAGCTGTGCCGCGGCGGCGCGGAGAACACCCTGCGCTTCAGCGGCCGGCCGGGCCTGGACGTCGGGTCCCTGCTCAAGGCACTCCCGGCGGACTGCACGGCCGCGGAGCTGACGCCGGGCTCGTACCGGATCGGCGGCAAGGTCGACCCCCAGCTGCTCGCGACGGTCACCTCCTGGTGCGCGCAGCACGGGGTGATGCCGGAGAAGATCTCGGTCGAACGGCACACGCTCGAAGACGTGTTCCTGGAGCTCACCGGCAAGGAGCTGCGCTCATGACCACCGGCACCTACGCGCCGCGGCCGGGTGCCGCTCCGCTCCCCCGCATGATCGGGGCGCAGGCCGCGCTGGAGACGAAGATGCTCCTGCGCAACGGCGAGCAACTGCTGCTGACCGTCGTGATCCCCACGTTGCTGCTGGTGCTGTTCAGCTCCGTCGACATCGTGGACACGGGCGCGGGCGAGGCCGTCGACTTCCTGACCCCCGGCGTCCTCGCGCTCGCCGTGATGTCGACGGCGTTCACCGGACAGGCCATCGCCACGGGCTTCGAACGCCGGTACGGGGTCCTCAAGCGCCTCGCCTCCTCGCCCCTCCCCCGCTGGGGCCTGATGACCGCGAAGACGCTGGCCGTGCTGGTCACGGAGGTCCTCCAGATCGTCCTGCTGACGGTGATCGCCTTCGCACTGGGCTGGGAGCCGCACGGCAATCCCTTCGCCGTCCTGCTTCTGCTGGTCCTCGGAACGGCCGCCTTCTCGGGGCTCGGACTGCTGATGGCGGGCACCCTGAAGGCGGAGGCCACCCTGGGCGCCGCCAACCTGGTCTTCCTGCTGCTGCTGGTGGGCGGCGGGGTGATCGTGCCGCTGGACAAGTTCCCCTCCGGCGCCCAGGACGTGCTCGGACTGCTGCCGATCTCGGCGCTGTCCGACGGGCTGCGGGACGTGCTCCAGCACGGTGCCGGGATGCCGTGGGGCAACCTCGGGATCCTCGCCGTGTGGGCGGTCGTGGGGCTGGCGGCGGCGGGGCGGTTCTTCCGCTGGGAGTAGGCCGAAGGCACCTCCGGGGACCCTCGTGAAAGCGTGCACAAGCGGCCCCCTACGATGGGACGCGTGCCAAAAGTGACCCGCGCCGACGCCGTAGCGGCCGTCCGCAATCCGCTCGCCTTCATCGCCGCACGCTGGACCCCGACCCCCCGGACGGTCCGGCGGGCGGCCCTCGCCGCACTCGTCATGTCGGTGCTCATCGTGGTCACCGGCGGTGCGGTGCGGCTCACCGGGTCCGGGCTCGGCTGTCCGACCTGGCCCAAGTGCACCGACGACTCGCTGACCGCCACCAGCGCGATGGGCTTCCACGGCGCCATCGAGTTCGGCAACCGCATGCTGACGTACGTGCTGTGCGCGGCGGTCGGCTGGGCGATCATCGCCGCGCGCTCCGAGAAGCCGTACCGGCGCGGACTGACCCGGCTGGGCTGGGCGCAGTTCTGGATCGTGATGAGCAACGCGATCCTCGGCGGCATCGTGGTCCTGGTCGGCCTCAACCCGTACACGGTCGCGGCGCACTTCGTGGCCACCTCCGCCCTGATCGCGGTCGCCACGGTGATGTGGCGGCGCACCGGGGAAGGCGACGGGACGCCCCGCCCGCTGGTCGGCAAGGCCGTGCGGCAACTGGTGTGGTTCCTGGTCGCGGCCACCGTCCTGCTGATCCTGGTCGGCACGGTCGTCACCGGCGCGGGACCGCACGCGGGCGACTCCAGCGAGGTCGAGCGGATGCCGCTGGACTGGGAGACCGTCAGCAAGGTGCACGCCGTGCTGGCCTGGGTCGTGGTGTCGCTGACGTTCGCCCTGTGGTTCGTCCTCAAGGCGGTCGACGCCCCCAAGGACCCGCTGGCCCGCACCCGCGACCTCTTCCTGATCCTGCTCGCGCAGGGCGTCATCGGCTACGTCCAGTACTTCACCGACCTTCCCGAGATCCTGGTCGGCCTGCACATGCTCGGCTCCGCGCTGGTGTGGATCGCGGTGCTGCGCGTGCTGCTGGCCCTGCGGGAGCGGCCGGAGACGGTGGCCGGGGTGCCGGGACAGTCCAGCGAGGCGACGCTGACGCGGGCGTAGCCGTGAGCTCGCGGCCGTAGCTCACTCCAGCCCGTACACCCGCCTGGCGTTGCCCGCCGCGATCAGCCCCGCCACCCGCTGCGCGTCCGCCAGCGACCACGCCCCCTCGGCGACCCAGGTGCCCAGCACCCGGCTCAGCGCCTCCCGGAACAGCCGCGCCCCCACGACGTGCAGCTCGGGCAGGCCCTGGGCCCCGCTGGAGAAGAGGATCTTGCCGAAGGGGGCCAGCTCCAGGATCTCCGCGAGGACGGTCGCGGCGCGGGCCCCGGTCCGCACCAGCGCGGCGCCCGAGTCGGCGTACACGTGCGGGAAGACCCCGGCGAGGTGGGCCGCGTGCCGGTGGTACGGGTAGCCGTGCAGCAGCACGAGATCCGTTCCGAGGCCGGCCGTGGCCCGGACGAAGTCCGTGAGCAGCACCGGATCCGTACGGTCGATGCGCAGTCCCGGTTCGCCGAGACCTGCGTGCAGTTGCAGCGGCAGGCCGGAGGCGACCGCGATCCACAGCAGGTGCCGCAGCAGCACGGGGTCGCTCAGCTCCCCGCCGACCCGGCGTCCGGCGAGCCAGCGGCCGGCGGCGCCGCGCACCTCGCCCGGTCCCGGCGGCTCGGGCGCGAGCGCGAGTCCGTGCCGTACGCCCGCCACGGAGGTGAAGGCCACCGCGCCCGAGGCGGCGCCGTGCACCGACTCGGCGAGGTTGGCGAGGAAGGACTCGACGGTGCCCGAGGTGTCGGCGACCTGCTCGGCGAGGAGTTCGAGCCGCACGATCTCGCGGGCCTGGGCCTCCGCGGTGGAGGCCATCTCCACGGGCCCGGTCAGGTCACCGGGCAGCCCGGTGTCGACCAGATACGTCGTGATCCCGCTGCCGCGCAGCAGCCTGCGGCCCGATTCCAGTACGCCGAGTTCACGGCGCCGGGCGAGATAGCGGGCGGGCGGGCAGTGCGGCTCCAGACCGAGCAGCGGGGGGCACCAACGGCGTAAGGCGAACCCGGTCTGCGTGTCGAAGAGGGTCGTGCCCGGCGCGGGCGGACCCTCGGTCCGGGCCAGCTGGGCCTCGAAGGTGCCGAGGCCCAGCTCCGTTCTCAGGACGCCGTGACAGTACTGGTCCACGAGGGACGGCGTTTCGATCATCCCGACTCCCCATCTCGGACTCTGGCTTTCTCAGGTCCTAACGGGTGAACCGGGCATCAGGTGTTGGGCGTACACACCCCGTGCGAATCGCCGGAAGGTCAGTCGTTGGACGGGCCGCCCACCTGGATTCCCGCCATGCGGCTCCATTCGTACGGGCCCGTCTTCACCTTGGCCGCGAACTCACCGTCGAAGTCCTCGTGGACGGTGATCCCGGCCTTCTTGGCCGCCTGCTCGGCGAGCGCGTACGAGGGGGCGACCACGTCGCCCCAGGCGCCGTCCTCGCCGACGAGCACGATCCGGGCGCCGCGCTCCCCGAGGTACGCGATCTGGCCCTCGGCGCCGCCGTGCTCCTTGGAGAAGCCGCTGATCTGCTTGGCGAGCCGGGTCACTTTGCGCTCGGCCTTCGGGTCCACCTGCTGCGTGTCTGCCATGGCCAGGATGCTACCGACGGGTAGATCAAACGGCGACGGGCGGGGGGGGGGGGGGGGGGGGGGGGAGCCCCCCCCCCCCCCCCCCAACAAAGACGAGAAGGGGAAAAACAAAAAACGAAAAGAAAAAAGAGA
>NZ_JBVIPA010000017.1:182222-183839 GCF_055578365.1 Streptomyces sp. NPDC033131
TAGTCCATGCGCGAGGTTTAGTGTCGGCCTTGTTCATCTCGTCCTCCCACGTCGGGGGGGGGGGGGGGGGGGGGAGGGGGGGGGGGGGGGGGGGGGGGAGAGGGGGGGGGGAGAGGGGGGGGGGGGGGGGGGGGTGTTTCTCCCCCCCCCCCCCCCGCCCGTCACAGGGAAATCAGCGCAGGAAGGGATCCACCGCGACCGCCACGAACAGGATCGACACATAGGTGATCGACCAGTGGAACAGCCGCATCTCCTTGAGCTTGCCGCCGGTCACCTCGGCCTTGGCCCGGTTCTGCAGCCCGTGCGCCTCCCACAGCCAGAAGCCGCCCGCCAGCAGCGCGACCGCCGTGTAGAACCAGCCCGTGTAGCCGAGCGGCTGCAGCAGCAGCGACACCGCGACCATCACCCAGCTGTAGAGCACGATCTGCTTGGCGACCACCTTGTTGGAGGCGACGACCGGCAGCATCGGCACGCCCACGCGCGCGTAGTCCTCCCTGACCTTCATGGACAGCGGCCAGTAGTGCGGTGGCGTCCAGAAGAACATGACGAGGAAGAGGATGATCGGCGCCCACGACATGGAGTTGGTGACGGACGACCAGCCGATGAGCACGGGGAGGCAGCCGGCGATGCCGCCCCACACGATGTTCTGCGAGGTACGGCGCTTGAGGATCATCGTGTAGACGACGACATAGAAGAGGAGCGCTCCGAGCGACAGCCAGGCCGAGAGCCAGTTGACGGCGAGACCGAACAGCAGCGTGGAGACGACGGCGAGGGTGATGCCGAAGGCGAGGCACTCGCGTGGGCTCACCATGCCGGTGACCAGCGGGCGCTGCGAGGTGCGGTCCATCAACGCGTCGATGTCGCGGTCGATGTACATGTTCAGCGCGTTGGCGCCACCCGCGGAGAGGTAGCCGCCTACGCAGGTCAGCAGCACGAGCGTCAGGTCGGGCACACCCTGCTGTGCCAGGAACATCACCGGAACGGTGGTGATGAGCAGCAGCTCGATGATCCGAGGCTTGGTCAGAGCTACGAACGCCTTGACACGGGCCCCGAACGGCCGGTGGCTCGGGCTCTGGCTCGCACCGAGCACCCCCGCTGGACGGGATTCGACGGCCGTCACGCACACCCCTACAGAGACATCCCAGCGAGCCTCAGCCGTGTGAAGTCCCGGTAAAGGCTCGCGCGTACCACGCCACTGTAGACGTTGCCCAGACCCGGACATTCGCGGGGGTCCGGTCGTGTTGGGCGGCGCCTCCGGAAGAGCCGCACGGCACTCGATTGAGCACTCCGACGAGCGGTTCCGTATTCACCTGCCGAACGCGGTACGGCCCAGTCGGGAGGCGGATCCCGAAGAGTCCCGACACTCTGGAATGACTCGAAAAAACGCGCGTTCTTACAAGGGTAGGCTCGACAGCGCCCGGAGCGTTCAGCACACCGGCATTCGACATGCGTGACATGTGGAGAGGAGCCCTGACCCAGGGTGAGCACCAACCCGACCACCACAGACCTCGAGTGGACCGATTTGGACCAGCGGGCCGTCGACACCGCCCGCGTCCTGGCCGCCGATGCCGTACAGAAGGTCGGCAACGGCCATCCCGGTACGGCGATGAGCCTGGC
>NZ_JBVIPA010000018.1:0-43052 GCF_055578365.1 Streptomyces sp. NPDC033131
GTCGTCTCCAGTAGTCCCCGGCGTTCAGCGCCGCCATGCCGCCGGCGGAAACGGCGCGTTGGTAGGCGTGGACGAACGCGGTGACTTCCAAACCGACCGTGGGAGCCCCGGCCGGCATCACGGAACGGATGCCGTCGAGGAGGTCCAGCACCTGCCCGGTGGAACCGCACTCGTCCGGTGACAAATAGCCCAAGGCCTGAAGATGCGCCTCCCGATTCCACGGATCCCGGGCCTTGATCTCCCGCCAGACCGGCCCCACCTCGCCGTAAGGCTCCTGCTCACATCTCATCGCGGCCAGGAGCACGGTCCAGGGAGTGGGGTCGGCGGGTATCAGCTCGGCCGCGCGCAAGCAGGTCTCCCGGATGCTGCTCAGGTCCACGTGCGTTGCCTGCGCCCGCGCGTGCGTCACCTCCGACCAGGCGTGGAGCAGGAGTGCTCCTGGGTCCTGCGGGGATTGACGCAGCCAGATCTGTGGCAGTGCCCGCCCGGCTGCGTCGGCGAGCACTCCGAGGCGGTGCGCCTTACGGTCCCAGTCCTGCCCTGCGTCCAGGATCACCTTCTCCATCAGTGCGATGACCGTGGTGTCGAGTTCGCCGCGGGCCCAGCTGATGCCAAGGCGCCGCCGGACCCGGCCGAGGACCACGTCGTCGAGTTCGGGGGCCAGGCGAGGAGAGTTGCCTTTGCGTCGTCTGAAGGCGGCCATGCCATCGCTTTCTTCCTGTAGTGGGCTCCGAATACCGACGCCGCGGCATCCGGGGCTCCGCTGAACGCACGTCGGCACCTACCAGTGGCTGACAACTTCGTCGTTGGCGTTTCGGCCGATACCGCTGCGGACCAGAGAGACCGCCAAAACCAGCACGGCAACCAGCACCGACAGCAGCACCTGGATCCGTCCACCGCCCTCACTGTCGTCGGTGAGCATGTAGCCGAGCACGAACGTGATGATCGCGATGGCCGCCCACGTCAGGTACGGGAACAGCCACATCCGGACCAGGAGTCCCTCCGGGTTCTCGCGGAGGATGATTCTCCGCATCCTCAGTTGCGAGAAGCAGATGACCAGCCACACGAAGAGCGCGATCGCGCCTGAGGAGTTCAGCAGGAACTGGAAGACCGTGTCCGGCCACAGGTAGTTGAAAGTGACGGCGACGAAGCCGAAGGCGACGGAGGCCAGGATCGCGGCCTGCGGGACACCCCGCATGGTCGTGCGCGCGAAGGCCCTGGGCGCGTCGCCGCGCTGGCCGAGCGAGAAGGCCATCCGGGAGGCGGTGTAGAGACCGGAGTTGAGACAGGAAAGGACAGCGGTGAGCACGACGGCGTTCATGACCTGGCTGGCGTGCGGGATGCCGATCACGTCCAGGGCAGCGACGTACGAGCCCTTTTCGGCGATCGCCGGATCATTCCACGGCAACAGACAGACCACGACGAGGATCGATCCCAGGTAGAAGAAGCCGACCCGCCGGATCACGCTGCTGATGGCCCTGGTGACCGCACGCTGCGGGTTCTCGGACTCACCTGCGGCGAGGGTGACGATCTCGCTGCCCATGAAGGAGAAGACGACCAACAGCATGCCGGAGAGGATCGCGTCAGCGCCGTTGGGCAGAAAACCGCCGTGCGCGGTGAGGTTGGCGAAGCCGTCCCCCGGATTGTCCGAGCCGGGCAGTACACCGAAGGCCGCCAGTCCGCCGATGACGACGAAACCCGCTATGGCGACGACCTTGATGCCCGCGAACCAGAACTCGAATTCACCGAAGGAGCCGACCGATGCCAGGTTCGTGGCGGTGAGAACGACCATCACGACGAGTGCCCAGGCCCACTGCGGGAGGGCCGGTATCCATCCTTCGAGGATTACGGCACCCGCGGTCGCCTCGACAGCGAGCACCACGACCCAGAAGAACCAGTACAGCCAGCCGATCGAGAACCCGGCCCAGCGGCCGAGCGCCCGGTCGGCGTAGGCGGAGAAAGAGCCGGAGGTGGGGTTGGCCACGGACATCTCGCCAAGCATCCGCATCACGCAGACGACCAACGCACCGACCAGGGCGTACGACAGCAGAATGCCGGGTCCGGCCTTGGCGATGCCCGAGGCAGAGCCCACGAAGAGGCCGGCACCGATGATCCCGCCAATGGCGATCATGGACAGATGGCGGTTCTTGAGTCCAGCCTGCAGACCGTCCGAGCGATGAGTCTGCTCGCGGGTGCCAGGCGACAGGGCTCTCTTGCCGTTCGTCGTACTCATGAACATCCTTGACGTAAGGGGTTCGGAGATCCCAGGGGTTTTCGTCCGTCCGACCTGAAAATTGGGGACGGGGGATGAGCCGGGACGCGGCTGTGCGTGTGCGCTTCGAGAAACGGACTGGCGGTTCCCAGAAGCGCTACCGCAGGTCAGGGGGCCGCAGTGCCTCAGTGCCGCAGCACCAGTAGCCGGCCCGGTATGAGAGGCGCCGGGAACCCCGGCGGGGTTCCCGGCGCTTTTGGTCAGGCGCTGTCGACGACCGCGTCCTGCGGCGGGACTTCCGCGGAGCCGCCGAGGTAGGCGGCCTTCACCCGCGGATCGGCGGCCAGTTCCGCGGCCGGACCCTCCAGTGCGACCCGGCCGGTCTCCAGCACGTAGGCCCGGTCGGCGAGTCGTAGCGCCTGGCGGGCGTTCTGCTCGACGAGGAGGACCGCCGTGCCCTGGTCCCGGATCTGCCGCACGATCTTGAAGATGTTGCGGGTGAACAGCGGGGACAGACCGAGCGACGGTTCGTCCAGGGCGAGGAACCGCGGTGCGTTCATCAATGCCCTGCCGATCGCGAGCATCTGCTGCTCGCCGCCGGACAGTGTGCCCGCGAGCTGGTCGCGCCGCTCGGCGAGACGCGGGAACAGCTCGTACACCTGCTGTCGTCGCTGAGCCAGTGCCGCGGTGTCCTTGCGGGACAGGTAGCCGCCCATCGTCAGATTCGTGTCGACTTCGAGCGCGGCGAACACCCGGCGCCCTTCCGGCACATGGCCGAAGCCCATGCCCACGACGTCATGCGCCGGTGTACGGGTGATGTCCTTGCCGTCGAGCAGGACCTTGCCCGCCTTCGCCCGGTGCAGCCCGGTGAGGGTGCGCAGCAGAGTCGTCTTGCCGGCGCCGTTCGCGCCGAGGATCGCCACGATCTCTCCCGGCTCCACCCGCAGGGAGACACCGGACAGAGCCTCGATCGCTCCGTAGGAGGCATCCAGGTCCATGACTTCGAGCAATGCCATCTCAGTGGCCCTTCGCGAGAGTCGGGGCGGTGGACTCGCCGGGGCCGATGCCGGCGCCCTCGGCGTCTTCATCGTCGTCCTCGTCCACCCCGAGGTAGGCCTCGATGACGCGGGGGTCCTGCTGCACCTCGGCCGGCAGTCCCTCGGTGAGCCGCGTACCGGTCTCGATGACCAGCACCCGTTCGCACAGTCCCATGACGAAGGCCATGTCGTGTTCGATGAGTACGACGGTGACGCCCCGGTCCCGAATCCGGGCGACGAGTTCCATGAGTTCGGTCTTCTCGCTGGGGTTCATTCCGGCGGCGGGCTCGTCCAGGAGCAGCACCAGCGGATTACTCGCCAGTGCGCGGGCGATGTCGAGGCGGCGTTGATCACCGTACGACAGCTCGCGTGCGAGGCGTGTGGCCTTGTCGGACAGGCCCACGAACTCCAGCCAGTAGCGGGCCTCGCGACCGGCGCGCTGTTCCTCCTGGCGCTGGGCGGGCAGCCGCAGCAGTGAGGTCAGTACGCCGCTCTTCAGCCGCGAGGTCATGCCGACGAGGACGTTCTCGACGACGCTCATGTCGCCGAAGAGCCGCGCACCCTGGAAGGTGCGGGCCATGCCCCGCTGTACGACCTCGTGGGGACGACGCCCGACCAGCGACTCACCGCCCAGGAGGACTTCTCCGGAGGTCGGCTCGACCACGCCCGTCACACAGTTGAACACGGTGGTCTTGCCCGCGCCGTTGGGTCCGATGACGCCGAGGACCTCGCCGCGTCCAACGGTGAAGGCCACGTCGTCGAGCGCCATCAGCCCGCCGAACCGCATGGTCAGGCCGCGTACTTCGAGCAGCGGCTCGCCCGGTGTCACGGCGGTCTGCGGCAGCGGCGGTTCCTGCGCGGAGTCGGCGAGCCGCGCCCCGCGCCGGGTGCGCGCGGGCCACAGGCCCAGCGGCCGTACGAACATCAGGACGATGAGGAGCACGGCGAACAGGAAGATCCGCCACTCGTCGCCGATGCCCCGCAGCACTTCCGGCATGCCCTGGACGACGAGCGCGCCGAGGAACACCCCGACCAGGCTGCCGCGTCCGCCGATGAGGACCACCAGGAGGATCAGCACCGAGGTGAGGAAGGTGAAGCTGGTCGGGTTGACGATGCCGATGTAGGTGGCGAAGAAGGCCCCCGCCAGGCCGGCGATCACGCCGCCGACGATGTAGGCGAGCGCCTTGACCCGGATGGAGGGCACGCCCACCGCCTCGGCGACCTTCTCGTCCTCACGGACGCTCTCCCAGGCGCGGCCGATCTTCGAGCGGGTGAGGCTGGTGACGCCCAGACCCACGACGACGGCGATCGCCAGCACGAGGTAGTACATGCTGAGCGTGTCGTCGAAGGAGTAGCCGAAGAGCACCGGGCGGGAGGGGATGATGACTCCCTCCGGCCCGCCGGTGAACTCCAGGTTCTGGGCGGTGACCCGGACGATCTCGCCGAAACCGAGGGTGACGACCGCCAGGTAGTCGCTGCGCAGCCGCAGCGTCGGGTAGCCGATGATGAAGCCGCCCATGGCGGCGACCAGCATCGCTATCGGCAGGGTGAGCCACCAGTTGACGTCGTAGTTGCCGACCAGGATGGCCGTGGTGTAGCCGCCGATGGCGAAGAACGCCGAGTAGCCGAGGTCGAGCAGGCCCGCGTAGCCGACCACGACATTGATGCCGAAGCCGAGGACGACGTACAGCAGCACCTTGACGCCGACGTCGGTCCAGTAGTCACCCGCGAGATTGGGGAAGGCGAGGAGGATCACGGCGAACACGGCGAGGGAGGGCAGCTTGAACCGTGGTGAGTCCAGAAGTCCACGCATCGTTGTCACACCCTTTCTGCCACGCGCTCGCCGAGCAGACCGCTCGGTCGCACGACGAGTACGGCGATGAGCGTGCCGAAGACGACCACGTCGGTCCACCGCCCGGACACATAGCCGGTGGCGTAGGACTCCAGCAGCCCGATGATCAGCAGGATGGTGCGCTCGACGTTGATGCCCATCAGCCGTGCGGCGTCCTGGTCCATCGCCAGGGTGCGCATCGTGGTGCCGGTGACGGTGCGCTGCACGAAGAAGAACAGCGCGGCCATCAGCACCACGCTGACACCGAAGATGCCCAGCTGGGCGTAGGTCAGCCGGACGCTGTCGGTCAGCTGGATCGCGTTCTCGGCGGAGAGGAAGCCGATGTGCGGGACGCTCTTGAAGCCGGTGCCCTGCGACAGCGCGGTGCCGTACTCGACGGCGAGCGACAGTCCGAGGGCGGAGACCAGCAGCGACAGTTGCGGGGCCTTGAGCAGGGGCAGGTAGACGATACGGGCGGAAGCCACACCGAGTGCGCCGGTGACCGCCGTGGCCGCGACGAGCGCGACCACGACGAGGACACCGGCCGGCATGCCGCCGTTCGCCAGCAGGCTGAGCACTCCCAGTGCGAGGAAGCCGCCCACCATGAAGAAGTCGCCGTGGGCGAAGTTGATGAGCCGGATGATCCCGTACACCATCGTGTAGCCCAACGCGACCAGCGCGTAGAACGCCCCGACCGTCAGGCCGTTGAGCGTGTACTGGAGGAATTCGTTCATGTCGGTCTGTGTGCCGGCCCGGTCAGCCCGCGTCGACCCACGCGCCCGAGGCGTCGAGGGTCTTGCCGGGGACGAACTTGGAGTCCTTGACGACGGCGGTCACATAGACCGCGTTCTTCCGGTCGCCGTTCGGCTCGAAGTTGATCGTGCCGGTGATGCCCGCGTAGTCCTTGGTGGCGTGCAGCGCGTCGGTGATCTTCTGCGAGTCGGCGGACTTCGCCCGCCCGATGGCGTCGGCGATCACCTTGATCGCGTCGTACTCGTAGGGCGCGAACGGACCCGCGTCGGTGTCGTACGCCTTCTTGTACGCGGTGACGAACCCGGCGGCCGAGCTGATGAAGGAGGGCAGCGGGGCGGTCGTGGTGGCGAAGCCCTCGGAGGCCGAGCCGGCGGTCTTGATGACGGTCGCGTCCTGGGTCGCGTCGCCGCCGATGATCGGGACCGTGATGCCCAGCTCACGCGCCTGCTTGAGCACCAGGCCGGCGTCGGCGAAGTAGCCGGTGAAGTAGATCGCCTGGGGATCGGTGCTCTTCACCTTGGTCAGGAAGGAGGTGAAGTCCTTGGCGCCCGGGGTGATGGCGTCGAAGAAGACGTCCTTGCCGCCGAGCTTTCCGAGGCTGCTCCTGGCCGCCTCGGCGAGGCCCTTCGCGTAGGCCGTGTTGTCGTGGATGATCGCGACGTTCTTCGCCTTGAGGGACTCCACCAGGTACTTCGCGGCGAACTCGCCCTGCTTGTCGTCACGGCCGATGGTGCGGAAGACGTGCTTGAGGCCGCGGTCGGTGATCTGCACGTTCGTCTGCGCGTCGGCGATGAAGGGGACGTTGCGTTTGTCGGTGATCACGGTCTCGGCGATGGCGGCACCGGAACAGTAGCCGCCCGCCACGGCCACCACGTTCTGCGACATCAGCTTCTGCATCGCGGCGGTGCCGGTCTGCGCGTCGCAGGCGTCGTCGACGACCACGAGCTCGACCTTCCGGCCGCCGAGCAGGCCGCCGTTCTTGTTGATCTCCTTGGCCGCGAGCTTGGCGGCGTTCACGATGTCCGTGCCGGCGGAGGCGGAGTCCCCGGACAGCGGCGCGACCACACCTATCTTGATCGCGCCGGTCCCGCTGTCGCCGCCTGACGCACTGTTGCCACCACAGGCGGAGACCAGCGCGACACTGGTCAGTGCGACGCCGGAGCCAATAAATCTGTACCGGTTGTAAATCACTGGAATGCCTCCTAGAGCTGGATTCCTGCTACATGCAGGTATCTCTATGTGGTCGCACTGGGAGGCAATGAAGCATCTCCGCCGGCGGGTAGGCCGATACCTCCGGGCTACGTGGGCACAGACGGTAGATTTCCAAAACGCTTTGCACAACAGGGGTTTTAAATCGTTCGGATTCTTCTGACCAAGGGTGCGGAGATTCTCGGGAAACCTAAACGAGCGAAGGCTAGGGAGGAATTTTCAATTCGTACATGCTCCATCGCGTACGACAACCATCCGTCAATTGTCCGAAGCGGCGCTTGCGAACCGGGCAGAGTCCGTGCGTGGCGGAAGAGGCCGTCGCCGGGGCATGGCTGAGGTCGGTCAAAAGTCAGTGCGACCAGGGCGGTTGGGGTTGCCGACGCGCTGTGGAGAGTCGGCGTCGGTCGCCGTCGCAGGCGTTCAGCGCGGTGTTTCCAGCGGCTGGACCAGCGGGTTTGGGGTGAACCGCTTCCCGTTCGCCGCCGACCACCAACGCCGCTTTGGCGCCGAGCGGTTGTGCCAGGTCCCTCGCATTCGTACCCGCACGCGTCGGCACCCAATGGAACCGTCCGCCGCGTCGAAGAAGACGTCGCCGCTGCGCCCTGTCGGAGTGCGCGGACCCATCCGAACTCCGCTTAGCCTGCGGGAAATCCACGGCACGAACACCGCACGGAGAAGGAGTACGCCCGTCATGAGCGAACTTGTCCAGGAGCGCCGACTCGTCACGTCCATTCCGGTCCGAAGTCGCAGCAGCTGCCGGCCCGGAAGTCGGCGGCGGTCACCAACGGCGTCGGCGTGACGCTGCCGGTGTTCGTCACGCGCGCCGGTGGCGGCGTGCTGGAGGACGTGGACGGCAACTCGCTGATCGACTATCGGCGAGCTCGTGCTGGGCCGGCTGCGGGCGATCCAGGAGAGGTACGAGATGGTCGGCGACGTCCGCGGCCGGGGCGCGATGATCGCCATCGAGCTGGTCGAGCCCGGCACCAAGAACCCCGATGCGGCCGCCACTGGCGCGCTGGCCAAGGCCTGCCACGCCGAGGGCCTGGTGGTGGTCCTCACCGCCGGTGCGTACGGCAATGTGCTGCGCCTCCTGCCGCCGCTGGTGGTCGGCGAGGAGCTGCTCGACGAGGGCCTCGACATCGTCGAGGAAGCCTTCTCGCGACTGTGACCCGGAAAGTGGCTCCAGGCCGGTCCGGCTCGTTCGGCCGTGTCGTGCATCAGGGCGCGGATGGCCTGGTGGACCAGTGGAAGATGAAGGTTGTTACGCGTGAAAGCGAAGTCAACTGTTCAGATTGATACGGATCGAGTCGTCGTCACGGAGTGGTGCTTCGCCCCGGGCGCCGAGACGGGCCATCACGTTCATGCACACGACTATGTGGTGGTTCCCTTGATCACTGGAACGGTGCGCGTGGAGGAACCGGCAGGGGAACGCGAAATAGAGATGCACGCAGGCGTTTCCTACGCGCGGTCTGCCGGTGTCGCGCACAACCTCGTCAACGTGAACGGGTACGAATTCCGCTTCGTCGAAGTTGAGCTCAGGTAGAGCGCCACACCAGGCCGATAGGGCGTGTTCCCTCCCCCGATCTCGAGGATGATCCCCATGACCTCACAACCTTCAGTGCCGCCCCCGCCCGTCTCCGCCGCGACGGAGGACTGCCCCCGTGACGGCTTCCACCCAGCACTGGCCGACGGTCCGAGCGGCCCGCTGATCGAGGCGCGCAGGCGGGTGCACCACGTCCGTCGGACGGCGGTGGCCCTGGGCGACTCGTGGGCGGCAACGGCCGCGCGGTCCAGGGCGGTCAGCCGGGCCGGCAGCGGGCCGGGCTTCGCATCGGTGGGCACCGCGAGCGACACCGCCTCCAAGTCGGCGCCCTTCGTACCGGTCGAGAACTCCCCGTACCCCGGCGCGAACACCTTCTCCTCGGTCGAGCCGTCCATGTGCAGCTCGCGGACGGTCATCGCGCCTTTGATCTTGCTGTACGGTCCGTCGCCCGTGTGGTCCACGGCCTGGACGGTGACCTCCTCGAAGACGATCTCCGGAAGGTTCTCGGGGCGGTAGACGTCACCCTTCTCCGGGTCCGCCGGCATGATCATCGCGGCCGGTGCGTTGTCGCGGCCCGCCTGCCAGGTGCCCTCGGTGTCGGCGAGGACCCCGTTGTCGTAGTTGAAGACGTCCTCGCCGAGGTACCAGACGGAACCGTCGTCGGCCTGTGCGTACCAGTCGAGGGCGACCTCGTGGATCCGGCCGCCGGAGAACGCGGCGTACCGGCTGATGCGGGCCTCGACCGGCTTGCCGTCCACCTCGATGGTCTTCGTGCCGGGAAGCAGACTGACCTCGGTACGGAAGGGTTTGCCGTCCACCTGTCCGCCCATGATGGTCTGCGTGATCTCGCTGGTGGGGTGGAGCGGGTTGGTGATCCGGGTCGGGTGGGTGAAGCGCGGCTCGGTGAGGTCGACCCGGTCCTTCGCGGGCGCCGTGGGCAGGCAGGAGGAGCCGGTCCTGCCCGTGCTCGCGTCGAGGACGTGAACGCAGGCACTCGGCTCGGTCTGGCCGGCCGTCCCGCCCCCGTCCGCGGAACACGCGCCGGCCAGCAGCGCGGCGGCGGTCACGGAGGCTCCGGTCAGCAGGATTCGGCGGTGGGTGTTCATGGCGCCCTCCTTTGGGCGTGTGGCCTGCCCCGAGGGTCCCGCGCCCTCACTGAACGGACGCTGAACACACCTGAACGCATTGTCAGCGATCCGGGCGGGGCTTCGGTCGGCCGGCGACCGCGGGTTCGATGTGGCTGGTCGCGCCCATGATGGGGGTCCCCCCGCTCGAGCGAAGCCGAGAGTGGGGGAGGAGCCCCACAGTGTCGCAGCCCCGCGCCTCTAGGGGGCGCTGGCCAATGTCACCGTGAACCTCGCCCCGCCCAGCCCCGGCGCCGTCCCCACCGCCACTGTTCCTCCGTGCGCGGCCACCAGCTCCGCCACGATCGCCAGGCCCAGCCCGGCTCCTCCCTCTCCCCTGGCGCGGGCCTCATCCAGGCGTACGAAACGTTCGAAGATCCGCCCGCGCTCCCCCTCCGGCACCCCGGGCCCGTCGTCGTCCACGTCCAGGCGTACGACTCCGCCGACGGTTCCGAGCGCCAGGGCGACCCGGGAGCGGGCGTGGCGGGCCACGTTCTCGCCGAGGTTGCGCACCACTCGGCGCAGCGCGTCCGTGTCGCCAAGGACCCGCCCCGCCGACACCTCGCCGCTGTCGATCCGCAGCCCACCACCTCGCTCCCGCAACCGCCGGGCCTCCTCGAAGGCAAGGTCGTCGAGGTCGACGGGGCGCCGCCGTGGCCGGATCGTGTTCTCGTCGGCGTGGGCGAGCAGCAGCAGGTCGTCCACGAGGCGCTGCATGCGTACGGCCTCGTCGAGCACCGTCCCGGCCAGCGTCCCGGCGTCCGCACGCGCCGGATGGGCGAGGGCCACCTCGGCGTGCTGCCGGACCGTGGCGACGGGCGAGCGCAGTTCGTGGGAGGCGTCCGAGATGAAGCGCCGCTGCGCCATCTCGGCGCGTGCGACCCGCCTCAGCGTCCGGCCCACGGCCATCCAGGTCGCGGAGGCCGCCAGGACCAGCAGCGCCGGCAGGCCGATGAGCAGCATCCGCGTGACTGTCGATGTGGCCTCGGCGACCCCGGCGGGCGTACGGCCGTCCAGGACGGTCAGCCGCCGCTCGCCGTCCCGCGCCCCGACCGCCACCACCAGGAACGGGTCCTCGTCGAGCGGGGTGTCGACCTCGGTGCTGCCGCCGGGCCGCAGCCGGGCCAGCGCCGGCGCTCCCTCGACGTTCGAACTCGCCGCGACGACGGTCCCCTCCGCATCGACGACCTGCAGGAACTCCTCGTCCGGGTCGGCGACGGTGACGGCGGGCACCCCTCGGCCTGCCTCGATCACCCGAGCCACTCCCCGGGCACGGGACCGCGCGGCATCGCGTACGTCGTTGCTCAGCTCGGCCCGCAGCCCCAGCACCAGTGCGGCACCCCCGGCGACCAGGGCGAGAGCGACGGCCAGTACGGCGATGAGAGTGGTCCGCACCCGAACGGCCCGCAACCGCGCCCCGCCCCCACGGCCGGCCGGCTCACCCGCCATCCGGCACCAGCCGATGGCCGTGCCCCCGCAGCGTCCTCAGCGACTCCCGCCCGAAGGGGCGGTCGACCTTGTTGCGCAGCCGCCGCACGTACACCTCGACGATGTTCGGATCGCCCTCGAAGTCGTCGCCCGCCCCACACGTGGTCGAGGATCGTCCGCTTGGTCACGGCCTCGCCCGCCCGCCGCATCAAGAACTCCAGTACGGCCAGCTCCCGTGCGGTGACCTCGACTTGGCGACCGGCTCGGGTGACCGTGCGCGCGGCCGGGTCGAGGCGCAGGTCGCCCACGGCCAGCACGGCCGGCCGCTGGCGCGTCTCGCGCCGCATCAGCACCCGCAGCCGGGCGAGCAGCACCGCGTACGACACGGGCTTGGTGAGGTAGTCGTCGGCGCCGGTGTCGAGGCCCTCGATCTCGTCCCACTCGCCCTCCTTGGCGGTGGGCATGAGGATCGGCGTCCAGTCGCCCTCACCGCGCAACTCCCGGCAGATCCGGTAGCCGTTGAGGCGCGGCAGCATGATGTCGAGGACGATCGCGTCGTACGCGTTCTCACGTGCCATCCACAGTCCATCGACCCCGTCGAGGGCGACGTCCACGGCGAGCCTTCGGCCTCCAGCACACCCCTGAGCCCCGCGGCGAACCGCTCCTCGTCCTCGACGACCAGCACGCGCATACGGCTCACACTACGGGAGCGCCCGGCGGTGACAAGCCGAAGCGGTCGCGCGGGGAGCGGCTCAACAAGGAGATCCGCCGACGCGGGGACGTGGCCGGGATCTTCCCCGACCGCACCGCCCTGATCCGCCTCGTCCGCGCGGTGCTGGCCGAGCAGAACGACGAGTGGACCGAGGCCCAGAGATACATGGGCGTCGAACTCCTCGCCAAGGACCTTCTCCACCCCATCGTCGACCGTCTGCAGTCACAACCCGCTGTGTGACCCCACACAGGGCCGTTTTCTGTTCGGGCCGTTTCCGGACAGTCCAGCTTGCTCGCCGGCACCACGATCACTGAGCGGCAAAGGCGACCACCATCCTCCGGCGCATCGGACCCTCAATACCCGGATCGCCGATCGGCCACAACATCAGCGACACCCGCCGCCCCACCACTGACACCACAAAGACGAACCAGCGTCCGCTACACCCGGTGCGCGCGGTACCCGCCCGGACGCACTGCAGACGACGGCCCACAGCCAGCGAATGGGAGTGGCCGGGCCTGGATCCCACACACGCGACATCTCGCCGCCGTCTTGATCCCTGTCTGGTCCCTGGACCTTGGCTTCGAGCCCCGCCTCAGCAGCCCCAGAGGCCGACAAGAATCTTGATTACCTGTTCCACCGCAGGTCAGAGGCGTGAAGGAACGTCCGAAAAGCGCGGGACCCACGACATTCCGAACTCGCGAGCAGCGGATTCGGTCCGTTCAGCCGAAGTTGACGCCCCGGCACCCCACAAGGAACGTTTCCGCAGGTCAGAGACCTGCGCAGGTGGGGCGGGTGGGACTCGAACCCACGGCCGACGGATTATGAGTCCTTTGAGGATCTTGGCGGTCCTTGCCGATCAGTGCCGATTCACGCCGTTCTTGCAGGTCAGGCGTATGTACCTATGTCGGCCTTGAACGGTCCTTGTCGGTTGACTCCTGTCCTTGCGGTCCCTCCGTGGTCCCTACCGCTGCTTGAAGGTCTTCCCGAC
Organism: Streptomyces sp. NPDC033131; assembly: GCF_055578365.1. Classification (NCBI taxonomy): domain Bacteria; kingdom Bacillati; phylum Actinomycetota; class Actinomycetes; order Kitasatosporales; family Streptomycetaceae; genus Streptomyces; species Streptomyces sp. NPDC033131. The sequence continues at coordinate 12,838 of NZ_JBVIPA010000018.1, forward strand.
AGGGAATCCCGGACGTCGCTCCGGCTCAGCCGACATGGTCGAACCTCGGCGCAGCGGATTCCCCTTCCAGCGCACAGTGCGCCGCAGCGGACGACGAGGAAGGCTCGGGCGGGCTCGGGGCCAGGCGGACATCGCCTGGCCCCCGTACCTCCACCGGGCTGCTACACGGCGAGCCAGACACCTGCCTGGTCCGGTGCCGGCAGGCGACCTTCGACTGCCTCGCCGTCGGCATGGGGCCCGGACGCCTGGTCCGGGCCCCATGCCGACGATCGGTTCAGCCCGTGTGCCTCGTTCGCGGGTGTTGAGCCCATCGTCCGCTGAGGGTTACACCTGTGCCTTGGTCAGACGCCAGAAGCCGCAGTTGGCATTCGACCGGTCCCAGTAGGCGCTGGTGCACACGTCGATCAGGGCTTCGGTGGGCATCGGCCCGCCGCCGTTGGTCTCCAGGAAGCCGCCGACGTCGTAGAGGCTCCACAGCAGGACGATGTCGTTTTCCCGCACGGCCCGGTCGAGGGGGTTGGAGGTCTTGGCCAGGATCCGCCAGCTTGCGGTGCTCGCGCCCACCCGGTCGTTGCTGCTGTTGGTGGAGACGTCGTAGATCGCTGCCTGCGTCTGGGCGGCCGCGGCGCCGCCGCTGACGTCCAGGTAGCTGCCGGCGCCAAAGAGGTTGCGCAGGTGGATGATGTCCCCGCTCAGGACCGAAGCGCCGGTCTGCTTCCCGGACACGGAATCGATCTGCCACGTGCCGGAGCCGCTACTGCGGTTGCTCGTCGCGGCCGTTGCCACCTGGTACACGGCAGTGGGGCCCGCGCTGCTGCCCGTGTTGGCGTCGAGATACCCGCCCTGCCAGCTGTCGTAGCCGTTCTGGATGTGGACCTTGTCGCCGTACTGGAGCTCGCCTGCCATGACAGTCCCCTTGATCGTGACGGTTCCTCGTGCCGAGGAGAGGGAGTTCGCAAGTGGGTTACGCCTGATGGATCTTCCAGTCGGCGACGTTGCCCCCGCGGTTGAAGTAGGCGTTGGTGCAGACGTCGAGCTTGCCGCCCTGCGTACCGCCCCCGGCGTTCTGGTTAGTCTCCAGGAAGCCGCCGTTGTCGTCGTAGGTGTTCCACAGAAGGACCACGTCCCCCTCCCGGACGTTCTGGTCGCTGGGTGTGGAGTTCTGGGCGAAGATCCGCCACCGGCCGCTGCCAGGGGTGCGGTCCTTGGAGTCAGCTGTGGCTACGTCGTACTTGCCGCCGACGCTCTTCTGAACGCTGGTGGCGTGGTCAGCGGTGTCGAGATAACCACCGTCGCCGGCGTAGAGGTTGCGCAGGTGGACCAGGTCCCCGCTCAGGACCGGCTGGCCTGCGGCCTTGCCGGAAGCGGAGATGATCTCCCAGGTGCCCGTGCCCGTCGTGTCACGGGTGGGGGAGGCAGCAGTGGCCACGTGGTGCTTGAGGCCTGTCGAGGTGTGGCTGTTGAGGGTGTCGAGGTAGCCGCCCTGCCAGCCGTTGTACCCGTTCTGCAAGTGGATCTGATCGCCGTACTTGATCTCGTTCGCCATCCGGTATGCCCCTTGTTCGCCGATGTCTGTCTCAGACCCGGACAGTCCTTGCACAGAGCCCCGCCCTGCTGCGGCGCGCAGCCCCTGCTTCCGTCCAGACCGGTGGGTCGAGATCTCACACCGACGTTCGATGACGAGCGCCATCCCCCGATCCCCCTCCTTGTTCCTGCCGCGCTGTCCGGCTGGCCGCCCGAAAGGAGTGGCCTAGAACCCGGGGCTCACCCAGTGCGCCATGACTCCCGTACGTCCGTCGCCGTTGCTGATGACGGCGGTGTTGCCGCCACCGATGCGGTACGCGTGGAGCGTGATGACGTCATTGACGTCGAACTTCTCCAGGATCGTCTGCCCGGCGGTGGTCTGCATGACCGCGTTCCCGCCGGTCAGGGCTTCCGTGCCGGTGATGAGCCGGCCGTTCTTGAACAGTGCGGTGCGCACGAGTTCACCCGCCCCGCCGGTGTACGAGCGGGCGTGGTAGGAGATCTCCCACACTCCGGGGTGAGGGATCTTGAGTTCCTCGACCTCGGAGATCCGCTCATCGGCGCGGTCGGCGCCGGAGAGGGTGTGGTTGAAGTCGACCGGGGTGGTCTGGAGCCACGTCGAGCCCTGTCGGTAATTCGCTGGAGTCGTCATGCCATTCACTTCCTTTGCCGCGCCGGGATACACACTGTCCGTGCCGGGTGTTCATGCCGCCGACACCGGCCCTATGAGAGCGGCAGCACAGAGGTTGCGGTAGGCGACCCAACAACATGCAGGCCAATTCGGCCTTACGGGTTTATACGTCCTTCCGGCCCTGCGCCAAGGGCCTCCCGCACGCAGAAACCCTTCTCCATACAGGCATTCACCGCTTGGGGCGCTCCACAACGGCGGGAATACGGCCCTGCCACCACCCCTTCCGTCACCCACGGGAATGAACAACCACGCCCCCGTATTGACGTCGGCCCTGCCGTCATGGGCGAGGCATATCGGCCCCCGCCTCAGCTCATACGCACCGCGGGCCGGGCAACCGCGACGCACTGCAGCGGTTCCGCCTCGTCTCCTCTGGGCCCCGACCGCTCCCCAAACGCTGCTGCTCGGCAGGTACGAGCCCGAAGAGGGATGTCGGCCCGCACAGTCAGACAGAAGCCGGACCTCAACTTTGTCTCTCCTGCCAGGTCACCAGGTGAAGGCCACGCCGGTCAGAGTTTCCATCACCGTCAGGGCACCGAAGGCAGCAGCTAATCCCTTTCTCTCTGATCGGTCATGGGTGTCAACCAAGTGACCGACTGCTTCTCTTGTGGGCTACCGCGTTTCCGGCCTTGAGTAACTCGCGCGGGAGCGCATGGACCCCTGCGTCATGGCACGGGGGAGCTGCAAACATCACTTTCCAGATAATTTGCTCGGCCTATCAGTCTGCGTGTCTGTTTTGTTGTTCTCGTTGCGGACCAAGTACCGAGCACAACCTCGAACTGAAAGGCACGTGCATGGCTGATTGGAAGAAGATCTCCGGTGGGCTCTCGACGATCTCCGTCGGATCCAGGACGCACGTATGGGGGGTGAACAGCAGCGGTCAGATCTACCGGTACACCGGCCATGACGCGAACCCGTGGGTCGGTATCCCCGGCAGCGCGGTCGACATCGGCGCGGCCGCCGACGGCACGGTGTGGCACGTCAACTCCGCAGGTGGCATCTATCGCTACACCGGCGACCAGGGTTCCGTGAACTGGGTCAACGTCTCGGGTGGCCTGACCCGGATCTCGGCCGGGTCCAGGACCAACGTCTGGGGCGTGAACGCCAACGGACAGATCTACCGGTACACCGGCCATGACGCGAACCCGTGGGTCGGTATCCCCGGCAGCGCGGTCGACATCGGCGCGGCCGCCGACGGCACCGTGTACCGCGTCGACTCCGCGGGCGCCATCTTCCGCTACACGGGGGACCAGGGCTCTACCGACTGGGTCAGCGTCTCAGGTGGCCTGACCCGGATCTCGGCCGGGTCCAGGACCAACGTCTGGGGCGTGAACGGCTCCAACCAGATCTACCGGTACACCGGTCACGACGCGAACCCGTGGGTCGGTATCCCCGGCAGCGCGGTCGACATCGGCGCGGCCGCCGACGGCACCGTGTACTGCGTCGACTCCGCGGGCGCGATCTACCGCTACACCGGCGACCAGCCCTGACGTCATCCGTCACACAGCACGACGGGGGCTCGGGCCAGTATGGCCGGGCCCCTTTCGCCCTCCTGCCCCTCGACCGCAGGCCTGCAGAACCGCCTCGCCTCCCTCGGCGACCGACTCGACGAGTTGAGCCTCGAAGACGTCACCTATGCCTGCTCCCGACAGCCGTCGAGTGATGCCTGAGGGGCCGTCTTCTGTTCGGGCCGTTTCCCGTGCGCTCGACGGCGCCACGGCTACATGCGGTGCGCGCGGCGCCCGACCGGATACATCACGGACGACGGCCCACAGCCGCGGATGAGAAGCGCCCCGATCCTGGATCCCACACACGCGACGCAGTGTGTCGGCGCCGTCTTGGTCCCTGTCTGGTCCCTGGACCTTGACTTCCAGCCCCAAGACAGCCGCCCCGGAGGCCGACCACGGCCTCGATTGCCTGTTCCGTCGCAGGTCAGAGCCATCAAGGCACTTCTGAACAGCACGAGACCCACGAGATTCCCAACTCGCGAGCAGCGGATTCGGTCCGTTCAGTCGAAGTTGGCGCTCCGGCACCACACGAGGAACGTTTCCGCAGGTCAGAAGCCTGCACAGGTGGGGCGGGTGGGACTCGAACCCACGGCCGACGGATTATGAGTCCTTTGAGGATCTTGGCGACCCTTGCCGATCAATGCTCATCTTGGCCGTTTTCCCAGCTCAGACGCGGTTTGGCGCCTCAGTCCTTCTCGGCCCTTGTCGGTCTTTTCCAATCCTTATGTCCAACCTGCGTCCAGAACGCGTCCTGGAAGGACAAGCCCAACCAGCTTCCGAGACGATCGCCCCAGCTCGGGAGTGCGCCTCGAACTCGCCCGCAGCGGATTTCCCTTCCAACGCGCGAAGGCTCCACCCCGGCAGTCGGGGCGGAGCCTCTATGACCGGTGTCGTTGGCCAAGACGTCTGAACAGAGCATAGCCAGCCTTCAGGCTGACCGTTCTTCAGGGGCACACCGCGCTGCTGGGAGGTCGCTCTCGGCAGCGAGCTCTCCTGCCAGCTCACGGAAGAGTTGCCTCCGCGCAATTCACCTCCGCTCGCGCTGAGAGCAGACTTCGGCCCACGCGGGAAGATCCTCTACCGCCGGTTCACCTCCGCTTGTGCACCGCGACCCCGACCAGGGCGGCGTGTACGTCGGTTCACCTCCGCTCGCGCGGAGAGCAGGGACGGAGCGAGGCAACACCTATCGACGCGTGCGGTTCACCTCCGCTCGCGCGGAGAGCAGTGCAAGGCTCTTCCGGTCCCGCGGTTCTACGTCGGTTCACCTCCGCTTGCACAGAGAGCACTTCGCCCGCCAGTCCGCGATGTCCACCGTAAGCGGTTCACCTCCGCTTGCGCAGAGAGCACGAGGCTGGCATACCGCCAGTCGTCACGGGGACCGGTTCACCTCCGCTTACGCAGAGAGCACCGGCGGGCCGCGACTTCACCGGGACACGGTTCACCTTCACTTGCGCGGGGAGCACGCGATCTGCTCGACGGCTGTCTCCGCCACCAGCGGTTCACCTCCGCTTACGCAGAGAGCACATCAACTGGCCCGGCAACGGCTTCACGAACATGCTGCCGAACTGGCCGGGCACTGGATCACCTCCGCCGGGTTCGGGAGGTCGGACAGGTTCGCGGACGGTTCACCTCCGCTTGCGCGGAGAGCACTTGGGCAGCAGCGCGTTGGCGATGGCGACGCCCGGTTCACCTCCGCTTACGCGGAGAGCACATCGTCCACTCGAAGCCAGCGACCTCGTCCTGCGGTTCACCTCCGCTTGCACGGAGAGCACCTAGTCGTGCGGGATCCCGAAGGCCATCATCACGGTTCACCTCCGCTTGCGCGGAGCGCACAGCAGTACGGCCGAGGACGTGGCCGCGTACTCGGGTTCATCTCCCCTTGCGCGGAAAGCAGCCGCTGATCTTGACTGTGACCTCGCGGGCCATCCATTCATCTCAGCTTACGCAGAGAGCAGTCGTCCGAGATGAGCCCGTGGGCGCCGAGGTACGGTTCACCTCCGCTCACGCGGAGAGCAGGGTGCATGGACCCATGAGGACCATGCTGAGCGGTTCACCTCCGCTCGCGCAGAGAGCACGCTGACTTGCTGCCGTACTAGATCACGAGACGCGGTTCACCTCTTGGCTCTGACGTTGTTCAGCGGACCCGGCATGTTGGCTTCGAGCGGCCCCATTTAGTGAAGATCCCGTGTCGTCGCAACGCCTTCAAGTGGCCCCGGGGATTGTCTTGTTCTGGGACCACTTGTGAACCGCTTCGGCTTCAGAGCAGGCCGAAGGCGGGAGGGAACGGCTAGGGTCGAGGTCATGACAATCGATGACGAAGCCCTTGTGGCGGAGCAGATTGCCTACTACCGGGCCCGCGCGTCCGAGTACGACCGGGTCTATTCCGAGCGTGAGGACCTGCGGGAGCTACTGGCTGCGGTCGACGGCCTTCCGATCACCGGAGATGTACTGGAGCTTGCCTGCGGAACGGGTCAGTGGACTCGGGTGTTGGCCGCGCGGGCGCGCTCACTGACCGCTGTCGATGCCTCGCCCGAGGTGCTGGAGATCGCCCAGGAGAGGGCCGGCTTCCCCAACGTCCGGTTCGCCCAGGCCGATGTGTTCAAGTGGCAGCCGCCGCACCGCTTCGACGCCGTGTTCTTCGCCTTCTTCCTCTCCCACGTCCCGTTGTCCCGGCTGAGCGCCTTCTGGGACACCGTTGGTGCCGCACTCGCACCGCACGGCAAAGCGGTCTTTATTGACGAAGGCCCCGCCGAGGCAGCGCGGAAAGAGGTGGCCGCGAAACTGCGCCGGCTCGACGACGGCCGCGAGTACCGCATCGAGAAAATCTTCCATGACCCGGGAACACTCACCGGCGAACTCGCCGCGCTGGGCTGGTCGGCAGATGTCCGGTCCCGGGGAAACTTCATCGTCGGCGTCGCACAACCGCCGCCTGCGTCCGCCGCGTCCTGAAAGTGGCCCCGGGGCTTGGCTTGCGCCAGGACCGCTCGGGGCTTCGCGTCGCGGTGGTCTACTTTGGGTGTGGCTCCTTTGGAGGGACGAGCGTATCCAGGTGCGTTCCGCTGGTGGCGGGCTCCGCCCCGGGCCCGGCGGTCAGCGATAGTAGGGCTCGACCGCAGCCCGTACCTCGCCGAGCAGCGCGGGGCCGTCCTGCGGCACGGGCGGTCGGCTGCTGCCCGGCCTGATGTCCAGGAGCTGTTCGTTGGACAGGGCGAACACCACTCGCCGCAGCCCCGCCCATTGGATGACGGTCTCGCACATCCCGCACGGCTGGCAGCTGGTGTACATCGTGGTGCCTGCCGCCGTCTGCGCGTCGAGTTCACTTGCGGCCCACCTCGCCAATTTGAGTTCCGGGTGTGCAGTGACGTCGTTGTCGGTGAGGGTGGTGTTGTGCTCCTCGGCCAGGATCGTCCCGTCCGGTCCTGCCAACAGAGATCCAAAGGGCGGGTTGCCGCTCGCGCGTGCCTTGGCCGCGAGTGAGATGGCCTGTCGGAGGAGAGTGTGGTCGTCGGGTGTGGTCATGACTGCTCCATCGTGGTGCGGGGTGGAGTGCTGGGCGGGAGAAGGTGCGCGGCCATGGTGGCGAGTGCCTGCCAGGCCGCCTGCGGGTGACATGTCGCGTGGGGGTCGCCCTGGTAGGTGTCGAGGACGACGGACTTGGCACCCAGCAGCCGCAGTTGGTCGAGGTCGTCCATGATCTGGTCGATGGTGCCCTCACCGGCGAGCCGTCCCGCTCCGTCGACCGGTTCCTTGGTGAGCCGCAGGGCGATGCGGGGAGCCAGGGCGGGCACGGGCAAGTGTTGCTCGTCCGCGTACGTCTGCAGCCTGCCTGCGGCTTCGCGCAGCCACGGCACGGTGGGGTGCAGCGGATGCCATGCGTCTGCGAGTCGTACGGCCCGGCGCAGCCCCGCGTCGCTGTTGCCGCCGACCCACACCGGGATCCGGCGGTCTCCGTATGAGGCGGTGTCCTTCCAAGCGGCCCGGATGTCCCGCAGGTGGCTGTCGGTCAGCTGTCCGCGCTGTGAGAACGGAATGCCGAGGACGGTGAACTCCTGCCGCGCCCAGCCCACTCCCACGCCGAGGACCAGCCGGCCGCCGCTCAGCTCATTCAGATTGGCCGCCATCCGGGCGGTGAGCAGCGGGTGCCGGTAGGGAGCGATGAGGACCGTCGTGCCGAGCTGGATACGGGTGGTGAGGCCAGCCAGCCAGGACAAGGTGGTGATGGGCTCGTAGAAGGGTGCCGGATAGCGCTCGGCGACATCCGGCGTAATGGCGATGTGGTCCGAGATCATCAGTAGGTCGAAGCCCAGGCCCTCCACGGTCTGGGCCCAGCTTCGCAACACTCCGGGGTCGGTGCCCGGGCCGAAATTGAGGACGTTCACTCCGATCTTCATAGGGCCCAACCCTAGGCAGGGCGTATGGGTCGCCAGAAGGGATTCCCGCCTGTTCAGAGGCGGTTCGGCCGTGGATCCGCCGGTAGAATGGGCGTATGACCGAGAGTCTCGACGTGACGGACTGGGCGATCCTGACAGAAGTCCAACGGGACGGCCGGATTCCGTTCACCGAGCTGGCACGGCGGGTGAACCTGAGTGCGTCGGCGACCAAGGAGCGGGTGCGCCGGCTCGAGGAGGCCGAGGTGATCACCGGGTACCGCGCGGTGGTGAACCCGGAGCGGACCGGTTACCCGGTGATGGCGGTGGTCCGGCTCAAGTACCCGGGGCCGGGAACCCGGCACCAGCCGCTGCGCCGGCTGCTGGAGGAGCGCCCGGAGATCCTGGAGTGCCTGCGCACCACCGGAGACGACTGCTACGTCATGAAGGTGGCGGCCACGTCGATGGCCCACTTGGAGGAGATCGTCGACGAGCTGGCCGAGTTCGGCAGCACCACAACCAACCTCGTCCTCAGCCGGACGCTCCCGCTGCGCGGCCCGGGGGTGCCTCGGGTGAACACCGTCAGGTAGGCGCTGGCGTGGCGCGGACGCCACTCCATCGCCGGGGCCCGGCCTGGCGTCCAGCAGCGGCGACCATCAACTGCCCGTCATCCGCTGTCACAGGGAGATGGGACCGAGGTCGGCGGCGGTCTGGGCCAGTGCGCGGAGGGAGGGGCCGTCGGCGGTGGATCGCCACGTGAGGGCGTAGTGGATGGTGGGGGCGTCGCGAACGGGGAGGAAGACGATGCCGGGGGGACTGTTGTAGCGGGCGGCGATCTCGCCCAGCGGGTGGACACACTGTCCGGAGGCGACCAGGGAGAGAATCTCGTGGAAGGTCCGCGCGGCGGGCCCGCGCGGGATACGGCGGCCGAGCGGCGTACGCGTGGGGACCATGGTCGTGACCCAGTACTCGGGGGCGCCGGGGCCGAAGTCGACGACATGGTTGTCGCCGAGGTCCTCCAGTGACGCGGTGCCGCGCTCGGCCAGCGGATGGTCTGCCGCCACGGCGAGCACGCGGCCTCCGGTCAGCACGGTCGGGCCGACCCTGAGGTCCGGTTCGGCTACCGGAAGCCACAGCACGCGGCTGTGTTCTTTGTGCGGCGCGGCGCAAGTTCAATAGCGACGAAGCTGTTGTAGTAGGCGGGTGTTCATTGCTGAAGAGAGTGACGTCGTAGCCAACTCCGTTGGCTGGTAGGTGTATCGGTACGACCTGGAGTGTGCCCGGCACTTCGGCGCTCGACTGATATGCGCCGGTGGTCAGCCGGTGAAGGACTCGGGGCCGAAACGGCCCCATGCGACGAAGGCAGCCAGGGCGAGGTAGATCAGGTCGCCGGCGATCGTGGCCTTCTCGCCACGGCGCAGACGCATGGTGACCGCGCAGGCGAACAGCAGAACAAGTCCGGTGGCGGCCAGCGGCACCAGCACCGGCGCGATGTCGAGCACCGCGGGCAGAATCAGGCCGACCGCAGCCAGCAGCTCGACGGCGCCGATGGCCTTGAGAGTCCCGGGGCTGAACTCCAGGACCCACTGCGCAGAGGAGCCCATCGCGGCCAGCTTCTCCTGCGGCACGAACATCTTGGAGCTGCCCACCAGGCAGACAGCGGCGAGCACTCCAGCGATGATCCACAGCGCGACGTTCATCATCAACTCCCTGATCGAGGACTTCCGCACCCGAGACGAGGCAGCGACTCGGCCTGTGACATGCCCGAACCCAGACAGTGGAGAGACGTGGGTCACACCGTGCCGTGTCACAGGAGTGAGGGCCCTCTCGTCTTGGGGGTGAAGGCATCGACGAACGTGGAGGAGCACACGATGGACGCGCGATTGAACTACTTCGCCAACCCGGCCGCCGGCAAGGCGCTCAAGTACTTCATGTCGGTCGGCCGGGAGCTGAAGGAATCGCCGCTGTCGGCTACGACGCAGGAGTTGGTGGCGCTGCGCGTGAGCCAGATCAACGGCTGCGCGGTCTGCATCGACATGCACACCAAGGAAGCCGCCGCGGCCGGCGAGAGCGCGGTGCGGCTGAACCTGATCGCGGCCTGGCGGGAAGCGACGGTCTTCACCGCGGCCGAGCGCGCCGCGCTGGAGCTGGCGGAGCAGGGGACCAGGGTCGCGGACGCGGCTACCGGGGTCAGCGACGACGTGTGGGCGCGTGCCGCCCAGCACTATGACGAGGAGCAGCTCACGGCTCTCGTGCTGCTGGTCTCGTTCATGAACACGGTGAACCGGCTGAACATCATCACCCAGCAGCCGGCCGGCGATTACCAGGTCGGCCAGTTCCACTGAACCGCCACCGCACCCCTGGCCCGGGTCAGGCCTGCCGGGGCCAGGACGCCGTGGTCAAGGCGGGCAGGGCGGTCGCGGCACGAGCGTTGTCTGCTCCGCTCACACATCGGATGATCTTCGAAGGATGCCTCGCCGGCGCGGGTACGGCCGGGCACACAGACCGCAAAGGGGGGAGTCGGCGTGGGCAAGGTCGAGGAGTTCGAGGAGCTGCGGCCGCTGCTGTTCTCGATCGCGTACCGGATTCTGGGCAGCGTGGGCGAGGCGGAGGACGCGGTACAGGAGACCTGGCTCCGCTACGCTGCCTCGAGCACCCGGCCCGTGTCGGCCAAGGCATTCTTGTCAGCCACGGTGACCCGGATCGCGATCGACGTGCTGCGCTCCGCCCGGGTGCGGCGGGAGGAGTACGTCGGACCGTGGCTCCCCGAGCCGCTGCTGGACGATCCGTACCAGGACCCGGCCCGCGCGGCGGAGCTGGCCGACTCGGTGTCGATGGCGGCGCTGCTGCTCCTGGAGCGGCTCAGTCCGCTGGAGCGGTCGGTGTTCGTGCTGCGGGAGGTCTTCGCCTTCGGCTTCGACGAGATCGCCGCCGCGGTGGGGCGCTCAGAGGCGGCGTGCCGGCAGCTGCTCGTACGGGCACGCCGCCACATGCACGAGGGACGGCCCCGGTTCGAAGCGGACCGCCAGGAGCGGCAGGAGCTGGCGAGGCGGTTCTTCGAGGCACTGACGCAGGGAGACGTGGACGGACTGCAGAATCTGCTGTCTGCCGACGTCCAGCTCGTCGGGGACGGCGGTGGCAAGGCACCGCAGCTGGCCAGGGCCGTCACCGGCGCCGAGAACGTGGCCAGGCTGCTCGCCACTGTCTACCCGCTCATGGCCCGAATCGACATCACGTTCGAACCGTACGACGTCAACGGCCAGCCGGGCGCGCTTTTCCGCGACCGCGACGGCAAAATCCTCCACATCCTCGCCCTCGACACATTCGACGGGCAGATCCAGACGATCCGCGCGGTCATCAACCCCGACAAGCTCAGCCACCTCGGCCCGGTCGCCGACGCCTGGGCCGTCGACCAGGAAGTGAAGCAGACCCGTAAAACCCAGTGATCTCCCGACCAGCCTGACAGGGCAGGACCGGAGGTTTCAGTGCCGCATGCCGATGATCCTGGCGCACGGCTCGTCCGTGACGTCTTCCCGCGATATGAACCGCGCTCATCCACCGCGCAAGATCGATTATCGACACACCCACTGGGGGTTCAGTCATGATCCTGATCACCGGGGCCACCGGCGTCGTCGGCCGGGAAACCGTCCGCCTCCTGGTCGAGGGGGGAGCTAAAGTCGCCGCTGTCACCCGCGACCCGCACGCCGAATTCCCCGCGGGGACACAGCTCGTCCACCCCGCGAAGGTTCCCACCCTCGACGGAGTGGAGGCCATCCTGCTCAGCCCGCGTGCCGCCGGTTCCACCGCTGTCGACCTGTTGGCCCGCGCCCGCGAGACGGGCGCGGCAAGAGTGGTCGTATTGTCCGCCGTGACCGTGCAGTACCCGGCCGGGCACGCACGCTTCCGGAAGCAGTTCCACGCGGTCGAGGACATCGCCCGGGGGAGCGGCCTGGACTGGACGATCCTGCGCTGCGCCGATTTCGCCGCCAACACCCTGGCCTGGGCCGGGCAGATCCAGGCGACCGGGGCCGTGCGGGGGGCCTATCCGCACGCGAGGACCTCGACCGTCGACGAGCGTGACATCGCCGCGGTGGCCGCCCTCGCCCTGACCCACCCGCGGCACCGCGGTCAGACGTACCTGCTCACCGGAGAGCAGTCGCTGAGCCAGCCGGAGAAGGTCGCCGCGCTCGGCGCGGCGCTCGACCGGACGCTGTCCTTCAGCGAGGCCGCACCGGACGAGATCCGCCGCAGCATGCTCGCCGCCGGCCTGCCCGACGAGGTACCCGACCGGCTGCTTGGCTCGCTGGCCGACTACGCCCGCGAAGCCGGGCCCACCACCGACACCGTGCGGCGGCTGCTGGGCCGCCCGGCACGCACGTACGCCACCTGGGCGCACGACCACCGTGCCGCCTTCACCGCGGGAGGACCCCGATGAAACTCACGATCGTGGCCGCCACCGGCGGTATCGGACGGCACCTGGTCGAGCAGGCGGTATCCGGCGGGCATGACGTCACCGCCGTGGCCCGCCGCCCACGTGAACTGCCGGGCGGCGTCCGGACGGTCGCCGTCGACCTCACCCGCCCCGACATGCGCACGCTCGCCGCGGCGGTAGGCGGCGCCGACGCCGTACTGTCCGCGCTCGGCCCGCGAAACCCGCGCGCGGACGCGGGCATCACCTCCCGTGGTACCCGCGCGATCATCGCGGCGATGCAGGCCGAGCACGTCCGGCGGATCATCATCGTCAGCGCCGCACCCGTCGGACCGGTGCCGCTGCCGGGCCGGCCGACGCCACCCAGGCACGATCCCGGCGACGGCTTCTTCATGCGCCACCTGGGAGTCCCGTTGACCCGGGCCATGTTCGGCCGGCACTACGCCGACCTCGCCGTCACCGAGCAGATCCTGCGCGACAGCGGACTGCAATGGACGGTGTCGCGCCCGCCCAAACTCACCGACAAGCCCCTGACCGGCACGTACCGGACCGCGTGGAACCGCAACATCCGGGGCGGGTTGTCCGTGCCACGCGCCGACGTCGCCCACCACATGCTCGCCATGGTGAACCAGCCGGACACCATCGAGCAGGTCGTCGGAATCGCGAACTGACCAATACCAGCCACGCACATGCCCCGGGCGGCGGGTGAGAAGGCGAGCGACGACCCGCGACGGCAACCAACAAGGTCAGGAAGATGCCTCGGCCGTCCCGCCCGCCCCTTCGCCGCCCGGGTCCCCCATCACGAAAGAACGTGATCATGACGAAGTACGCCCGCTTCACCAGCCTCGTATGCGCAGGACTGTTCGCCGGATTCCTCACGTCAGTCCTCGTCCTGGAACTCTCGCTGCGCGGCTTCGACAGCACCGTCTACACCCAGGTCCGGCTGGTCGAACTCGACTCCCTCGACAAACTCGCCGTCGCCACACTCCTGCCGTCGCTGATCGCCACAGCGGTACTGGCCTACCAGACCTACCGAACCAACACCCGATGGCCGACCGTGGCCGCACTCGCCCTCCTGGTCCTCGTCCTCGGCCTCACGCTCATCGTCAACCTGCCCATCAACTCCGACCAGCTCCACTGGAACGCCCAGTCCCCGCCCTCCAACTGGACCGACGTACGGGACCGCTGGCAGATCGCCCACGCCGCCCGGACGGGGGCCGCGGTCCTCGCCTTCGCGGTCCTCGCCCTTGCAGCGCCGCTGCCTCGTACACGCCGTTCAAACTCGCCGAACACCTCGGCGCGGAGGGATCGGCTGCGCACATTAGGCGAGTGAGTCCAACGTCAGTGTGTGAAGGCAGAGTTGGACTCCCTCGCGACCGCACTCCATGTGAAGACCGACGATCCGCCAAGGGACTCACCGCATCTCGCTACGGGGCGGCCGACGGTGGGGATCACCGCGCTGCTGAGCGACGCCGAGCTGGTCACGCTCGTGATGATGCAGGCCATGCTCGGTCTCACCTCCGAGGCCAGGTGGCTCCGCCACGCCCGCTCCCACCTGCGGCATCTCTTCCCGTACCTGCCCAAGTAGCTCGGCTACAACAAGCGGCTGCGCAAGGCCGCCGAGCTGCTGCGTCGGGTCACCCGGCTACTGGCCACCGACACCTCCGTGTGGGGCGACGACGTGTGGATCGTGGACTCCACGCCGGTGGAGTGCGACGCTCCCTTGAGACCGTGAAACGCTCCGACCTGGCCGGATGGGCCGAGTACGGGTACTGCGCCAGCCGCATCCGCTTCTTCTGGGGCCTGCGCCTGCACCTGGTGTGCACCCTCCGGGGCCTGCCCGTCGCTTTCGCCCTGACCGGGGCCAAGGCCGACGAGCGCGAGACCCTGCTGGACCTGCTCGCCGCCGAACCGGGCCTGACCGCCGCCCGGCCTGGACAGACGCTGATCGGCGACAAGAACTACTTCGGCCGGGGCTTTGAGCACGAGCTGGCCGGGCAGGACATCCAGCTGGTTCGGCCGGCCCGCAAGGGCGAGCCGGAACGGCCCGGCGCCGCTGTTCAAGCCGTTGCGGCAGGTCATCGAGTCGGTCAACGAGACCTTCGAGGGCCAGCTCGACCTCGAACAGCACCGAGGCCGTACACCGGGCGGCGTGATAGCCCGCGATCACCTGGGTCACGGACCCGAGCGCAGATGATCTATCTGAGTGCGTTCGCCGAAGCCGCCGGCCCGGCTGTCACACACCGACAGTGATTGAGCATCGGAACACACTCAGCTACCGGCGGTCCGCAACCCGAGCAGTTGGGCTGGACAAGCCGTCCTCGACCGCCCCGACATCCTGCCGGCATGAACCACGGGGCACCCACGAGTGGACCGGGACCGTCCGGGACCGTTTCCTCTTGGGGCAGTTCCTGGCACCCAGGGGGCGCGGGGAGGACGAACGATCCCGGCCCGCAACGCTGAGGCCGGTCGGACCATCTCGTAGCCGCCCACTGGCTCGTCATACCTCGTGGCCACGTCTCAGAGCCTCGTCACGCGACTCATCAAAAAGCCCCTGGGCCGTTTCCAGTACGGGCCGTTTCCCGCAGCTCCGGCCGACCTCAGTAGCGGCTCTGTGATCCAACCGCGCAGGCCCAGCCTCCTGCCGCCTCACTGTGCCGATTTCCCTTCCCACCCATGACGCACGTCGACTACACGGCTGGCGGAACAGCCCCGTCCGTTTCCCTGCGTCCTGCGAGCGTCCCGAATCAAGCACCCGCCCAGCCACAGGAGCCATGTGCGGCGGGTTCACCGCCAACAGAATGGAACATCATTGCTGGTCAGAGCCGTCCGAACACCAACGCCAGCCACGAGGCCGAACTCACGAGCAGCGGATTCAGTCCGTTCAGGCGAAGTTGACGATCCGACAGGAGAAAATGAACGTTTCCGCAGGTCACAAGCCTGCGCAGGTGGGGCGGGTGGGACTCGAACCCACGGCCGACGGATTATGAGTCCGCTGCTCTAACCGGCTGAGCTACCGCCCCATAGCGGCGTGTCGCGTACACGTGTGCGCGCCGTCTGCCGCAGCATAGCCGCTCATACGATCTCCTGCTTCGGATGGTCGACTTCGCCTGCCCTGGAGGACTGCGGCGCGCTGAGCCCGGTTCCCACGGACATGAAAAAGGACCCCTACGGGGCCCTCGTTCACCTTGCTCTCCCGACTGGACTCGAACCAGTAACCTGCCGGTTAACAGCCGGCTGCTCTGCCAATTGAGCTACGGAAGATCGAAGCTCCCCCGACTGGACTCGAACCAGTAACCTGCCGGTTAACAGCCGGCTGCTCTGCCAATTGAGCTACGGAGGATTGCCTCGCTGCATCGAACGTTGCTCCCTGGGTATTCGCCAGGGGGCGGGCGGTCGCTGCGACACATACATTAGCGCAAGCAGGGGGGTGCTCCGCCAATCGGTTCCCCTCTGGCATCGATGCCGCGCCGGAGACCAACACGAGGGAAGGGTGGCTGTCATGCGCTACCGGCTCACGTTCGTCGTCGGACTCGCTCTGGGTTACGTGCTGGGCACGAAGGCCGGACGCGAGCGCTACGAGCAGCTGAAGAAGTCCGCCCGCCAGGTCGCGCAGAACCCTGCCGTCCGCAACACCGCGGAGACGGCGGCGCAGCAGGGCCGCCAGTACGCGGGCAAGGCGTACCACGTGGTGAGCGAGAAGGTGGGTGACCGGGTGCCCGACTCGGTGGCCCAGCGGGTGCGGTCACTGCGCGATCACCACACGAACGGGGCCGCCGGGGACGACTGGGGTACCAGCAATACCTAGTGGTCCGGGGCGTACCGGGGGCCCTTCGACGGACAGGGGCCCCCGAGCCGACACGTTCACCCCCTGCGGTACGGCAGAATTTTGGCCATGGGGATAGTCGCCGGGTTGGACAGTTCGCCCGAATTCACTCGTATCGTCGTCTGCGACACGGACACGGGCGCCGTGCTGAGGCAGGGCTACGCGCCGCATCCGGTGGAGAACGCCGACGGCGGGGCGCGGCCTTCCGACGTCGATCCGCAGGCCTGGCTGCTGTCCCTCGGTGAGGCCGCCGGTGGCGGGCTGCTGGAGGGCGTGCAGGCCATCGGCGTGTCCGCGCAGCAGAACGCGGTGGTGCCGCTGGACTCCCAGGGCAACACGGTGCGGCCGGCGATGGTCGGCGGGGACCGGCGGGCGCAGGTCGCGGCGGCCGATCTGGTCGACGCGCTCGGCGGGCGTGAGGCGTGGGCGCAGGCCGTGGGCTGTGTGCCGCAGGCCGCGCAGCCGGTCGCCAAGCTGCGCTGGCTCGCCAAGACCGAACCCGAGGCCGCCCAGCGCACGGCCGTCCTGCTGCAGGCCCACGACTGGCTGGTGTGGCAGCTGCTCGGGCGGCCGGTGAGACGGACCACCGATCGCGGTGGGGCTTCCGGGACCGGGTACTGGTCTGCCGCCACCGGCGCCTACCGGGCCGATCTGGTCGAGCTGGCGCTCGGACACCAGGTCATGCTGCCCGAGGTGATCGGGCCCTCCGACGCGGCCGGTACGACTCCGGAGGGGCTGCTGATCTCCGCCGGTACCGGCGAGACGATGTCCGCCGCCTTCGGGCTGGGGCTGAGTCTGGGTGATGCGGTGGTGTCGCTCGGGGCCTCCGGTTCCGTGATGGCCGTGCACCCCGAGGCGCTCGTCGACCAGAGCGGGATGATCACGTCCTTGGCGGACGCCACGGGCATGCACCTGCCGGTCGTGACCACGCTGAACGCCGTACGGACCCTGCGCGGGGCCGCCGAGATGCTGGGGCTCGCCGATCTGGAGAGCCTGTCCGACCTGGCGATGAAGTCGACGCCGGGGGCGCACGGGCTGGTGCTGCTGCCCTATCTGGAGGGTGAGCGGACGCCGAGTCTGCCGCACACCGCCGGGACGCTGGCGGGCCTCAGGCGTGAGTCGATGAAGCCGGAGCATCTGGCACGGGCCGCGTTCGAGGGCATGCTGTGCGGGCTCGCGGACGCGCTCGACGTGATGCGCGGCCGGGGTGTGGAGGTGCGGCGCGTCTTCCTGCTGGGGGCGGCGGCCGAGCTGCCCGCCGTGCAGGCCGCGGCGCCCGCGCTGTTCGGCGCGCAGGTCGTCGTACCGCAGCCGGCGGACTACGCGGCGATCGGCGCGGCCCGGCAGGCCGCCTGGGCGCTCGGTGTGTCGCAGGGGAACCTCGACCCGCGCAACCCGCCGGCCTGGCAGGGAGCGGCGGCGCAGGTGCTGGAGCCCGGCGAGGATCTGGCGGTGGGGCAGGCCGTACGGCAGCAGTTCGTGTCGGTGCGGGAGCAGACGCATCCGGGGGCGTTCCGGTCCTAGCGGAACATAAGACTCCGGTATGAGCCGGGCCCGGAAGGCCGCGGGAAGCAATGCTGTCGGCTTAATCGGTTGAGGTAACAGGGGTGGAGTGTCCGACGATAGGGGCCAGGGGCAACCAAACCCCGCCCCCACCGCCGACTCCGAGAGACCAAGCGTGCTCATACGACTCCTGCGGACCTATCTCAGGCCCTACAAGAGACCCATCACCCTTCTGGTGCTGCTGCAGTTCCTGCAGACCTGCGCCACCCTCTACCTGCCCACGCTCAACGCGGACATCATCGACAGCGGCGTCGTGAAGGGCGACACCGGCTACATCCTCTCGTTCGGCGCGCTGATGATCGGCATCTCGCTCGTGCAGGTCGTGTGCAACGTGGGCGCGGTGTACTACGGCGCGAAGACCGCGTCGGCGCTCGGCCGGGACCTTCGGGCCGCCGTCTTCGACCGGGTGCAGTCCTTCTCGGCGCGCGAGGTCGGCCAGTTCGGCGCGCCCTCGCTGATCACCCGGACGACCAATGACGTCCAGCAGGTCCAGATGCTGGCCCTGATGACGTTCACCCTGATGGTGTCGGCGCCGATCATGTGTGTGGGCGGCATCGTGCTGGCGCTCGGCCTCGACGTGCCGCTGTCCGGGGTGCTGATCGCGGTCGTGCCGGTGATGGGGATCTGCGTGACGCTGATCGTGCGTGCCCTGCGCCCGCTGTTCCGTTCCATGCAGGTGAAGCTGGACACGGTGAACCGGGTGCTGCGCGAGCAGATCACCGGCAACCGCGTGATCCGCGCCTTCGTCCGGGACGAGTACGAGGAGCAGCGGTTCAGGAAGGCCAACGCCGATCTGACCGACACCGCCCTGGGCGCCGGCAACCTGCTCGCGCTGATGTTCCCCATGGTCATGACGGTGGTGAACCTGTCGTCGATCGCGGTGGTCTGGTTCGGCGCGCACCGCATCGACGGCGGGGAGATGCAGATCGGTGATCTGACCGCGTTCCTCGCCTATCTGATGCAGATCGTGATGTCCGTGATGATGGCCACCTTCATGTTCATGATGGTGCCGCGCGCCGAGGTGTGCGCCGAGCGCATCGAGGAGGTCCTGGGCACCTCTTCGAGTGTGGTGCCGCCGACGGCCCCGGTGCTCGAGCTGCGCCGGCACGGTCATCTGGAGATCCGCCGGGCGGGCTTCCGCTACCCGGGGGCCGAGGAGCCGGTGCTGAAGTCGATCGACCTGGTGGCCCGGCCCGGCGAGACGACCGCCGTGATCGGTTCGACCGGCAGCGGCAAGTCGACGCTGCTCGGGCTGGTGCCGCGGCTGTTCGACGCGACCGACGGCGAGGTCCTCGTCGACGGTGTCGACGTGGCGGCCATCGACCCGGTGCTGCTGGCGAAGACCGTCGGCATGGTGCCGCAGCGGCCGTACCTGTTCGCGGGCACCGTCGCCACCAATCTGCGCTACGGCAATCCCGACGCGAGTGACGAGGAGCTGTGGCACGCGCTCGAGGTGGCGCAGGCCAAGAGTTTCGTGAAGGGGCTGGAGGGCGGGCTCGACGCGCCGATCGCGCAGGGCGGCACGAACGTGTCGGGCGGTCAGCGGCAGCGGCTCGCGATCGCCCGCACGCTGGTGCAGCGTCCGGAGATCTACCTCTTCGACGACTCCTTCTCCGCGCTCGACTACGCGACCGACGCCGCCCTGCGCGCGGCGCTGGCCGACGAGACCGCCGAGGCGACCGTCGTGATCGTCGCCCAGCGGGTGTCGACCATCCGGGACGCCGACCGGATCGTCGTCCTCGACGAGGGCCGGGTGGTCGGCACCGGCAGGCATCACGAGCTGATGGCGGACAACGAGACCTACCGGGAGATCGTGCTCTCCCAGCTCACGGAAGCGGAGGCTGCCTGATGGCCGGGCCTGCGGGACGGATGATGGCCGGGACCGGTCCCGACCACCGTTCGATGGACTTCAAGGGATCGGGCAAACGGCTCCTCACCCACTTCAGGCCCGAGCGGCTGACCATCTACGCGCTGCTGTTCTGCGTGACGGTGAGCGTCGCGCTGTCGGTCGTGGGGCCGAAGATCCTCGGCCAGGCCACCGACCTGGTCTTCGCGGGGATCGTCGGGCGGCAGATGCCGGCCGGTCAGACCAAGGCGGAGGCTCTCGAGGCCATGCGCGAGCGGGGCGAGGGCTCCGTCGCCGACATGCTCCGCAGCACCGACTTCACCCCGGGCAAGGGCATCGACTTCGGTGCCGTCGGGGAGGTGCTGCTGCTCGCGCTCGCCGTGTTCGTGGTGGCCGGCGCGCTGATGCTGGTGGCCACCCGGCTGGTGAACCGGGCGGTCAACCGGACCATGTACCGGATGCGCGAGGACGTGCAGACGAAGCTGTCGCGGCTGCCGCTGTCGTACTTCGACAAGCGGCAGCGCGGCGAGGTGCTGTCCCGGGCCACCAACGACATCGACAACATCGGGCAGACCCTGCAGCAGTCGATGGGCCAGCTGATCAACTCGGTGCTCACCATCATCGGCGTGCTCGTGATGATGTTCTGGGTGTCCTGGCTGCTGGCGCTGGTCGCGCTCGTCACCGTGCCCCTGTCGTTCGTCGTCGCCACGCGTGTCGGCAAGCGGTCGCAGCCGCACTTCGTGCAGCAGTGGCGCTCCACCGGCAAGCTGAACGCGCACGTCGAGGAGATGTACACCGGGCACAACCTGGTCAAGGTGTTCGGCCGTCAGGAGGACTCGGCGAAGCAGTTCGCCGAGCAGAACGACGCCCTGTACGAGGCCGGGTTCAAGGCGCAGTTCAACAGCGGGGTCATGCAGCCGCTGATGATGTTCGTGTCGAACCTGAACTATGTGCTGGTCGCGGTCGTCGGCGGGCTGCGGGTCGCCTCCGGCGCGCTGTCCATCGGTGACGTGCAGGCCTTCATCCAGTACTCGCGGCAGTTCTCGATGCCGCTGACCCAGGTCGCGTCGATGGCGAACCTGGTGCAGTCGGGTGTGGCCTCGGCCGAGCGGATCTTCGAGCTCCTGGACGCCGAGGAACAGGAGGCGGACCCGGTGCCGGGTGTGAAGCCGGAGGAGCTGCGCGGGCGGGTGGCGCTGGAGCACGTGTCGTTCCGGTACGACCCGGAGAGGCCGCTGATCGAGGATCTCTCCCTGACGGTGGATCCGGGCCACACGGTCGCCATCGTCGGCCCCACGGGAGCCGGCAAGACCACCCTGGTCAACCTCCTCATGCGGTTCTACGAGGTGTCCGGCGGGCGGATCACCCTCGACGGCGTCGACATCGCCCGGATGTCCCGGGACGACCTGCGCGCCGGTATCGGCATGGTGCTGCAGGACACCTGGCTGTTCGGCGGGACGATCGCCGAGAACATCGCGTATGGCGCCGCGCGCGAGGTCACGCGCGGGGAGATCGAGGAGGCGGCGCGCGCCGCCCACGCGGACCGGTTCGTGCGGACGCTGCCCGACGGGTACGACACCGTGATCGACGACGAGGGCAGCGGGGTCAGCGCGGGTGAGAAGCAGCTCGTCACCATCGCGCGGGCGTTCCTGTCGGACCCGGTGATCCTGGTCCTCGACGAGGCGACGAGTTCCGTGGACACGCGCACCGAGGTGCTGATCCAGAAGGCGATGGCCAAGCTCGCGCACGGGCGTACGTCGTTCGTCATCGCGCACCGGCTGTCGACGATCCGGGACGCGGACACGATCCTGGTGATGGAGAACGGGTCGATCGTGGAACAGGGCGCGCACGGCGACCTGCTGGCGGCCGACGGGGCGTATGCGCGGCTGTACCAGGCGCAGTTCGCGCAGGCGGTGGCCGAGGTGGACTAGCCTTTTCGCCCCCGCCGCCCCTTCCCGTCCCGTCCCTGAGGGCTGCCGCCCCCAGACCCCCGCTTCGGCCCGAAGGGCCTCGTCCTCAAACGCCGGAGGGGCTGAAAAATCAGCCCCTCCGGCGTTTGAGGAGCGGGGTCTGGGGCGGAGCCCCGGAAGGACGGGACGGGACGGGACGGGAAGGGGCGGCGGGGGCGAAGAAGCTGCTGGGTCAGTCCAGGTAGCCCCTCAGCTGGTCCGCGAAGGCGTGGTCGCGGAGTTTGTTGAGGGTCTTCGACTCGATCTGGCGGATCCTCTCCCGGGTCACGCCGAAGATGCGGCCTATCTCCTCCAGGGTGCGCGGGCGGCCGTCGGCCAGGCCGTAGCGGAGTTGTACGACCTTCCGCTCCCGCTCCCCCAGCGTCGACAGGACCGCCTCCAGGTGCTCCCTGAGCAGCAGGAACGCCGCCGACTCGACCGGGCTGGCGGCGTCGCCGTCCTCGATCAGGTCGCCGAGGGCCACGTCGTCCTCCTCCCCCACGGGGGCGTGCAGGGAGACGGGTTCCTGGGCCAGGCGCAGCACCTCGCTGACGCGTTCCGGCGCCAGGTCCAGGTGGTCGGCGACCTCTTCCGGGGTCGGTTCGTAGCCGCGTTCCTGGAGCATGCGGCGCTGGACGCGGACGACCCGGTTGATCAACTCGACGACGTGGACGGGCACTCGGATCGTGCGGGCCTGGTCGGCGAGGGCGCGGGACATGGCCTGGCGGATCCACCAGGTGGCGTACGTGGAGAACTTGTAGCCGCGGGCGTAGTCGAACTTCTCGACGGCGCGGATCAGGCCGAGGTTTCCCTCTTGGACCAGGTCGAGCATGGTCAGTCCGCGGCCGACGTACCGCTTGGCGACGGAGACCACGAGCCGCAGGTTCGCCTCGATCAGACGACGCTTGGCCATGCGGCCCATCACGACCAGCTTGTCCAGGTCGAGGGCCAACTCGCTGTCAAGGTCGGGGGTGTTGCCGAGCTTTTCCTCGGCGAACAGGCCGGCCTCGACCCGGCGGGCGAGTTCGACCTCCTCGGCCGCGGTGAGCAGCGGGATGCGGCCGATCTCCCGCAGGTACTGGCGGAACAGGTCCGAGGAGGGGGCGCCCGTGTCGGCGCGGCCCCGGCGCGGCTCGGGAACCTCGACGGGTTCGTTGACCTCGACGGGTTCGGGGGCCTCGGCGCTCTCCAGCGCGTCGGCCGACGGGGCTTCGGGGTCCGCCTCGGGGTGGTGCGCGGCACGGTTCTGCGGCGGAACCGCGAGGAGGACCTCGGTCTCCGCGTCCGGTTCCGTGCCGTCCGTACCGATCTCGGTCTGGGTGAGGGTCTGGGTCTGCACGGGGGCGACCTCCAGGATGATCGCTGCTGAGGTGTGCGGCAGCGCTACTTCGGGAGCGGAGTCGGCGGCCTCGCCGCTGTCCGTCCCGTACGCGATGAGCGGAACCGCGGGGGTGTGGGACCCGTTGGGGACGGATCGGCCGCGCTCCGAGGACTCAGGCACCGGAACCCAGTGTGGAGTACGACACATCGCCGCCACGAGGGGCGTGCGGGGACTTTTTGCGTCCGGTCCGTGACCGGGTGGTTACGGGTGACGCTCGCCGTCCGGCCTCAGAGTGCCGCGGGGCCCTGCTCCTGGAGTGCTCTGTCGTACCGCGTGAGGATCATCATCTCGTTCTGGATGGCGGCGACCTGGGCCGGGTCCCCGTGCTGGCCGAGCCGGGTCAGGGCGCTCTGCAGATCGGGGATGCGGCGGGCCACGGCCCTGCGGCGTACGGTCACGAGCTGTTCGCCCGCGTAGTTCTCGTCGACCGTCTTGCGCATGATCGCCTCGACCGCGAGTTCCGTGACCATCGCGCGGACGGTGTCGTCCGGTGCCGCGTCACGGACCCGGACCAGGTACTCCTGCGGGTCCTGGGTGCCGAATTCGACGCCGCCCGCCTCCATGACGGCCTGCCGGACGGCGGCGTAGGGCGGGGCGGTGAACTCGTCGATGCCGTACGCGTCGAAGGCCGGGGAGACCAGGTCGGGGCGCTGGAGTGCGAGTTTGAGGAGCTCGCGCTCGGTGGCGTAGACGGGGTTGCGGAGGTTGAGTGCGGGGCCGGACACGGCGGGCCGGGACGGGGCGTCGTACTGCTGGCCGCGGACGCGCTGCGGTGCCGGGCCCTGGCCGCCGCGGTCGCGGGCCCAACGGGCCAGCTGGGCGACCCGCTTGACGACGAACTGGGTGTCGAGGATGCCGAGCATGCCGGCGAGCTGCACGGCGACCTCGTGCTGGGCGCCGCTGTTCTTGATGCGGGCCACGATGGGGGCGGCCTCGTCCAGCGCCGCCGCCCGGCCGGCCGGGGTGTCCAGGTCGTAGCGGACGACGATCTGGCGCAGCGCGAACTCGAAGAGCGGGGTGCGGGGTTCGACCAGGTCGGCGACCGCCTCGTCGCCCTTGGCCAGGCGCAGGTCGCAGGGGTCCATGTTGTCCGGGGCGATCGCGATGTACGTCTCGGCGGCGAACTTCTGGTCGTCCTCGAAGGCCCGCAGGGCCGCCTTCTGGCCGGCCGCGTCGCCGTCGAAGGTGAAGATCACGCGGGCCGAGCCGTTGTCCATGAGGAGGCGGCGGAGGATCTTGATGTGGTCGGTGCCGAAGGCCGTGCCGCAGGTGGCGATGGCCGTGGTGACGCCGGCGAGGTGGCAGGCCATGACGTCCGTGTAGCCCTCGACGACCACCGCGCGGCTGCTCTTGGCGATGTCCTTCTTCGCCAGGTCGATGCCGTACAGGACCTGGGACTTGCGGTAGATCGCCGTGTCGGGCGTGTTGAGGTATTTGGGGCCGTTGTCCGCCTCGTACAGCTTTCGCGCGCCGAAGCCGACGACCTCGCCGCCGATGTCGCGGATGGGCCACATCAGACGGCCGCGGAAGCGGTCGATGGGGCCGCGGCGGCCCTCCTGGGAGAGACCGGAGAGCAGGAGCTCCTTGTCGCTGAAGCCCTTGCCGCGGAGGTAACGGGTGAGGTGGTCCCAGCCCTGGGGGCTGTAGCCGACGGAGAAGTGCTCGGCGGCGGCCTGGTCGAAGCCGCGCTCGGCGAGGAACTTGCGGCCGGTGTCGGCCTCGGAGCTGGTGGCCAGCTGTTCCGTGTACCACTGGGCGGCGACCTTGTGGGCCTCGACCAGGCGGATGCGTTCGCCGCGCTGGTGGGAGGGGTTGTACCCGCCCTCCTCGTAGCGCAGGGTGATGCCGGCCTGGGCGGCGAGGCGCTCGACCGCCTCGGAGAAGGAGAGGTGGTCGACCTTCATCACGAACGTGATGGTGTCGCCGCCCTCCTGGCAGCCGAAGCAGTGGAAGAGTCCCTTGCTCGGGCTGACCTGGAAGGACGGCGACTTCTCGTCGTGGAAGGGGCACAGCCCCTTGAGGTTTCCGCCGCCGGCGTTGCGCAGCTGGAGGTACTCGGACACCACGGCGTCGATCGGGACCGCGTCCCGTACCGCCTTCACGTCCTCGTCGTTGATCCGTCCTGCCACGCGTGAATTCTACGGGTGTGGTGTGACAGTCGATCGCACTCGTGGGGTCACGAGGCCAGGCTGTCCAGCGGAACGTGCGGGTTCGCCAGCGCCTCCGTGTCCACCGGGGCCTTGTTGCGGATCAGCTGCTGGATGGGCTCTGTGACGTCCCACACGTTCACGTTCATCCCCGCCAGCACCCGGTTCTCCTTCACCCAGAACGCGATGAACTCACGCTTTCCCGCGTCCCCCCGGATCACCACTTCGTCGTACGTCCCCGGGGGCGCCCAGCCGCTGTACTCCATCCCCATGTCGTACTGGTCGGAGAAGAAGTAGGGCACCCGGTCGTAGGTGAGGTCGTGGCCGAGCATCGCGCGGGCCGCCGCCGGGCCGCCGTTGAGTGCGTTGGCCCAGTGCTCGACGCGCAGCCGGGTGTCGAAGAGGGCGTGGTGGAAGGAGGCCACGTCACCGGCCGCGTAGATGTCGGGGTCGGAGGTGCGCAGCCGTTCGTCGACCATGACGCCGCCGCCGTGCGCGCGCTCGGCGATTGCCAGGCCCGCCGCCTCCACGAGGGCGATCCGCGGGGCCGCGCCGACCGCCGCGAGGACGTCGTGCGCGGGGTGCTCCTCGCCGTCGTCGGTGCGGGCCGCGAGGACCACGCCGTCCTGGCCGACGATCTCGGTCAGCCGGGCGCCGAAGTGGAAGCGGACTCCGTGCTCGCGGTGCAGCTCGGCGAACAGGTTGCCGAGCTCCGGGCCGAGGGCGCCGTACAGCGGGGTCGGCTCCGGCTCGACGACGGTGACCTCGGCGCCGTACTCGCGGGCCGCCGCCGCGACCTCCAGGCCGATCCAGCCGGCGCCGGCGATCACGATGTGGCCGTTGTCCCGGCCGAGGGCGGCCAGGACGCCCTTGAGGCGTTCGGCGTGGGAGAGGCGGCGCAGGTGGTGGACGCCGGCGAGGTCCGTGCCCGGGATGTCCAGGCGGCGGGGCTCGGCGCCGGTGGCCAGGAGCAGTTTGTCGTAGCGGACGACGGTGCCGTCCTCGCCGAAGCGGACCGTCTTCGCGGTCCGGTCGACGGCGTCGACGGTCTGGCCGAGGTGCAGCTCGATGTCGTTGCGCGCGTACCAGGCCGGTTCGTGGACGAAGACGCTGTCGCGCTCCTCCTTGCCGAGGAGGTAGCCCTTGGAGAGGGGCGGGCGCTCGTACGGGTGGTCGCGTTCGTCGCAGATCAGTATCACGCGGCCGGTGAAGCCCTCCGCTCGGAGCGTCTCGGCCGCCTTCGCGCCGGCGAGACCGCCTCCGACGATGACGAATGTCTGATCCGCGTCGACCACTTGATGCCTCCTCGTAAGGGTGCCGCCACATGCGAGCGTCCCGCACGCAGCGTGATGCGGGAAGAGGGAGTGGCCCGTTCAGGCCACGGAGTGTCACGTACGGGCTGGTTTCACGTCACTCGGGTCTCAGCCCGTCTCAGCCCTCTCACAGGTGTCCTGTCAGTCGTTCGTGCAGTGACCGGGCCGCGACGTCGGTGAGGGCCGCGATCTGGTCGACGATCACCCGTTTGCGGGCGCGGTCGTCGGACGCGCGGTCGAACAGGGCGCGGAACTGGGGGTCCAGGCCGTCCGGCGCGCGCACGGTGAGCGCCTCGGCCAGCTCCGCGACCACGATCCGCTGGTCGGCCCGCAGCCGCTCCTGTTCGGCGCGCTGCATGACGTACCGGTCGGCGACCGCCTTGAGGACCGCGCACTCCAGGCGGGTCTCGTGGGGTACGACCAGTTCGGCGGTGTAGCGGGTGAGCCGCCCGGTGCCGTACGCCGCGCGCGTGGCGGCCTCGGCGGCGAGGCAGAAGCGGCCGATGAGCTGGCTGGTGGCGTCCTTCAGGCGGGCCTGGGCGACGGCCGAGCCGTCGTAGCCGTGCGGCCACCACTCCTGGTCCTGGAGGCGGTCGAGGGCCTCGGCGAGCTCGGCGGGGTCGGTGTCCTCGGGGACGTACCGGCCGATGGCGACCGCGAAGACCGCCTGGCGTTCCGGCTCGGCGTGCAGGCAGTTGGGGTCGATGTGACCGGCGTGCAGTCCGTCCTCGACGTCGTGGACCGAGTACGCCACGTCGTCGGACCAGTCCATGACCTGGGCCTCGAAGGTGGTGCGGGTGCCGGGGGCGTCCTTGCGGACCCAGTCGAAGACGGGGCGGTCGTCGTCGTAGACGCCGAACTTCGGGGACTTCGGGTCGGTGGGGTGGGCGCCTCGGGGCCACGGGTACTTGGTGGCGGCGTCGAGGGCGGCACGGGTGAGGTTCAGGCCGACGGAGCCTTCGGCGGTGAAGCGCTTGGGCTCGATGCGGGTCAGGAGCCTCAGCGACTGGGCGTTGCCCTCGAAACCGCCGCAGTCGTCGGCGAATTCGTTGAGGGCCACTTCGCCGTTGTGGCCGAACGGGGGGTGGCCGAGGTCGTGGGAGAGGCAGGCGGCCTCCACCAGGTCGGGGTCGCACCCGAGGGCCGCGCCGAGCTCTCGGCCCACCTGGGCGCACTCCAGGGAGTGGGTGAGGCGGGTGCGGGGGCTGGCGTCCCACGCCTGGTTCCGGGTGCCGGGCGTCACCACCTGGGTCTTGCCGGCGAGTCTTCTCAGGGCGGAGGAATGCAGGACGCGGGCGCGGTCGCGTTGGAAGGCGGTGCGGCCTGGGCGTTTGTCCGGTTCGGTGGCCCAGCGGTCGACTGACGTCGGGTCGTAGCCGGGGGGCAGGATGTGGTTCTTGTGTGCGGGGTCGGTGCCTTCCATGTCTCGACAGTAAGCGCAGGTAGTGACAATCGGGGGTGCCTACGCGTCTGCCAGGACCTGTTGTGTGGCGGGTGCGGGTGTGGGGTGGCTTGGCGCGCAGTTCCCCGCGCCCCTTGGTGGGCATGCCTGGCCGGCGTCTTCAGGCCGAGGCCAGTTCCGCTTGGCGCGCAGTTCCCCGCGCCCCTTGGTGGGCATCCGTGTCCGGCGTCTTCAAGCGGACGCCAGTTCCGGTGCCTCGCGGGTGCGGGTGTGGGGTGGCTTGGCGCGCCGTTCCGCGCGCCCCCGTTTGTCGCTCAGGCGGTTTTCAGGCGGAGGCCAGTTGCGGTGCCGGCGTCGTTGCCGTTGCCGTTGCCAGGGACTGGTCGTAGCGGTGCAGGACCAGGCGGGCCATGGCCGGGTGGGTGCCCAGGGGGGCAGCGGCTGTCCAGGGGGCGGCTTCCGCGCACTGGGTGGCGAAGAGGCCCGGGGCCGTGAAGTAGGAGGCCACGGCCACTCGGTCGCGGCCTCGGGCCGTGAGGGCGCGGACCGCCGTGTCGACCGTCGGGGTGGCGGCGGAGGCGTAGGCGGGGACCACCGGTACGCCCAGGCGCTTCGACAGGAGGTGGGCCGTGCGGCCCGTGTCGACGGCCGCCTCCGGGTCGCGGGAGCCGGCCGCGGCGAGGACGACCGCGCTGGTGCGGCGGGTGGTCTCGTCCATGTGGGTGGGCCAGCCGGCCTCGACCAGGCGGGCGTGCAGGGTCTCCACGAGGAGGGGGTGGGGGCCGAGCGGGCCGGCCACGCGGGTGCGTGCCCGGGCGGCGGCCGCCATCTCGGGGATGTCGCGCTTGACGTGGTAGCCGCGGCTGAGGAGCAGCGGTACGAGGACGGCGTCGCCGGTGCCGAGGGAGGCGAGGGTGTCGGGGAGCAGGGGCTCGTTCAGCTCGATGTGACCGAGGTGCACGGGCAGACCGGGGCGCAGCTCGCGGACCCGCTCGACGAGCGTGTGGACGGTCCTCAGCGTGCGCGGGTCGCGGCTGCCGTGGGCGACCAGGACGAGCGCCGGCGGCTCGGGGCGCCGGCGGCCGTCGAGCGAGACGAGGCTGAGCTGGGTGGCGAGCTGGCTGCTGATCCGGTTCATGATGTGCGCCGTACTGTCGAGGTCGGCCCCCGGGAGCGGCAGGGCTCCGACGGGGCGGGTCGTGGTCTTCTCACCAGGAACGTTCGACTTGCTCGTCTTGCTCGTCGCCGTCATGAACCGATGGTGGCCGCGGGAGGTTGCCGCCCCGTTGCGCGGGAATGACGGGTGTTTTCGAGGGGTTCACGGTGGGGTGCAGGGGGGCTGTGAGGTGGCGTGACCTGCCGTTTCGCAGGTCGCAGTGAAGCTGGTCACAGAGAGTGTGGCGAACCGGGGGGCCTTACAGGACGTCTCTGACTGTCGAAGCCGACCGGGGAGGGACCGTCCGATGCGACTGCCGAGGCCGCTCAGACAGCTGCGCAGACCCCGCCTGCCGCGCACCCGTGCCGGGCAGCGGCGGCTGGTGCAGGCCGTCATGGCCGGGTGCGTGCTGGCGCTGCTTCCGGCGACCTGGATGTACGTCGCGACGGGCGACCGGCTGCGGACGGCGGCGGACGTGCCGCGCTCCGAGGTCGCCGTCGTCTTCGGCGCCGGCCTGTGGGCCGGGGAGCCGTCGCCGTATCTGGCCCACCGGCTGGACGCGGCGGCGAAGCTGTACCGCGAGAACCGCATCGAGGTCGTTCTGGTCACCGGTGACAACAGTCGCGTGGACTACGACGAGCCGGACGCGATGCGCACGTATCTGACAGAGCACGGGGTGCCCGACGGGCGGATCGTCAGTGACTACGCCGGCTTCGACACCTGGGACTCCTGCGTCCGCGCGAAGAAGATCTTCGGTGTCGACCGGGCCGTGCTGATCAGCCAGGGCTTCCACATCCGGCGGGCGGTCGCGCTGTGCCAGGCCGCGGGGGTCACCTCGTACGGTGTCGGGGTCGACGCGGTCCACGACGTGACCTGGTACTACGGGGGCGCCCGGGAGATCTTCGCGGCGGGGAAGGCGGCCCTGGACGCCGTGTTCCGGCCCGATCCTCGGTTCCTCGGGCCTCGGGAGCCGGGGGTCACCGAGGCGCTCGCCAGGGCCTGTCCCGCGGATCATGCCGCGGACGCGGGGGGGGGGGGGGGGGGGGGGGGGGGGGGGGGGGGTGGGGGGCGGGGGGGGGGGGGGGGGGGGGGGGGTTGAGGGGGGAGGGGGTGGGG
>NZ_JBVIPA010000018.1:43062-100875 GCF_055578365.1 Streptomyces sp. NPDC033131
CTTTGGTTCTGTGGGTTTGGGGAGCGGGGGGTCACCGGGGCGCTCGCAGGGGCTTGCCCCGGGGGTCATGCCGCGGACGGGGGGCCCGGCACGCCGGTTTGCGGCGTCCCAGGCCCCGCTGACCTGCGTCGATGAGGCGCCGCCGATTTCCAGCGCGCCCGTCCGCCGGACAGGCCTCAGCGGCCGGTGAAGCGCGGGGCGCGTTTCTCCAGGAACGCGGTCATGCCCTCCTTCTGGTCCTCCGTCGCGAACAGGGCGTGGAAGACCCGGCGTTCGAAGCGGACGCCGTCGCGCAGGCCGGTTTCCAGGGCGCGGTCGACGCACTCGCGGGCCGCCCTGACCGCCGTACGGCTGTACGTGGCGATGGTCGCCGCCGCTTCGAGGGCGTCGGGCAGGACGCGTTCGTCGGGGACGACCCGGGAGACCAGGCCGGCGGCCTCCGCCTCGCGGGCGTCCATCGTGCGGCCGGTGAGGACGAGGTCCATCGCCTTGGCCCGGCCCACCAGACGGGTCAGGCGCTGGGTGCCGCCGATGCCCGGGATCACGCCGAGCTTGATCTCCGGCTGGCCGAAGAGCGCCGATTCTCCGGCGATCACCAGGTCGCACATCATCGCCAGTTCACATCCGCCGCCCAGGGCGTGCCCGGCCACGGCCGCGATCTTCGGGGTGCGGAGGTCCGCGAACTCCTCCCAGGCGGCGAAGTAGTCCTCCGCCGCCATCTGAACGGCCGTCTTCGTCGCCATCTCCCTGATGTCGGCACCCGCCGCGAAGATGCTCTCCGAGCCGGTGACGACGAAGCAGCCGACCTCGGGGTCCGCGTCCAGCGGGCGGAGGGCGGCGAGGAGTTCGGCGAGGAGTTCGCCGCTCAGGGCGTTGCGGACGTGCGGGCGGTGCAGGCGTACGGTGACCACTCGGTCGTGCCGTTCGATCTTGATGGTGTCCATCGGTGTCCTTCCTCGGTCTACGAGTCCCAGATCGCGCCGTACGCGGGAATCCCGCGTCGTTCCAGTCCGTGCACCACCTGCCAGGTGAGCTTCTTGTTGGAGATGCAGATCACCGCTTCGGCCCCGAAGTCGCGGTAGGCCTCGTAGGCGAGGCGCACCATGTCGGGTTTGCCGTCGCGGGAGGTGTCCCAGACGAGGGCGTGCGGCTGGACGGCGAGGATCTCGTCGACGAGGGCGTCGCCGTAGGTGGTGCGGGGGTCGCGGGTCGCCCAGACCAGGCGGGAGGGGACCTCGGCGGCGAGGAGGTGGGGCAGGCAGGGGCCGATGCCGCTGCCTGTCGCGACGTAGACGACCTTCGTGAAGAGGGTCTCGATGTTGGCGACGCCGGCCGTGGTGATGCCCTTCACCCACACCCGGGACGGCATGTCGTCGATGAACGAGCCCGTCCAGTCGCCGGCCCGGGAGATCGTGAGACGGAAGCCGGGCTCGCCGGGGGACGGGACGTTGGCGAAGGAGTGCCACTCCTTCAGCGGGCTGCGGCTGACCGCGGTGGAGGAGCCGGCGAAGGGGGTCTCGCCGTGGTCGAAGCGGGCCAGGGCCACGTGCGGCGAGGGACGTTCGACGTGTACGTCGACCTTGCGCAGCCGCAGCCAGGGCAGGGCGACGCTGAAGGTGACCACGGAGAGGACCGTGACCGGGACCGGCCCCGGGGTGGACAGCAGGGTGTGCGTCCAGAAGAGGGCCAGGGCCGTCCAGCCGCCGAAGCGGTGGATCTTCTCGAAGTGGTCGTGGTGGCGGGACCGGAAGGGGGGCAGGGCGGTGGCGACGATGACGGCCAGGAGAGCCACCAGGGTCCAACTGACCGCTGTCAGGGCGGTGTTGCCGCCCTCCGCCGTCACCGCGACCGCCAGTGCCAGGAACCACCCCGCTCCGGCGAGCGCCCCGCCCACGTGCAGTCCGCCGAAGTGGTAGACCTTGCCCAGCGTCCAGCGGACCCGCAGCGGCCAACCGGTCGACGGCCAGGTGGCCAGGCGGAACAAGAGGTTGATGACGTGCTGCTGGCGGACGACGATCGCGAGCGCCAGGTTGGCGATCGAGGCGTGCCCCAGGGTCGGCGTCGTCAGCGGCCAACCGGCGTACAGGAACACCAGGTTGGCCAGGATCACCAGCCCCGCCAGGCGGTTGTGGTGCATCAGGCGCGGGTGCTTGAGCAGGCGGCGGGCGGCGGGGAGGAGCGGGGGCAGCTCGACGGCCGCGACGGCCTCACGGTCGAGGGAGGTCGTCATCGGGCCACCCCCTGCAGAGCGGTCCGCTCCTGGGCCAGCCGCAGCAGTGCCTGCTTGTCGATCTTGCCGCGGTCGGTCTCGGGGAGGAACGCGAGCGGCAGGACGTCCGAGGGCACGCAGTAGTAGGGCAGCGCGTCCGCCACCGTGCGGCGGGCCTCGTCCGGGTCGACGTCCGCCGGGCAGACGAAGGAGACCAGGGTGCGGGCGTCCCGCTTCAGGGTCACCGCGCGCGCACAGCCCTCGACCGACTCCAGGACCGAGGAGACGGAGTCGAGTTCGACACGGAAGCCGCGCACCTTGACCTGGTCGTCGGTGCGGCCGAGGTGTTCGAGTTCGCCGTCGTCCGTCCAGCGGCCCAGGTCGCGGGTGCGGAACATCCGGCGGTCGCCGCCGAGGAAGGGGTCGGGGGCGTAGCGCTCGGCGTTCAGCCGGTCGTCGCCCAGGTAGCCGGCCGAGACGCAGTCGCCGCCCGCCCACATCTCGCCGACCTCGCCGACCGGCAGCGGCCTGCGGTCGGCGTCGAGGACGTAGACCGTGTTGTTGGGGGTGGGGCGGCCGATGGTCAGCAGCGGGTCGGCCGGGTCGTGCCGGCGCATGGTGTTGACGATCGTCGTCTCGGTGGGGCCGCAGCAGTTGAAGAAGGCCGCCCGGCGGGCCCAGCGGTCGGCGAGCGGGCGCGGGCAGGGCTCCCCGGCGACGGCGACCGTGTGGACGCGCGGGCAGGCGGCGGGGTCGATGCCGGACAGCACGGTCGGGGTGGCGATCAGCACGGTGGCCGTACGCGCCGCCGCCGCGATGTCCTTGCCGCGGATGACGAGGGTGGCGCCGTGCGCGAGGCAGCCGAGGATCTCCCAGGCGGCCATGTCGAAGGCGATGTTGAGGAGCTGGGCCACGCGGTCACCGGGGCGGATGCCGAGGCCGCCCGGCTGGGTGAGCAGGAGGTTGGCGACGTTGCGGTGGGTGACCTTCACGCCGTTGGGGCGGCCGGTGGTGCCGGAGGTGAACAGGACGTAGCAGCCGTCGTCGGGGCGGACGTGCGGGCGCGGGACCCCGGGCTCCGTGTCGGTGGCGCGGCGGGGGCCGGGAACGTACCGCAGCGGTTCGTCGAGCGCGATCGCGCGGTGGCCGTCCGGCAGCGGAACCCGGTGGGCGTGTTCCGCGAGGGTGAGGACCACGCGGGTGCGGGCCGTGCGGACGACGTGGGCGAGCTGGGCCGGGGGCGCCAGGGCGATGTCCTGCGGGACGTAGGCGGCGCCGGTCTTCAGGATGCCGAGCAGGCCGACGATCATCGGGATCGAGCGGCGGACGAAGAGTCCGACGTGGTCGCCGGGGCGTACGCCTTCACGGACCAGGCGGGCGGCGAGGGCGTCGGCGTATCGGTCGAGCTCGCCGTAGGTGATCGTTGCTCCGAGGTGCTCGGCGGCGACGGAGTGGGGGGCGGACGCGGCCCACCGTTCCACGGCGTGGTGGACGAGAGGGTCCGGGACGGCCACCGTGGGGCCGTGGCCGTACTGCCGGAAAAAGTGCTGGTCACGGGGGGTTAAGTGGCGCAGAGGCATGGTTGAGGGACCTCCTGACTGGCTGTTTCGAGTGACGGTGTGCCACAGGCGGCCAGGCCGCGTGTGGATGCAGCCGGAATGAACGGCGGGCATGCCGGGGTGTCGAACGCCGTGCGGAGTCGCGCGCGGGGGCCAGTCTGCGCTTCGGGTCCTTCAACGCTCAACGAGGCATGTTCAGCCAGTCACGGAAGGGAATGCGCCACATGTGGCTTCTTTCACCACAACGGCAACTTCCGTGCCGACCGGCGGCGACTGCGCGGTGGGCAGGTGTGCGCCTCACGGCGTGGGCAGGTGTGCGCCTCACGGCGTGGGCAGGTGTGCGCCTCACGGCGTGGGCAGGTGTGCGCCTCACGGCGGCGGGCCGGCGGCGGGGAGGTCGCCGTGTCGGGCGCGTAACAGGGAGCCTCCGTCCGCGTAACACGGCCGAAGCACGCTGAAAGGCATGCAGAACACCGCGACGCCCACGCACTGCCCGTACTGCGCCCTGCAGTGCGGGATGAATCTGACGGCCACCCCGGACGGGACCGTCGAGGTGAGCGAGCGCGCGGATTTCCCGGTGAACCGGGGCGCGCTGTGCGGCAAGGGCCGTACCGCGCCGGCGGTGCTCTCGTCCCGGGTGCGGCTGACCTCCCCGTTGGTGCGCTCCGAGGGCACGCTCGTGCCCGCCACCTGGGACGAGGCGCTGGACCGGATCGCCGAGGGGCTGTCCCGCACGCGCACGGAGCATGGTCCGGACGCGTGCGGGGTCTTCGGCGGAGGCGGTCTGACCAACGAGAAGGCGTACACGCTCGGCAAGTTCGCGCGCGTGGTGCTCGGCACCTCGCAGATCGACTACAACGGGCGTTTCTGCATGTCGTCCGCGGCGGCGGCCGGGATCAAGGCGTTCGGCCTGGACCGCGGCCTGCCCTTCCCGCTGGAGGACATCCCGAAGACGGGCTGCGTGATCCTCGTGGGGTCAAACCTCGCGGAGACCATGCCGCCGTCCCTGCGGTTCTTCAACGAGCTGCGGGAGAACGGCGGCACGCTGATCGTCATCGACCCGCGCCGCACGAAGACCGCCGAGCAGGCCGACCTGCACCTGGCGCCCCGGCCGGGGACCGACCTGGCGCTGGCCCTCGGGCTGCTGCACCTGGTCGTCGCCGAGGGGCGGGCCGACGAGGAGTACATCGCCGAGCGGACCTCCGGCTGGGAGGAGACGCGGGCGGCGGCGATGGCGCACTGGCCGGAGTACGTGGAACGGATCACGGGGGTGTCCGTTCCCCAACTCCGCGAGACGGTGCGCATGTTCTGCGAGCCGGAGTCCGCGATGGTGCTCACCGCCCGCGGGCCGGAGCAGCAGTCCAAGGGCACCGACACCGTGGGCGCCTGGATCAACCTGTGCCTGGCGACCGGCCGCGCGGGGCGCCCGCTGTCCGGGTACGGCTGCCTGACCGGGCAGGGCAACGGGCAGGGCGGGCGCGAGCACGGCCAGAAGGCCGACCAGCTGCCCGGCTACCGCAAGCTGGACGACCCCGCCGCGCGCCGGCATGTCGCCGAGGTGTGGGGCGTGGACCCGGACAGCCTTCCCGGGCCGGGGCGCAGTGCGTACGAGCTGCTGGACGCGCTGGGTTCGGACATCAGGTCGCTGCTGCTGATGGCGTCGAACCCGGTGGTGTCGGCGCCGCGTGCCGCGCACATCGAGGAGCGCATCAAGTCGCTCGACTTCCTCGCCGTGTGTGACGTCGTGCTGTCGGAGACCGCCGCCCTCGCGGACGTCGTCCTGCCGGTCACGCAGTGGGCGGAGGAGACGGGCACCATGACCAACCTGGAGGGCCGGGTGCTGCTGCGCAAGCGGGCGATCACCCCGCCCGAGGGCATCCGCAGCGACCTGGAGGTCATGCACGAGCTGGCCGCCCGGCTCGGCGTGGAGAAGGGCTTCCCGACCGACCCCGAGGAGGTCTTCGAGGAGCTGCGCCGGGCCAGCGCGGGCGGACCGGCGGACTACTCCGGGATCACCTACCGCAGGCTGGCCGAGGAGAACGGGGTGTTCTGGCCGTGCCCGGCGGCGGACGGCCAGGACGACGCGGCCGACTCCGCGGATGTCTCGCCGGATTCCTCCCCGGATGCCCGCGCGAGCGACGACCCGGCGCAGGAGCAGGACGGCGGCCTCGCCGCCGCCGTGCACCCCGGCACCCCGCGCCTCTTCCTCGACCGGTTCGCCACCCCGGACGGCCGGGCGCGGTTCGTGCCCGTCTCGCACCGGGCCATCGCCGAGGAGCCCGACGCCGAGTACCCGGTGCTGCTGACGACCGGCAGGGTCGTGGCCCAGTACCAGTCCGGCGCCCAGACCCGCCGCGTCGACGAGCTGAACGCCGCCGCACCCGGCCCGTTCGTGGAGCTGCACCCGCGGCTGGCGGAGCGGCTCGGCGCGGCCGAGGGCGACCCGGTGGCCGTGGTCTCCCGGCGCGGCCGGGCGGTGGCGCCGGCGCGGATCACGACCACGATCCGCCCCGACACCGTCTTCATGCCCTTCCACTGGGCCGGCGAGGGCCGAGCCAACACCCTCACCAACCCGGCCCTCGACCCGACCTCGCGGATGCCGGAGTTCAAGGCGTGCGCGGTACGGCTGGAGGCCGTGGAAGGCTGAGTCCCGTTACGCGGCCGTGAGGACCGTCGCCGCGTCCGCCCCGTACTGCGCGATCTCCTCGTCGGTGAACTCGCGTGTCCGCGTGAAGCCCAGGCCGACCACCGCGACCAGCCGGGTGCCGTCCTCCGGATCGAAGACGGGGAGCGTGAGGGAGCCCTTCGCCCGTGCGGCACGGCCTCCCCGGACGGCGACGCCGGTGGTGTCGGTCTGGAAGTCGGAGACGGCGACGGGTGCCCGGCGCTCGGCAGCGGTTCCGGCCATGCCCTTGCCGAAGGGGATGACAGCGGTGCCGTTCTGCACCGACGGCGGCAGATTGTGCGCGGCGACGAGCACGATCTCGCCTTCCCTCGCGGCGGGGCCGGACAGATGGACCGAGCCGACGAAGCCCCCGTTGCGGGCGACGAAGGCGGCGAGCCAGGCGGCGATCTCGGGGCGGGCGTTCTTCAGGACGGTCTCGTTCAGCTCGGTGGCAGCGGATGTAAGGGCCGTGGGCGTGAGGGCCGTGGGCGTGAGGGGATTGGTCATGGGGGGTGTCTCTCTTGTCAGAGCCCTGCGAGGCGCAGGAGCAGGGGTTTTACCTCGGTCGCCGCGAACTCCGGCCGGGCCGCCGCCGGTTCGGAGCACAGCAGTACGGGGCCGTGGTCCGGGTCGTCGGGGAGGCGGCCGTGGCTGCCGCGGACACCGGACGGGTCGAGCGGGACGGTACGGAGCCGGTAGCGGAAGCCGAGCTTCTTGCGGGCGACCTGGCCGACGGCTCGCAGCTTCACCGCCGGGACCGTCTCGTCGTACAGCAGCTCGGCCGGGTCGTAGCCGGGCTTGCGGTGGATCTCGACCTGGCGGGCGAAGTCGGGGGCGCGGTCGTCGTCGAGCCAGTAGTAGTACGTGAACCAGGCGTCGGAGTCGGCGATCGCGACCAGCTCTCCGGAGCGCTCGTGGTCCAGGCCGTGGGCCGCTTTGCCCGCCGCGTCCAGGATCTGGTCGACGCCGTCGAGTTCGCCGAGGATCTTGGCGACCTCGGCCTCGTCCCCCGGATCGCGCACGTAGACGTGCGCCACCTGGTGGTCGGCGACGGCGAAGGCGCGCGAGGTCCAGGGGTCGAGGTACTCCATGCCGTCCTGGGTGTACACGTCCAGGAGCCCGGCCCGGCGCAGGGCGCGGTTGATGTCGACCGGACGGGAGACCGGGGTGATGCCGTACTCGCTGAGGGCCACGACCGTGGCACCGGCGGCGAGGAAGTGGTCGATCAGCGGGCGCAGGGCGTCGTCGAGCCGGCGGGCGGCGCGGGCGGTGGCCGCCGAGTCCGGGCCCGAGCGCTGCGGCTCATAGTCCATCTGCGGGATGTAGACGAGGGTCAGGTCGGGGTCGTGCTCGTCGAAGACCTGGCGGGCGGCGCCGAGGATCCACTGGGTGGAGGGCATCCCGGCGTTCGGACCCCAGTAGGTGAACAGGGGGAACGGGCCCAGGCGGTCGGTGAGTTCGTCGTGCAGGGACGGCGGCCAGGTGTAGCAGTCGGGTTCCTTGCGGCCGTCGGAGTAGTAGACGGGGCGCGGGGTCACCGTCCAGTCGACGTCCGCGCCCATGGCGTACCACCAGCAGATGTTGGCGACCTTGTAGCCGGGCCTGGTCTTTCGGGCGGTGTCCCAGATCTTCTCGCCGCCGACGAGGGCGTTGTGCTGGCGCCACAGCAGGACCTCGCCGAGGTCGCGGAAGTACCAGCCGTTGGCCACGGCGCCGTGGCCGGAGGGGGGTTCGCCGGTGAGGAAGGTGGACTGGGCGGTGCAGGTCACCGCGGGCAGGGTGGTGCCGAGGCGGGCCTGGAAGCCGCGCTCGCCGAGGGCGGCGACGGCGGGCATGTGCTTCAGCAGGGTGGGGGTGAGGCCGACGATGTCGAGGACGACGAGGCGGTTCGTGCTGAGGGGTTGCGAGGGTTTCGCGGGTTGCGGTGTTTGCGGGGATCCGGTCATCAGTGGTCCTCCTTGAGGCCCAGTCCGGTCAAGCGGTCTCTGGCCCAGGCGAGTTCGGCCGCGATGCCCTCGGTGAGGTCGGCGGGCGGGCGGGGCAGCACGGACCAGGTGTAGGTCTCGACCTCGATGTGGTCGCAGGCCGCCGTGGGACCGCCGAGCAGTCCGTCGAGCACGGCGGTGAGCTGTCCGGCGGTGGTGCGCAGCGGCGGCTCGGGCTCGGTGTGCAGCGGGGCGTGGAAGTGCACCCGCCAGGGGCCGGTGTCGTCGGGGAGGGTGCCGGCGAGGGCGGCGGGCAGGTCGTCGACGCCCTCGACGTGCCCTTCGGCGAGGGTCGTTCTGGTCTGGTGCAGGAACCGGCGCTCGGCGAGTTCGAACAGTGCGGCCCGGGCGTCCGGGTCCGCCGGGTCGGGTGCCTCCACCGCGCAGGACGCCTGGAGTTTGACGACCGGCAGTCCGGCCCCGGACAGCCGCCGCAGTGCCTCGTCCGGTTCCTCGAACTGCACGGCGAGATGGCAGGCGTCCAGGCAGATGCCGAGGTGTTCGTGGTCCAGGTCGCCGAATGCGCGTACCGCCTGCTCGGTGGTCTCCACGACGCACCCCGGTTCCGGTTCGAAGCCGACGCGGACGGGGCGGCCGGTCCACGCCTCCAGCCCGGCGAGTCCGATGGCCAGCCGGTCCAGGGCGCGGCGGGCGGCGTCGGACCGCTCGCGGGGCCACGGCGTGCGCCAGCCGAGGGGCAGGGTGGAGACGCTGCCCCGGCAGGCGTCGTCGGGGAGGAGGGCGGCGAGGACACGGGCGCAGTCGATGGTGTAGTCGAGGCGTGCCTCGTCCGCCCAGTCGGGAAGATAGACGTCCTTCTTGACGACCTCGCGGTGGAATCCCTCGTACGGGAAGGCGTTGAGGGTGACGGTCTCCAGGCCGCGTGCGGTCAGCTCGGCCCTGAGTCTCGCCAAGGCGCCGGCGTCGGAGGCCAGTTCGGTGACGGCGGGGCGTGCCAGCCACAGCCCGATGCCGAGGCGGTCGACGGCCAGGCGCTCGCGTACGGGCTCGGCGTGGCGGGCGAGCTGGCCGATGACGCCCTCCAGGTCCTCCGCCTGGTGGACGTTGCTGCAGTACGCGAGATGGACGGTGGTGCCGTCGGGGTGGCGGAAGCGCATCGGCCGTTCACTCTCCCCCGCGCCGGACGGAGTTGCCCTCGAAGCTCGACGCCTCGTCGGGCTTGGGTTCGTCCAGGTCCAGGCGGCCGCTCTGCCCGTAGAAGGCGACCGGGTTGCGCCACATCACCTGGTCGACGTCGTCCTCGCCGAACCCGGCGGCGAGCATCGCGTCGGCCGTCTTCCGCGTCTTCAGCGGATCCGAACTCCCCCAGTCGGCTGCCGAGTTGACGAGCACGCGGGCCGTTCCGTGCTCCTGGAGGATGCGGACCATCCGGTCCTCGCTCATCTTGGTCTTCGGGTAGACCGAGAAGCCCGCCCAGCAGCCGCTGTCGAGGGCCAGGGAGACGGTCAGTTCGTTGAGGTGGTCGAGGACGACGAGCTCGGGCGCGATGCCGGACTCCCGTACGACGTCCAGGGTCCTTCGGGTCCCGGCCGCCTTGTCGCGGTGCGGGGTGTGGACGAGGGCGGGCAGCCCGTGCCCGACGGCGAGCTGGAGCTGGGCGGCCAGGGCCTCGTCCTCCTCCTTGGTCATCGAGTCGTAGCCGATCTCGCCGACCGCGACGACCCGGTCCTTGGCGAGGTAACGGGGCAGTTCGTCGAGGACGGGCCGGCAACGCGGGTCGTTGGCCTCCTTGGGGTTGAGCGCGATGGTGCAGAAGTGCTGGATGCCGAACTGGGCGGCCCGGTACGGCTCCCAGCCCAGCAGCGAGTCGAAGTAGTCGTAGAAGGACTCGGGCGAGGTACGGGGCTGGCCGAGCCAGAAGGCGGGCTCGACGACGGCCCGGACCCCGGCCGCGTACATCGCCTCGTAGTCGTCGGTGGTGCGGGACGTCATGTGGATGTGGGGGTCGAAGATGCGCATGCTCAGTGGTCTCCATGGGGGAGGAAGGCGCTGATGAGGGGGCCTGTGTCCGCGGGTACGGGGCGGTCGGCGGCTCTGCGTTCGGCGGCGAAAGCGGCCAGCATGCGGGCGAGTTCGGCGTCCGCGCGGTCGTCGAGTCCGGCCACGCGGTCGAGCGGGATCTCGCAGAACACGCACTTCAGGACGGCCTGCCGGTACTCGTCCGCCGGAAGGTGGGCGGCCGCGTACGGGCCGAGGGCCGCCTCGATCAGTGTGGTGTCGTTGCCGCGCAGGGTCTGCCGTACGAGATCCAGGTACCGGCCCTGGTCGTCGAGGAGCGGCAACGCCTTGAGGACGGCACGCTGTTCGGCGGGGTCGCCGTAGCGGTGGAGCGCTTCCACTGCCTCGGCGAGGGCCTCGCCGTGCAGCGGCAGCGCGGTCAGGAGCAGGGCGCGGGCCGCCTCGTCGACGGTCCGGCCGTCGGGCAGGGGCTCGCGCCCG
The DNA here is from genome assembly GCF_055578365.1 of Streptomyces sp. NPDC033131. Lineage (NCBI taxonomy): Bacteria > Bacillati > Actinomycetota > Actinomycetes > Kitasatosporales > Streptomycetaceae > Streptomyces > Streptomyces sp. NPDC033131. The sequence goes on from NZ_JBVIPA010000018.1 coordinate 53,941, forward strand.
CAGTGGCGGCGGACGGCGGGGAAGAGGGCGCGGATGGCGGTGGGGTCGGCGCCGACGCGGGCGACGGCGGCGTCCAGCCAGGCGCGGGCGTCCGGCGTGAGGGGCAGCGAGGGCATGGCGTACGTTCCTCTGGGGGGGAGAGAGGACGGGGGTGGTGGGCCTCAGGGGCCCCTTGGGGAAGGCCGGGAGGCCTCAGGAGGCGAGTAAGCCGGTCTCGGCCGCGCGCAGGAAGTCGATCGAACGACGGGCGACCTCGGGTGCGTCCAGGGAGCCGCCCTGGATCTCGACGGACACCAGACCCTCGTGTCCCAGTGCCTCCAGCGTCGCCAGCACCGGCGGGAAGTCGATCTCGCCCGCGCCGAACTCCAGATGCCGGTGGACGCCGCGCACCATGTCCTCGATCTGCACGTTCAGCAGGTGGCGCGCGGCCCGTCGCACGCACTCCAGCAGCGGCGGTTCCTCCACGCAGTGGGCGTGGCCGATGTCCAGGGTGATGCCGAACAGGTCGTGGCCGCCGACCAGTTGGCGCAGCCGCAGACACCGGTCGACCGTGTCGACGAACATGTACGGCTCCGGCTCGAAGGCCAGCGCCACCCCGTACGCCTCGGCCGTCTCCAGCACCGCCCCGACGCCCGCCGCGAGGCGCTGCCACACCGCCGTCTCGGACACCCCGGCCGGGGCCGGGCCGCTGCACAGGTGGACGGTGGGCGAGCCCAGTTCGGCCGCGATGCGCACAGCGCGCCGCAGCAGGTCGATCCGCCGCTCCGGCTCCGCCGACATCAGCGTCGGCTCGTGCTTGGCCCAGGCGTCGAGGAAGTACGGCGCCCCGGTCTCGACGGTCACGGTGAGCCCGTGCCGCGCCAACTGCTTGCCGGTCAGGGCGACCTGGCGGCCCAGGTCCGCGGCGTACGGGTCGAGGTGGTGGTGGTCGAGGGTGAGCGCGACGCCGTCGTAGCCCAGGTCCGCCAGGACGCCGAGCAGGTCGGTCAGCCGGTGGTGGGCGAACCCGTTGGTGCCGTAGCCGAATCTGAGGCTCATGTCGGCGACACCCGTCTGGCCAGCCGCAGCGCCAGGGGATGCACGGCGCCGAGGACGGCGGCGGCACCGGGCGCACCGCCGCGTGCGGTGAGTGCAGCCTGCAACGGCACCATGGCGAGGATGCCGGCCCCCACCGCCCGTCGTACGGTGCCGCCGCTCGGGTCGCGCACGGCGAGCGCCTGGGCGCGTCCGTAGGTTCCGAGGTAGGCGAGGGCCGCTGCGGCGGCGACGGCGGTGTCGGCCGCCGACGCGCGTGGTGTCGGCCGGGCCGGCCGTCCGAGGGGCCAGGCACCGGCCACCGCCGTCGCCGACGAGACGGCGAGGGTCGCCGCCGGCAGCCGCGCCGGGGCGCCGGAGATCTCGTGGCGGCTGAGGAGGGTGAGCGTGTAGGTGTGCAGCCCGGTCAACAGCGCGGGGAGAGCCGCGCGGCCGATCGCGCGAGCGGTTTCGCCGGACGTGGTGCCGACTGCCCCGCCGGGTGCGGGCGAGGGCGGCTTCCCGCCGCCCGCCACCGCTCCCGCCAGCACGTCCAGCACCCGCGCTCCGGCCATCGCGGCCGGTCCCGCCGGGGTCGACTTCAGTTTCAGGTCGTACGCCCACACCAGCGCGGTCAGCGGCAGGGCGGCGGCGAGGCCGCGCCGGCCGCCCGAGAGGCCGGCGAGGCCGAGGCCGGCGGCGGTCAGACCGGTGGCGACGGACAGGGCGGTCCGGCGCGGCACGCGACCGGAGGGTATGGGCCGTTCGGGCCGCTCCACCGAGTCGACGGCGGCGTCCGCGTAGTCGTTGAGGGCCATGCCCGCCCAGTAGAGACACACGGACGAGGCCATCACCCCGGCCGTCCGGAGACCGAGTGGGCGGCCGGCCGCCGTCGCCCCGGCAAGGACGTCACCGGGAACGCTGAGGGCGGCCGGAGCGCGCACGAGGCTCGCCAGATCCGCCGCCCGGGGTACCGCTTTGCGGTCGTTCATGCGGCGATCATTGCCAAGTTTGATTGCGCCTTCATACTGCGTAATGAGGATGTTTCGTGTGAGATACGCAACAGCGGCGCCCGGTTGAGGCGCCGGCCCGCCACTGCGGTGCCGCGGCCTCGACTCAGCCGCGAACGTTCCAGTCACCGCCGCCGATGCGGTTCCCGCGGGCCCGCAGACGTGCGGCCACAGCGGGTGCGGCGACGTACACCCAGGCCCGTACGGCCTGCCCGTCGCCGTCCCCGCCGTCGTTGTCCCCGCCGTCACCGTCGAGGATCACCTCGCGCTCCACGCGCTCGTAGAGGCTGCGCGGATCCCCCGGCGCGTACTCCTCCAGCCGGTCCAGCGCGACCAGCAACTCCCCGTACGTGTCGGGCAGTGCCGTGACGACCTCGCCGTGCACCACTCCCCCGCGTTCCTCCACGGCGTACGGATAGCCGGGCCCCTCGTACAGCACCGCGCCGACGAGCCGGGCCGGTTGTTCGGACCGTGTGCGACCACGCAGGAAGAGGTCGTGGTTGGGCTCGCCGGGGCGGAGGGTGCCGTAGACGAAGAAGGGCAGTTGCGGGGCGCTCACAGAAACGATTCTGACCCCTCACACACCTGCGCATCCGCGCCATAGACACGACATGTCATGGCCCCTTAAAACTTGTTCAAGATCGCTTCATTTCCCCACGCCCCCGCCCACCCCCACCTCCGGCGCGCCCTCCTTCACACCTTCACGCCTCACGCCCCCATGCCCTCACGCCCTCTCAGGCGCCTTCTCTAGGAGACCGATGAGCCGGATACGGCCGCACGTCCGAGGTTCCCGCCGTCTCGCCGCCGCCGGCGCCGCCGCCACCAGCGCCACCCTGCTGGCCGCCGCGCTCACCCCCGCCGCCGACGCGGCCGAACGGCCGACCCGGGCCTCCGCGATCGAGAACGCGTCGTCGGTGCTCGCGGACCGGGCCGCGGCGCTGGGTCTCACCGCCGCGCAGGACACGACCGTCCGGGACGTCGTCGTGGACGCGGACGGCACGCAGCACGTCCGCTACGACCGTACGTACCGCCGACTGCCCGTGCTGGGCGGCGACTTCGTGGTCCATCTCGCGCCCGACGGCAGCCACCGCAGCACCAGCCGCGCCACGAGGAGCACGGTCTCGCTCGCGAGCGTCACCCCGAAGCTGTCGGCCCCGAAGGCCGAGGACCTCGCGGTGAACGCGCTGCGCGCCGCCAACCTCGGCGAGACCCTGCGACGGATCACCGCCACGTCGGAGCTGGTCGTCGACGCCCTGCACGGCGCCCCGAGGCTGGCGTGGCGGACGAACGCGGTGGCGCAGGACTCCCTCGGCAACCCGACCGCGCGGACGATCCTGACGGACGCCGGCACGGGCACCCAGATCGACGCCTGGGACGCCATCGAGACGGCCTCGGGTGACGGCAAGTCCCTGTACGGCGGCACGGTTCCGCTGGAGACGACCCGGTCGGGATCGACGTACCAGCTCAAGGACGCGACGCGCGGAAACACGTACACCGGCGACGCGGCGAACCAGAACGACCTGTGCATTCTGACGGTCTGCCTCAGCCGGGCCCCCGCGACGGTCTTCACCGACGCCGACAACCACTGGGGCACCGGCACGGATGCCGACCGGGCCTCGGCGGCGGTCGACGCGCAGTACGGCACGGACGTGACGTGGGACTACTACAAGAACGTCCACGGCCGCAACGGCATCGCGGGCGACGGCAAGGGGTCCTACAACCGCGTGCACTACGGCACCCGGTACAACAACGCCTTCTGGGACGACACCTGCTTCTGCATGACGTACGGGGACGGTGACGGGACGCAGCTCGGACCGCTGGTGTCCCTCGACGTGGCGGGCCACGAGATGTCGCACGGCGTGACGTCGAAGACGGCGGCGCTGGCGTACTCGGGCGAGTCCGGCGGCCTGAACGAGGCCACCTCGGACATCGTCGGCACGCTGGTGGAGTTCCACGCCGGCAACGCGTCGGACGACGGTGACTGGCTGATCGGCGAGAAGATCGTCCGCTCCGGCTTCGGCCGGGACGCCCTGCGCTACATGGACAAGCCGTCCAAGGACGGCGCCTCCGCCGACTGCTGGACCGCCGCTGTGGGCGACCTCGACGTCCACTACTCCTCCGGCGTCGCGAACCACTTCGCGTTCCTGCTGGCGCAGGGCAGCGGCGCCAGGACGGTGAACGGCGTCAGCTACGACTCGCCGACCTGTGACGGCTCTTCGGTGACCGGCATCGGCCGCGCCAAGCTGGGGGCGATCTGGTACCGAGCGCTGACCGTCTACATGACGTCCGCCACGAACTACGCGGGGGCGCGGGCGGCGACGCTGAGCGCGGCGAAGGATCTGTACGGGGCCGGGAGCACGGAGCACGGCGCGGTCGCCGGAGCCTGGAGCGCGGTGGGCGTGGGGTGATCCCGCCACGTGGGGTGATGGGGCCCTGAACGCGTGCCACGGCCGCCTCGGCCCTCTCGCCGGGGCGGCCGTCGCGTTGCCGGGGCTTGCCCCACGCCTCTCACCAACGTGACCCGGGCACTCAGCCCTTGACGGCCGAGCTGGCGACGCCCTGGACGAACCAGCGCTGGAAGAAGACGAAGACGATCAGCACGGGCAGGACCAGGAGGACGCCGAAGGCGAGGATCTGACCCCAGTCCGGGGGCAGCTGGGCCTGGAAGACGCTCATCTCCAGCGGCAGCGGACGGACCGACGGGTCGGAGACCATCAGGACCGGCCAGAGGAAGGAGCCCCACTGGGTGAGGAAGGTCAGGATCGCCACCGACGCGAAGGCCGGCTTGCTCATCGGGACGATGATCGCGAAGAAGGTGCGCCAGGGGCCGGCGCCGTCCAGGCGGGCGGCTTCCTCGATGCTCGGCGGGATCGACCGGAAGAACGTGTGGAACTGGTAGACCGAGAAGGCATTGGCGATGAACGGGAGCGCCTGGATGAAGAGCGTGTTGCGCTGACCGTTGAACATGTAGAACAGCGGGACCGCCACCGACTCGAACGGGACCAGCATCAGCAGCAGGACGAGCGTGAACACGGCGTTGCGGCCACGCCACTTCAGGCGTGACATCCCGTACGCGGCCATGGAGTTGACGAACAGGCCGCCCGTGACGACGACGAACGCCAGCAGCAGGGAAACGCCCATGAAGCGCCAGAAGTAGCCGGTGCTGTCGGAGTCGAGGCTGCTGAGGACCGCGGCGTAGTTGTCGAAGGACAGGTGGGTGGGGAGGAAGCCGGACAGGCCGTTCAGCACTTCGTCGGACGGCTTGAGGCTGCCGATCAGCAGGTAGATGACGGGCAGCGCGAAGATGAACGCCAGGACGGACAGGACGGCGTAGTCGAGGACGCGGCGCAGGGGCATGCGGGTGAGGCCCGGGTTCGTGCTCATGGTCAGTCCTCGTTGTCGGGCCGGACGACGCGGCGCTGGATGAGGGTCAGGGCGACGACGATCAGGAAGAAGACGACGGTGATCGCGGCCGCCTGGCCGACGTTGTTCTGGTCGAAGGCGGTGGTGACGGCCTGGTACATCACCGTGCGGGCGGCGTCCTCGTTGAGGCCGCCGCCGCGGATGAGGACGTAGACCTGGTCGAAGACGCGGAAGGAGAGCACCGAGGTGAGCATGACGACGAAGACGAGGGTGCCGCGGATGCCGGGCAGGGTGACGTGGCGGAACTGCTGCCAGCGGCCGGCCCGGTCGAGTTCGGCGGCCTCGTAGAGCTCGCCCGGTATCTGCTGGAGTCCGGCGAGCAGGATGACCATCTGGAAGCCGACGCCCTGCCAGATGGACAGCACGATGACCGAGGCCATCGCGGTGGCGGAGTCGCCGAGCCAGTCGAAGGCGCCCCAGCTGCCGAAACTCACCGTGTGCAGCGCGGAGTTGAGCATGCCCTGGTCGCTGCGGGCGAGGATGAGCCGCCAGATGACCGCGACCAGGGCCATCGGGAAGACGACCGGCATGAAGAAGACGGACCGGAACAGGCCGATCGCCTTGAGCTTGCGGTTGAGCAGGATCGCCAGCCCCAGCGCGAGGAACGTCTGCACCGGTACGACGACCACGGCGAACGTGAGGTTGTTGAGCAGGGCCCGCAGGAAGGGGCCGGACAGGTCGGGGTCGGTGAACAGCCGTCGGTACTGCTCCAGGCCGAAGAAGGACGGTGCCAGCGGGGAGCCCAGGCGGACGTTGTAGAAGGAGAGGACGACGGCGTAGCCGAACGGAACGCCGACGAAGGCGATGAGTCCGGCGACGGCCGGCGTGGACATGAGCAGTCCGTGCAACCAGTCGCGGTTCTTGCGCACGGAGCGCACCGGACGCGCGGGACGCGCGGGCTTGACGGCGGTCACGGGTGGGGCCTTCTCCCGGGCGTGCGGCGCGTCGTGCGCCGGTTCGACGGAGGTCACGGGTGGGTCCTGTTCCCGGCGGGGGCGGGTGCGGCGCGCGCGAGCCCGCCCCCGGCCGATGGTCCTACGGGATCTGGTAGCCGGCGTTGTCGGAGAAGTCCTGGTCGATGGCACGGGCGGCCTTGGACAGGGCCTCGGCGGGGTCGGCGCCGCCGTAGACCGAGTTGAGGGCCTCGCTGAACTTGGCGGTGATGGTGGGGTATCCGGCGGTCACCGGGCGGGTGACGGCGACGCAGGACTTGCTGATGTCGCTGTCGCCGCAGGGCTTGGCGAGCTGGTCGGCGAAGAGCTGGAGCGGGCCGCCCTCCTTGTACAGGGGGCTCTTGGCGAGGGCCGTCCTGGTGGCGGGCGGGGCGCCGTTGGCCGTGGTCATCGCGGTGACGTTGGTGTCGTTGAGCAGGTAGTCCATGAAGGTGCCGGCGGCCTTGGCGTTCTTGCTGTCGGCGCCGATGCCCCAGGCCCAGGAGCCCTGGCCGGTCTTGGGGCCGTTGCCGAAGTCGGGCAGCGGCAGGACGACGAGGTCGTCGCCGAGGGCCTGGCTGTAGGTGGGGTACATCCAGTGGCCGACCCAGCTCAGGGCGACGCGTCCCTTGGCGAGGGCGTTGCCGTCGGTGTTGGGGTCGACGTACGTCTTCCAGGACTGGAAGGTCTTCAGCGCCGAGGCCACGGCCGGGGTGTCGAGGGCGCCTTCGGCCTTGCCGTCCTTGAGCAGCGAACCGCCGGCGGACCAGACGACGGGGGCGAAGCCGTAGGTGCCCCACTCGGTGGCCAGTCCGTTGTTCTCCTGGATGTCGAGCGTCTTGCCGTCGGAGTCCTTGGCCTTCAGCGCCTCGAGCGCGGCGGTGAACTGCTCGGCCGTCCAGTCGTCGGACAGGCTGGTCGGGTACTTCACGCCGGCCGCGTCCAGCAGCTTCTTGTTGCCGTAGATACCGAGGCCCGAGTCGTACATGCCCAGGCCGTAGTGCTTGCCGCCGATCTCGCCCTGCGACTTGATCGCGTCGGTGGCGTTGGCCAGCGTCTTGGTGGAGACGTAGTCGTCGATGGGGGCGAGCTTCTTGTTGTAGACGAAGTTCGCCATCGTCGGGCCGTCGAACTCCATCACGTCCGGCAGCTCGGAGGCGCTGGTGGCGGTGATGGTCTTGGTGTAGTCGTTGCCGGGTATCAGCTTCAGCTCGACCTTGATGGCGCTCTGCGAGGAGTTGAAGGACTTCACGGCGGCCTGCACGGCGGCGTCCTCGCTCTTCTGGCCCTGGTGGGCCCAGACGCTGATGGTGCCCTTGCCGCTGCCCGCCTCCGCGGAGGCGTCGGTGCCGCCGCCCCCGCCGCAGGCGGCCAGTGCCGCCAGGGGCAGGGCGAGAGCGAGGCCCGTCCGGGCTGTGCGGCGGTACTTCCGGCTGGTCGAGCTCATGGTGGTGCCTCCGTGCTGGGGCGAGGGTTCGGGGTGCTGGAGCACATGGCGGAGCGGGGGGTGGGGCTCAAAGGGTGGAGGGTCGGGGGGCGTTACTGCGGTCCGCGCGGGCGGGGTGGGGCGGTGGTCTCGCGCAGGACGAGGCGGATGGGCATCTGGACCTGGCCCGGCGCCTCGGCGTCGGGCTCGTCGAGCTGGCGCAGCAGCAGCCGGGCGGCTTCGGCGCCCTGCTCGGCGACCGGCTGGGCCACGGTCGTCAGGCCGACCACGTCGGCGAGTTCGTGGTCGTCGAAGCCGACGACGGACACGTCCTCCGGCACTCCCAGCCGGTGGCGGCGCAGGGCACGCAGGGCGCCCATCGCCATCTCGTCGGACTGCGCGAACACGGCGGTCGGCGGGCGGGAAGCGGCCAGCAGTTCGGTCATGGCCCGCTCGCCGCCCTCGACGGTGTAGTCGCCGTCCGCCTCCAGGGCCGCATCGTGCTCGATGCCGGCGTCGGCCAGGACGTCCAGGTACGCCTGGCGGCGCTCGACGGGAGTGGTCCAGTGCAGCGGCCCGCTGGCGCCCGAGATCATGCCGATGCGGCGGTGGCCGAGGTTGACCAGATGCCGTACGGCACTTTCGGTGCCGGCCCGGTCGTCGATGCCGACGACGGTGAAGCCGGGCCGGGTGCCGCCGACCGTGGTGGCCAGCGGCACCCCCAGGGAACGCAGCGCGGCGGACTCCTCTTCGTCAGGGATGAGGAGCGTCAGCACCGCGTCCACCCGCTTGCGGACCGGCAGCCCGGCGAAGAAACGCTTGCGGGTCTCCGGCGAGCCGAGGTTGTACAGCAGCACGTCGTACCCGGCGGCGCTGAACTCGCGCTCGGCGGCGTCCAAGACGGTGCCGAAGAACCAGCGGCCCACGTACGGGACCAGGACGCCGATGGTGAAGGTGCGGCCGCTGGCCAGGCTGGAGGCGGAGCGGGACGCGGTGTAGCCGAGCTGGGCGGCGACGGCCGTGATCCGGTCCCGTACCTCGTCGGACACGCCCGGCCGGCCGCGCAGGGCACGGGACACGGTGGACGCGGAGACGCCGACCGCCCGGGCGACGTCGTTGATGCTGGCCGTCACGGCGCAGTTCCTCCCGTTGATTTCACGTCGGTGTGATCTGTGGGTGACGTGACCGTAAACCCGACCTCGTTGTTGCGCAAGCGTTTGCGTTCATATTTACTGGGGCCGATTCTCAGGAGAGTTCGTTTTTTTCGAAGGTCAGCGCACACGCTTGGGCGCTGGGAGCCGACAGGAACTGCGCATGCGATACGCCCCGCCCGGCCTCTGCGTGAACGACTTCGCCCTGCTCCGGGACGAGGACGGCAGTTACGCGGTGTTGCACCTGCAGGGGCCCTGGACAACCGAGTTCGACCACCTGCGGATGGAGACCTCCTACGGCCGGGCCACCTCCACCGACCTGGTCGGCTGGCAGCCGCAGGGCACCGCCTTCGGGGTCGGCCTGCCGGGCCGGTTCGACCAGCAGGCGGTGTGGACGATGCACCCGTTCCGGCACGGCGAGGGAATGGCGATGTTCTACACCGGGGTCAGCGGGCTGACGCCGGGCCACTGGCCGCTGCAGTCCGTGGGTTTGGCGTACTCCGACCGCACCGACGGCACCGGCTGGCGGCGCCACGGCACCCGGCCGGTCGCCGAGGCGGACCCGCGCTGGTACCGCACCGGCGAGCAGATGGCCTGGCGCGATCCCTTCGTCGTACGCGACGACGAGACGGACGGCTGGATCATGGTCGTCTGCGCCAGCGACACGTCCCTCCCGGTGGAGGTCAGCGGCTGCGTCGCCTGGGCCACCTCCGACGACCTGGAGCACTGGACCGTCCAGCCGCCGCTCGTGTCACCCGGCGACGTCGACGAGCTGGAGTGCCCGGTCCTGGAACGCCTCGACGACGGCAGCTGGCTGCTGCTCGGCTCCATCGGCGCGACCCGCGGGTTCGAGTCGTGGACCGCCCCGAGCCTGCGGGGCCCCTGGACCCGGCGCGGCCCCCTCGGGCCGACCGGCTCCTACGCCCCTCGCGTCATCGCCGCGCCCGACGGCTCCCGTGTCGTCCTGCACACCACCCCCCGTCAGATCGGCCTCACCGACACCGGCGCCCCCTGCCGGGGCATGCTCGCCCAGCCCAAGTCCCTGGTCGTACCGGAGGATTCGGCACCCCGCCTGGAATGGTGGCCCGGTCTGGACGCCTGGCTCGGCGAGGAGACGGACCGCCCCACCCTGCACGCCGTCGGCGACCTCGACATCACCGGGCGCGTCGACATCACCCTGCGCACCGACACCGCGGGCAGCGGTCTAACCGTCCTGGCGCTGGGCTGCGACGGCAAGAACCTCCGGGTCACCGGCCCCGACGGCACCCGCCTCGGCGAGACCGTCCTGGCCAAACCCGCCGGCACTCTGCGCATCGTCACCGTCGGTGAATACGTCGAGGTCTACGCCGACAACGTCTTCGCCCTCACGGCCCTGTGCTACTCCGGGCGTCCCGTGCCGTGGACAGCCGTGAGCGAGCAACACAGCCGTACGATCCCGGTCCGCCCGATCCGGCTGCCCGACCCTCATCGTGACGACGCCTCGGCCATCTGGCCCGGCCCGCACCCCGGTGACGCCCGGGAGCCCGCTCGCGGATAGCCGCCCGACCGAGCCCCGCACCCCGGCACCATCGCCGCCTGTGCGGGGGACCGGGCCGAGCCCACGGCGGCGTCGCTCATACGGCGGTTACGCCCCGCCGCCGTCCGTCTGCCCGCCCCGCTTGTGGGGCCGGCGGCCCGGTCACCCGTTCACACCCCCGCCCTGCGCTCTTCGGGTTCTTTTCGCTGCTCATCCGCCTCGCGCCGATGACCTGCTGAAATGCCGCCCGCAGCCCTCGATTCGGGCCCCGGCTGACACCCATTCACCCCATTTCTGACGCACCCTCAGGAAGCGGTCCGGGCTCGGTGCCACTTACCTCGGAGGAGCACCCCACCACCGACGTACACCGCAGAGCCCGAGGGAGCACCGATGCGACGTACCGCCCGTCTGCTGTCCGGTACCGCGTTCGCCGTCGCCGTCGCCGTCACCGGCCTCGGCGCCGGGCCCGCGTACGGCGGCAGTACCGGCGGCAGTACCGGCGGCCTGGAGGTCTACCCGCCCTCCGCCGTTCCGGGCGGGCAGATCACGGTGCACACCGCGGACTGCGGGGACGGCGGGACGGCGGCGGGCGACGCCAGCGCGGTGGGCGCCGGTGCGTTCACGCTGGCGCCCGGCACGCACGAGGGCGATGCGACCGGGCGGTTCCAGGTGCCGCCGAGCGCACAGCCGGGGACGTACGAGGTCGTCGCGACGTGCGCGGAGAGCGGCCGGCGGGTCACGGGCGACCTGGTCGTCACGCTGACGTCCGCGCGCGAGTGGGTGGCTCCACGAGGAAGTGTGAAGACGGGGGTCGGCGGCGCACTGGGCCCCGACCCCGTACAGACCGCGGCCGGCGTGGCGGCTCTCGCCGTCGCCGCCGCGGGCGGTACCTGGCTCCTGCATCGCCGGGCGAGAGGCGACGGGATCTGACGGACACCCTCCGCTGTCCGTCCGCCGGTACCGCATGCCCCTCCTCCTCCGGGTCCGACGCCCCTCGCGGCCCGGAGGGGGAAGCGGGCCCAGCACCTCTGGAAGGGGCCTTCGCCATGCCCAGGTTCGGCAACGCCGCGATAGCGTCCGTCACCGTCGCGGCCCTGTGCTCCGGCGCGTGGCTGCTGCGCAGCGGCGCCGAGACACACGCCCCGCCGCAGCCGTCGGCGGCCGAGGCCCGCGTCGACCCGCGCGCCCAGCGGTCCGCCGCGCCCGCGCTGCCGCCCTCCCCGCCCGACCGGATCCGCATCCCGTCGATCAGCGTGAACGCCCCCCTGACGGGCCTCGGCCTCACCGCGACCGGCAGCCTCGACGTCCCGCCCGCCGCGCGGAAGAACCTCGCCGGCTGGTACGAGGCCGGCACCACCCCCGGCGAGGCGGGCACCGCGATCGTCGCGGGCCACGTCGACAACGCCGAGGGCCCCGCCGTCTTCTACGGCCTCGGCGCCCTGAAGAAGGGCGCGGTCGTCGAGGTCGACCGGCGTGACGGAGGCGTCGCCGTCTTCACCGTGGACGCGGTCGAGGTGTACGACGCGAAGGGGTTCCCCGACGCGAAGGTGTACGGGGCGGCCAGGGGGCCGGAGCTGCGGGTGATCACGTGCGGTGGCGGCTACTCACGGAGCACCGGCTATCAGGGCAACGTCGTCGCGTTCGCACACCTCACGGGCAGCCGCGCCGGATGATCGACGGGTTCGGTCACCGCGACAGTCGGTCACCACCGTCCCGGAGGTGTGCGGCATCCTCCCGTCGTCCGCGGGCGGCGAGAAGGCCGGCGTCGACGGCGTCTTCACGACCGACGGACGTCCGGCGACGGGCAGCCGTGCGCGTCCGGCGACACCTGGCACGTCGACATGACGTTCCGGCAGTGAGTCGGCTCACGCCGCCCACTGCTCGTACGCCAGTTTCGCCACCAGGGCGACACCACCGTCAGCGGCACCACGCGGACGAAGCCGCTGCCCTTCCTCAGGCTGAGGGCCCGGGGCCGTCGAACCAGGATGTCCCGGGCCGGGCCGGCCATCGCCCCTCCGGGCGTGAGCTGGTGAAACCCGGCCCCTGACCGCTCGCGCCGCCTCCGGTCGTAGACGATGCCGACTGCACGGATCCCGACGCTCCCGCCGGCCCCGGCCCGCTCCCGCCGTGCCCCGCCTCACAGCGCGCCCCCGGCGCCCGCCCCCAACCCTCACATCCCTCCACCGCCCCCGCTGAGGGCAGCGTTCCCCGCGGGAAACAGACGTGATGCGGCCGGGTAACACCGGCAACGCACGCTCCTAGACATGACCTCGAATACGCGTGTGGTGGTGATCGGCGCCGGCATCGCGGGCGTCCGTCTCGCCCGGCGGCTCGGTGAGCTCGGCGTTCCCGTGACGCTCATCGGCGAGGAGGAGCACCGGCCCTACAACCGGGTCCTGCTCGCCGAGGTGCTGGCCGGCCGCTACAGCCCCGACGTGATCGCCCTCCCGGCCCCCGCGGAGCTGACGCACGCCCGGGTCACCGGCATCGACCGGGCCGGACGGACCGTGGAGTGTGCGGACGGCACGAAGATCGCATACGGCACGCTCGTCCTGGCCACCGGCTCCAACCCCGTACTTCCGCCTCTGCGCGGCCTGTTCAGCCCCGACCACGTGCTGCCCGAGGGCGTCCACGCCTTCCGCACGATGGACGACTGCCTGGGCCTGTCCAAGGCGGTGCGGCCGGGCACCAAGGCGGTCGTCATCGGCGGCGGGCTCCTCGGAGTGTCCGCGGCCCGCGCGCTCGCCCTGCGCGGCGCCCAGGTCGTCCTGGCCCAGCAGTCCGAGCGGCTCATGGAGCGCCAGCTCGACCCGTCCGCCTCCAAGCTGGTCCGGCGGCACCTCACCGACCTCGGCGTCGAGATCCACACCGAGTGCCGGGTCCGCGACGTGCGCTGCGTCGGCGGCACGGTCCGCTCGGTGGAGATGTCCGACGGATACGCCCTCGACGCCGACCTCGTGGTCCTGGCCTGCGGGGTCCACCCGCGCGTGGGCCTCGCCCAGATCTCCGGCCTCGACGTCCGCAAGGGCGTCGTCGTCGACGACGAACTGCGCACCTCCGACCCCCACATCAGGGCGATCGGCGACTGCGCGCAGCACGACGGCACGGTCTACGGACTGGCCACCCCGGCGCTCGAGCAGGCCGACGTGCTCGCCGAGTCGCTGGCCGGCCGGGCGCACGCCCGCTACACCGGCACCCGCTCGCTGACCCGGCTCACCCTCGCCGGGCAGACCGCCTTCGACCTCGCCGCGTTCGGCGAGACGGAGGCCCTTCCCGGCGATGACGTGGTCCAGCTCGCCGACGCCACCCGAGGCACCTACCGCAAGGTCGTCGTCCGCGACGACCGCCTGGTCGGCGGGGTCCTCGTCGGCGAACTCGGCACCGTCGGCGCGCTCGCGCGCGCCTGGGAGGGAGCAGAGCCGCTCCCGTCCGACGGCGGCCCCCTGCTCCACCTGCTCACCAATGATGGAGGCTCCTGATGTCCACGGACACCCCCACGATCGTGCTCGTCGGCCATGGCATGGTCGGCCAGCGCTTCCTCGAAGCGCTCGCCGAGCGCGGCCTGACCGCCACGCACCGCGTGGTCGTGCTGTGCGAGGAGCCGCGTCCTGCGTACGACCGCGTGCAGCTCACCTCGTACTTCTCGGGCAAGACGCCCGAGGAACTCTCGATGACGGACATGCGGTTCATCGCCGACCACGGCATCGAGCTGCACGTCGGTGACCCCGCCGAGACGGTCGACCGCACCTCGAAGAGGGTGACGGCCCGCTCCGGACTGACCGTCGACTACGACGTCCTGGTCCTCGCCACCGGCTCGTACCCCTTCGTCCCGCCGGTCCCGAACAAGGACGCCGAGGGCTGCTTCGTCTACCGCACCATCGAGGACCTGCTCGCCATCGAGGAGTACGCCAAGACGCGGACGACGGGTGCGGTGGTCGGCGGCGGTCTCCTCGGGCTGGAGGCGGCCGGTGCGCTGAAGGGCCTCGGTCTCACCTCCCACATCGTGGAGTTCGCCCCCCGCCTGATGCCGGTCCAGGTCGACGAGGGCGGCGGCGCCGCGCTGCTGCGCACCATCGAGGACATGGGCCTGTCCGTCCACACGGGCGTGGGCACCCAGGAGATCGTGGTCGACGAGTCCGGCGCGGTCACCGGCATGAAGCTGTCCGACGGCTCCGAACTCGCCACCGACCTGGTGGTGTTCTCCGCCGGTGTCCGCCCCCGCGACCAGCTGGCCCGCGACTGCGGTCTGACGGTCGGCGAGCGCGGCGGCATCAGCGTCGACGAGCAGTGCCGCACGGTGAGCGACCCGCACGTGTTCGCGATCGGCGAGTGCGCGCTGGCCTCCGACGGCCGGGTGTACGGCCTGGTCGCCCCCGGCTACGAGCAGGCCGAGACCGTGGCCGCGACGATCGCCGAGGACGAGGCGGAGTTCACCGGCGCCGACCTGTCCACCAAGCTGAAGCTGCTCGGCGTGGACGTGGCGTCCTTCGGCGACGCGCACGGCGCGACCGAGGACTGCCTGGACGTCGTCTACTCCGACTCCCGCTCGGGCCTGTACAAGAAGCTGGTCATCGGCCGCGACGGCACGCTGCTCGGCGGCATCCTGGTCGGCGACGCGGAGGCGTACGGCACGCTGCGCGCGTTCACCGGGTCGGTCCCGCCGGTCTCCCCCGAGTCGCTGGTCCTGCCCGCCGGCTCCGGTGAGAGCGTCCAGCTCGGCCCGTCCGCGCTGCCGGACGAGGCGGTCATCTGTTCCTGCCACAACGTGTCGAAGGGCACCATCCGCGGGGCCGTCACCGACCACCAGTGCACGACCGTGCCCGAGGTCAAGAAGTGCACCAAGGCCGGTACCGGCTGCGGCTCCTGCGTCAAGGTCCTCGGCCAGCTGGTCACCGCCGAGCTGGAGGCCAACGGCGTCGAGGTCGACAAGGGCCTGTGCGGCTGCTTCTCGCAGACCCGCGAGGAGCTGTACGAGATCGTCCTCGCCCTGCGCATCAACACCTACCAGGACCTCCTGGACCGCTACGGCCGCGAGGACGCCCGGGGCGGCGACGGCTGCGACATCTGCAAGCCGGCGGTCGGCTCGATCATCGCCTCCCTCGCCCCGACCATCGGCGCGAGCGGCTACGTCCTCGACGGCGAGCAGGCCGCGCTGCAGGAGACCAACGACCACTTCCTCGCCAACCTGCAGAAGAACGGCTCGTACTCGGTCGTCCCCCGCATCCCCGGCGGCGAGATCACCCCCGAGGGCCTCATCGTCATCGGCGAGATCGCCCGCGACTTCGGCCTCTACACGAAGATCACCGGCGGTCAGCGGATCGACATGTTCGGCGCCCGCGTCGAGCAGCTGCCGCTGATCTGGACCCGGCTGGTCGACGCCGGCTTCGAGTCCGGCCACGCCTACGGCAAGTCCCTGCGCACGGTGAAGTCCTGCGTCGGCCAGACCTGGTGCCGCTACGGCGTCCAGGACTCCGTCCGCATGGCGATCGACCTGGAGCTGCGCTACCGGGGCCTGAGGTCCCCGCACAAGCTGAAGTCGGCGGTGTCGGGCTGCGCCCGCGAGTGCGCCGAGGCCCAGTCGAAGGACTTCGGCATCATCGCCACCTCCAACGGCTGGAACCTCTACGTCGGCGGCAACGGCGGCGCCACCCCGCGCCACGCGGACCTGCTCGCGCAGGACCTTGACGACGACGGGCTGATCCGCCTGATCGACCGCTTCCTGATGTTCTACATCCGCACCGCCGACCGCCTGGAGCGCACCTCCACCTGGCTGGAGCGGATCCCGGGCGGCCTGGACCACGTGCGGGACGTGGTGGTGGAGGACTCCCTCGGCATCTGCGAGGAGCTGGAGTCCCTGATGACGGACCACGTGGCGCACTACGCCGACGAGTGGGCGACGACCATCAACGACCCCGAGAAGCTGTCCCGGTTCGTCTCCTTCGTGAACGCGCCCGACACCCCCGACCCGGTCGTCGGCTTCGTCCCCGAGCGCGACCAGATCAAGCCCGACCTGCCGCTGCTGTCCATCGGCATGCGCCCCAGTGAGAACCCGGCAGACGTCCTGGAAGGAAGTGCCCAGCGATGACACTGGCACCCGAGACGACCGACCTGAAGATCCAACTGAAGCTGGCCGACAACTGGTTCACGGTCTGCGACCTGAGCGTGCTGCTGCCGGGCCGCGGAGTGGCGGCACTGCTGCCCGACGGCGGCCAGGTCGCCCTCTTCCGCGACCGCGCCGGCTCCCTCTACGCCATCGACAACCGCGACCCGTTCAGCGGTGCGGCGGTCCTCTCCCGCGGCCTGCTCGGGGCGCTGCGGGGCCGGCCCTTCGTCGCCTCACCCCTGCTGAAGCAGCGGTTCGACCTGGAGTCGGGGCAGTGCCTGGACGACGAGGCGGTGCGGATCTCGACGTACGAGGTACGGACCTCGTAAGCGACTTTCTTGACTGATCGTTCCAACTACATCTAGGCTCCTGACGTGGCCAGGACCAAGGAGTTCGATCCCGAAGCCGCGCTGCAGGCAGCTCTCGAGCTGTTCTGGCGGCGCGGCTTCGAGGCGACGTCGATGTCCGACCTGGTCGAGCACCTGGGCATCGGACGCGCCAGCATCTACGCCACCTTCGGCAACAAGCACGAGCTGTACCTGAAGGCACTCCAGCGCTACCAGGAGCAGCTCCCGGACCTGCTGCGGGAGCTGTCCCAGCCGGGCCCCGTACTGCCTGCGGTCCGCGCTGTCGTGCGGCGTTACGCGCACGAGGCCGCCGCCGAGGAACTGCGTCGGGGTGGCTGTTTCATCACCAACACCGCGGCGGAACTCGCCCCGCACGACCCGGTCGCCGCCCGACAGGTCGAGCGCAACTGGGACGGCCTGGAGACCGTGCTGCACACGGCCCTGGTCCGCGCGCAGGCCCAGGGCGAGCTGCCGGAGGGCCGGGATCCGCGCGCGCTCGCCCGCATGCTGCTGGTGCTGACGCAGGGCCTCAAGGTCGTCGGCAAGGCGTCGTCGGACCCCGCGCGGGTGCGCGAGGCGGCGGAACAGGCGCTGGCGCTGCTCGACTGAAGGCCGACCCACCCGACACGGGCCCTCGCCGAGGGCCCTTTCTCACCGCTTCATACTGGATCGATCGGTCAAGAAAAAAGGGAGATCATGACCACCATCGCTCGCTTCACCGGCAGGACCGCCCTCGTCACCGGCGCCGGCTCCGGCATCGGGCGGGCCGTCGCCCTCGCCTTCGCCGCCGAGGGCGCGAACCTCGTCGTGGCGGGGCGGCGGCAGGAGCCGCTCGACGAGACGGTGACCCTGATCGAGGCGAGGGGCGGCAAGGCGCTGGCCGTCACCGCGGACGTCTCCCGCGCCGCCGACGCCCAGGCCCTGGTGGCCGCCGCCGTGGAGCACTTCGGCTCGCTCGACGTGGCGGTCAACAACGCGGGCGTCTTCCGCGGCGGAGCCCCGCTGGCCGACCTGTCCGAGGAGGACTGGCACACCCAGCTCGACACCAACGTCACCGGCGTGTTCCTCGCCCTCCGGGCCGAGATCCGCCAGATGCGCACCCAGCCGGCCGGCGGCGCGATCGTCAACATCGCCTCCAGCTTCGGCGTCCACACCCGCCACCCCGGAGCCGCCGCCTACGCCGCCTCCAAGGCCGCTGTCTCCGTCCTCACCAGGGGCGCCGCCCTCGACCACATCCGCGACGGCGTCCGCATCAACGCGGTCAGCCCCGGCGCCGTCGACACCTCCATGTCCCTGCTCCCCGGCGAGACGGAGGCCGACCGCGCCGAGCGGATGAGGCAGGCCGTCCCGCTCGGCCGTATCTCCGCCACGGAGGAAGTGGCCGCCGCCGTCCTCCACCTGGCCTCGGACGCCGCCGCCTCGACGGTGGGCACGGACCTGGTGGTGGACAGCGGGGCGACGGCCTGAAGTACCGGCGCCGGATGCCGGCGCTCGGCCCCGTCTGCCAGGTGACGGTGGCCTGACCGGCCGAAGGACCGACCGCCGCGAGGTCGGAACGCCCGTCACACCTTCAGCCGGTCGTACGTCACCCCCGTCAGCTTCTCCGAGGCGGCCCACAGCCGCTCCCCCGCCGCGTCGTTGCACGTCCACGATGCCCGCCAGGACGAGCCCGGACTCCCGCGCCACATCGCCCAGTGCGGGCCGGTGAAGGAGTCCGGGGGGACGTCGGGCGCGGTCGCGGCGTACAGGGTGGGCAGCGCGCCCGCCTCGGCTGACTGGGCGAAGAAGCGGTTGCCGATCTCCATGAACCGCTCGCCGGCCTTGCGGCCGGACATCCGGGGACCCGCGGTCTGGAGGTTGGTGGCGGCGTAGCCGGGGTGCGCCGCCGCCGCGACGACGTCCGCGCCGTGGGCCGCCAGCCTGCGCGCCAGCTCGTGCGTGAAGAGCAGGTTGGCTGTCTTGGAGCGGGCGTAGGCGATCCAACGCCGGTACCGGCGCTCGCTGTTGAGGTCGTTGATGTCGATGTTGGCCATCGAGTGCATCATGCTGGAGACGGTCACGACGCGCGCACCCGGCGTGGCGAGCAGCGCGGGCAGCAGCAGTCCGGTGAGCGCGAAGTGCCCGAGGTGGTTCACGCCGAACTGCGTCTCGAACCCGTCCGCGGTCGTCCCGTACGGCAGCGCCATCACGCCCGCGTTGTTGACGAGCAGGTCGAGCCGGTCGTACGGGAAGGCGGCCGCGAACTGCCGTACCGAGGCGAGGTCCCCGAGATCGAGCCGCGCGAACTCCACCTCCGCGCCCGGCACTCCGGTGGCGATCCGGTCCCCGGCGTCGGTGCCGCGTGCCTCGCTCCGGCAGGCCAGCACCACCCGGGCGCCCCGGCGCGCCAGCTCCCGCGCGGCGGCATATCCGATGCCGCTGTTGGACCCGGTGACCACGGCGACACGGCCGCGCTGATCGGGGATGTCCTTCTCGGTCCAGCCGGCCATGGCCGACCCTCCCTCCGCTGGCAGGTGGGGTTCAGCCTACGAGCGGGCGGCGCTCCAGGTAATCGTCCGGGACAGGCCGCGTGTCCAGATAGAACCACTCGGCACCGGGGCCGGGCGTGACGTCGGCCGCAGGCAGGTCGGGTTCGGCCTCGGCGGGCACCGGCTTCGCCGGTCCCGGCATCAGCAACTCCACCCGTACGCCGTTCCCCCGCTGCTGGGCCGTGAACTCCTCCACCTGGTTGCGGCAGGCATGGTCCAGATGGGTCACGCCGGTCAGGTCGAGGCGGATCCGGGGCCTGCCCGAGGCCGCCGCGGCCTCCAGCGCCTCGATGACCTTCGGCAGCCGCAGGAAGGTCGCGTTCCCGGCCATGACGACCTTGGCGGTGTCCTCCTCGACGTGCTGCCGGATCACGGTCTGCGACATCCTGAGCGCGGCCAGCACTCCCGCACCGGTGCCGGTGCCCCTACCGGTGCCGATGCCGTCGTACGACCACGCGCCGGTCCCGCCGTACGACCGCGCGCCGGCACCGCTGCCGGTCCCGCCCCACGAGCCCCCGCCGTCGCCGTCGTCGTACGAACAGCCCGCCTCGGCGGCGCCCCCCGCCCCCGGACCCGGCCCTCTCGTCGTCGACCGTCGCACCCGCCAGGTCTGGGTCGGCGAGGCCCAGGTCGCCCTCACGCCGAAGGAGTTCGAACTGCTCGCGCTGCTCACCGAGGACCCCGGCGCGGTCTACTCCCGGCAGCAGATTTTGGACCGGGTCCGGGATCCGCACTACGAGGGGCCGACCAAGACCCTCGACGTCCATGTCGCCGCCCTGCGCAAGAAGTTGGGCCATCCCGCCTGGATCCAGACGCTGCGCGGCGTCGGCTTCCGGCTGGCGGTGCACGGCGAGCCGAACGAGCAGCGACGGGGCCCGACATGACCCGTCGCCTCCTGTTCAGTTACCTCACCCTCGCCGCGCTCGTCCTGCTCTGCCTGGAGATCCCGCTCGGCTTCGTGTACTCGCGGGGCGAGCGGGTGCGGGTGGTCAACGCGGCGAAGGACGAGGCCGAGTCGGTCTCCGCGTACGCGGCCCTGTCACTCGCCGCCGGCCGCGCAGAGCAGGACCTGCCCGCCCGGGTGGCCCACTGCGCCGAACGCATCGGCGGGAAACTGGTGGTCGTCGACGACACGGGCACACCGCTCGCCACCTCACACCCGCTGGCCCCGGACGCGTCCCGCGCCCTGACGTCCCGCCCCGGCATCACGGCCGCCCTGCGAGGCACCTCCACGGTGGACGTCCGCACCTCCACCATCGGCGGGGTGGAGTACCTTTCGGTCGCCGCACCCGTGGGCCAGGGCGTACGGCCGGAGGGTGCCGTATGGCTCACGCTCCCGACCCGCATGGTCCACGAACGCGTCCACCACGTATGGCTGTTGCTCGGCGTGGGCGGGCTCGGCGTCCTCACCGCCGTCACCTTCGTCGGCTTCGGCATCGCCCGCTGGACCGGCCGCCCCATCCGTGAACTGGAGCGAGCGACCCACGAGTTGGCGGGCGGAGGCCGCGTCCAACCCGTGACCGTCACCAAGGGCCCGCCCGAAGTCCGCAGCCTGGCCGCCGCGTTCAACCGCACGGCGGCCCGCCTCGCCCATCTCCTCGACTCCCAGCACGCCTTCGCCGGCGAGGCCTCGCACCAGCTGAAGACACCGCTCGCCGCGCTGCGTCTGCGTCTGCGTCTGCGTCTGGAGAACCTGGAACCGAACGTCACCGCCCGCGGCCGGGGCAGCCTCACCGCCGCCGTCACCGAGACGGACCGCCTCTCCCGCATGGTCGAGGGCCTGCTGGCCATGGCGCGACTGGAGGAACACGCGGCCACACCCGGCCCGATCGACATCGGCGCGGTCTGCGCGGAGCGCCACCGCACCTGGGCGCCGCTCTTCGACCGGCAGAACGTGTCCCTGGTCCTGTTCGCGGGCAGCGTCGGCCCGGTGCTGGCGCTGCCGGGGTCCATCGAACAGATCCTGGACAACCTCCTGTCCAACGCCCTGCGGGCCTCCCCATCCGACACCACCGTCACCATCGAACCCCGCCTCCACGTTCCCGCCCGCCGCGCCCTGCGCGACGCCCGCCCCTGCTGGGTCGACCTCCACATCACCGACGAGGGCCCCGGCATGACCCCCGACCAACGCGCCCGCGCCTTCGACCGCTTCTGGCGCGCACCGGGCGCCCCCAAGGGCGGCACGGGCCTCGGCCTCTCCCTCGTCCAGCGCCTCGCCCACGCGAGCGGCGGCGAGGCGAGCGTGCGCGCGGCGGCGACGGGCGGCCTGGACGCGGTGGTGCGGCTGCCGTCGGCGGAACCCATGACCAGCCACGCACCGGGCAGCGCCACCCAGCGAGGCCGAGAGGTGCTGGCCCTGCACGTTGCTGGTCATGTACACCGCGCCTCCGCTTCACAGCCCGTCCACAGGCAGTCCATCCCCCGCCCCTAGGGTCCGAGACCGCGCCACCCCGCCGCCGATCCGGTGGCGGGCAGGTCACGACACACCTGGAGCAAGCGTGGATCGTCGTACCCTCCTGCGTGCGGCCGTCATCGGCGGTTCCTCCGCCGCCCTCGGCGGAACCCTGTGGCGAGGCGCCGCGTACGCGGCCCCCGCCCAGCCCGGAGCCGGCCCGTACGGGGCCCTCGGCTCCCCCGACACCAACGGCATCAGGCTCCCGAGCGGCTTCACCAGCCGGGTCGTCGCCCGCTCCGGCCAAACCGTCACCGGAACGTCGTACACCTGGCACAACGCCCCCGACGGCGGCGCCTGTTACGCCGACGGCACGGGCTGGATCTACGTCTCCAACTCGGAGATCAACCCGTCGGGCGGCGCGAGCGCGGTGAAGTTCTCGTCGACGGGCACGATCACGGGCGCGTACCGCATCCTCTCCAACACCCGGCAGAACTGCGCGGGCGGCAAGACCCCGTGGAACACCTGGCTGTCCTGCGAGGAGGTGTCGTTGGGCTACGTCTACGAGACGGACCCCTGGGGCGTCCAGTCGGCCACCCGCCGCGACGCGATGGGCCGCTTCAAGCACGAGGCGGCGGCCGCGGACCCGGTGCGCAAGGTGGTCTACCTGACGGAGGACGAGACGAACGGCCGCTTCTACCGCTTCGTACCGACGACCTGGGGCAACCTCTCCTCCGGCACCCTCCAGGTCATGGTCGCCGGCACGGCCACGTCAGGCTCCTTCACCTGGGCGAACGTCCCCGACCCGGACGGCTCCCCCACCACGACCCGCACCCAGGTCTCCGGCTCGAAGTCCTTCAACGGCGGTGAGGGCTGCCACTACGCCGACGACACCGTCTGGTTCACCACGAAGGGCGACAACCGCGTCTGGCAGCTCAACCTGCTGACGAACACGTACGAGCTGGCGTACGACGACTCTCTGGTGACAGGCGGCACCGCCCCGCTCACGGGCGTCGACAACATCACCGGCGCCACCTCGGGCGACCTCTTCGTCGCGGAGGACGGCGGCACCATGGAGATCTGCGTGATCACCCCGACCGACGTGATCGCCCCCTTCCTCCGCATCGACGGCCAGTCCTCGTCGGAGATCACGGGCCCCGCGTTCTCCCCCGACGGTACGCGGCTGTACTTCTCCAGCCAGCGGGGGACGACGGGGAGCTCGTCGGGCGGGATCACGTACGAGGTGCGCGGCCCGTTCAGGACGTGACACCGCACCACGATCACGAAATGAACACATCACCCACACAATTGAGAGCCCAGCAATACGGTCATCCCCTCACGTAACACCTGAGGGGGACGCCATGACCAACCCGTACCACCACACCACTCAGCCCATCGGCCCGACCGCTTCCGGCCCCGCCCCCAAGTGGGCCCGGAAGCGGTACGTCCTGCCGGCCCTGGCCTGGACCTTCCTGATCGGGATAGGCATAGGTGCCAGCGGCGACGACAAGACGACCGATGCGAAGCCGACGGCCGCCAAACCGCAGCCGACGGTCACCGTGACGGCAACGGCCCCGGCGGAGGAGACGGCCTCACCCGAACCGGCCGGCACCGTGACCGCCACGGAAACGGTCAAGGTCAAAGTCAGGGTCAGCGTCACCCGGACGGTCACCGCACAGCCGGCGGCAGGCAGCGACGACGGTTCCTCCGACGCGGACGTCTCCTACGAGAACTGCACCGCGGTCCGAGCCGCAGGCGCCGCCCCCATCCACCGCGGCGAACCCGGCTACGCCTCCCACCTGGACCGCGACAACGACGGCGTCGCCTGCGACACCTGACCCGTCAGCCCGCTCGCCGGTTCCAGAGCTGGCCCCTGGCCTTCGCCGTGATCCTTGGTCAGTGCGGCCAGCAAGTCGGGGTCGGAGTAGACCTCGGCGGTGTGCTGCCAGGCGACGAGAAGTTGGGCCACGGAAGCGGTGTTGCCGATCGAGTCGGCGGCTCGCATGGTGTCGACCAGTTCGAGAGCAAAGGCCTGGAGATCGAACTCGGGCAGGAAGCGAACCCAGGGAAAGGCATCCGGCAGTACGCGGAGGAGTAGTTCTGTGCCTCCGGGCTCCCGGCGCGCCATCGCGGCCAGCATGCGGGTGGCGGCCGACACCACGGCCTGGTCCTGTTCGGCCCGCGCCGCGGTAGTGAGAACCAGATCCTCGCCGTCTCTGCGATGCAGGAGCAGTCTCGGTGATTCCTGGAGTCGGCCAAGCGTCTGCTTGTTCTTGTTCACCAGCTCGGAGAAGTTGACGGCTGCATTCTCGGTACCCACAACTGTGAAACTACTTCGAAGCCCGCTGTCTCGCCATCGCCCACACGGAGCACCACGGCCCGGCGAGCCGCACCGCCAGGAGCAGCGGTCGGCACGGCCGGCGCTTACGCAAAGCGGGAGCCTTCAACGCCGCGAACGGCCTCTTCCCAGGCTCCGAGCCTCGCTACGGTGGAACGCATGAAGCTCTCGCCTCTCCTCGCCCGCGAACGCTTTGTCGCGTCAGCCGTCGCCAGGCTGGCGACAGCCGACGCCCAGGGAGTGCCCCACGCCGTTCCAGTGACCTTCATCGTCCTGAACGATGTCCTGTACTTCGCGATCGACCACAAGCCCAAGAGCACGTGGGATCTTCGGCGATTGCGCAACATCAGGGAGAACCCCTCGGTGGCTGTCCTCGTGGACCACTACGCCGAGGACTGGTCCACGCTGTGGTGGGCTCGCGCCGACGGGCACGGCAACGTACTGGAGGAAGGCCAGGAGCGGGACCGTGCGGTGGGATTGTTGTGCGACAAGTACGAGCAGTACAAGGACTCCCCTCCCCAGGGTCCCGTGGTCGCCGTTCGGGTCAAGCAGTGGAGTGGCTGGGCCTTCGCATAGCCTTGCCAGGACAGCCGATCCCGAGGTGACGCACATGCCGGACCAAGACCTGCCTCCGTACCGCCGGATCGCCGACGACCTGCGGGCGGCGATCGCGACGGGAAAGCTGGTCCCTGGCGAGAAGCTGAAGTCGGAGAACGAGCTCAAGGACCAGTACGGCACCACGCGAGTCACAGTGCGCAAGGCACTGTCCCTGCTCAAAGCCGACGGACTTCTGATCAGCGAACAGGGCAGAGGCGTTTTCGTACGCCAGCAACCCACAGTGCGTTTGCAGACGACGGGCGCGAACTTCCGTGAGCGTCGATCGACCGGAATGAGCAACTTCACCGCCGAGGCGGCCGCCCAGGGTCTGCGAGCAGAGCAGCGGATCCTGTCGGTGGACAGGGTTCCCGCACCGGCCGAGGTCTCCGAACGGCTCGGCACGCCCGCTAACGCCTCGGTGATCGTTCGGCGACGCGCGTTCTTCATCGACGACGAGCCCATGCAATTGGTCGACGGGTACTACCCGGAGGAGCTCTTCGCCGGCACGCCAGTGGAGGAGTCTCGGCGTATCACGGGCGGCGTGAGCGCCCTGGTTGAGGATCCGGCCGGACCATTGAGGCAGCGCATCGTGCGCTTCGTCGAGGACCTGGAAATCCGGATGCCCACTCCCTCAGAGGTCGACGCGTTGCGTATTCCGCCCGGCGTCCCCCTGGCGAGGGTGCTGCGCAGCGCCCAAGTGGAGGATGGACGCGTGATTGAAGTGCTGGACTCACGTGTGCCGTGCGACCGCCACGCCTTCCAGTACGTCATCGACGTGCCCTGACAGCAGGCGCCGAGCCCTTTCGTACGTTTCACCCTTCGCGCCACTTGTATATCCAAGCCGCCCAGCCCTAAGCTCGTCTCAGCTTGGATATACAAGCCGAGGGAGACCTGTCGTACGTCTCCCTGATCCCCATGCCAGGCCCCGGCACCGCTGGCACGGTCCGGGGCGCGGCCGACTGTGTAGGAGTCGACTTGCATCTTGTATCACGGGTTCTGGACGGACTTATCGCTGTCCTGTCCAGGTCACGGAGACCCAGCCGAAACGATCGCGCCGCCGATGCTCAGGCAACCGCCTCCCACGAGTCGGTGCGATGTCCTTCACCGCGAGAGTGGGCGCGCATTTTGGGATGGGCCAGGCACCGCAGGGCCCCGTACCTCTGGCCGCCGGTACCGCGTGCGCGCGCCATGGACTGTACGGCTTCACCTGTCCGCGTCTATGTCCTGTCCCCGGAGGAACGGCTGCCGGCGCTGTCTGGGCAGGTGCTGCCATGACGAACGCACCGCGCATTGACGATCTCGTGAAGGACACCGCGTCCAACAAGGTCGGTAGGGTCATGGGGTTCGTCGGGCCATACGTCCAACTGAGGCCACTCGGCGGCGGCAAGGAGTGGGACGCGCGGCTGGAACATCTGGGGCCGGTCGGCACGGCGGAGGCGCTGAGCGCAGGTGTAGCCGAAGTCAATGCCCGGTCCAGGAAACGAGCGGCGGTGGCCACCGGCACAGCTGTCTCTGCGTCCGAGGCCCCGGACACGCCGTCGACCGAGTGCGCGCTCGCCAAACGGCCCGGCTACGAAGAGCTGCACAACGCGTGCCACCAGACGCACGACGTGTTCCTCCCTGGGGCAAACGGCATCCTCCTGGCGCCCGGTTGCAGTTGCCGCTGTCACACCACTGACAAAGATCTTCACGCTGATCGACAGAACGTCAGGTGAATGAGCCCTTCGATGGCGCCCAGATGCACCTGCAGGCTGGGATCGGGCCCCGCGGTGGTGGTCATCAAGAGCACCCGCACCTCCGGGTGTTCGGGGAGGAAGGGCTCGTCTTCACCGTCGTCGCCAGGAATCAGGTTGGGCTGGATCTCGATCCGCCCGTCAGGGCTGACGGCCAGGTGATAGACGCCCAGGTAGTCGCTCTCACGCTCCGTGAAGCGCCATCCGAAGCGGTCACTGACGAGCCGGACCAGCTCGTCGGCGGTGTGGGTGCTGGTTCCGTAGGTGTGGAAGTCGGTCATCGTGCGCCCGACCCTATGCCTCGAGGTCACCCGCGCAGAAGCAATGCCGAGAGGGCGGCCCCCCGCACAGGGTGCCGCCCTCTCTTCGTGCTCCGGTACCGCCGCCCATCGGTGAGGGTCGGTCGGGGACAGTCGGCGGTTCCGGCGTTCAGTGGGCCAAGGCCTCAGCGGGCCAAGGCCTCAGCAGGTCGAAGCCTCCGCGGCCAGGGCCCGTCGGGCCTACCGGTGGTCGCTTCCCGCCGACTGTGACGCCGCGCGCCCCGCCTCCAGGCGCGCCACCGGGATCCGGAACGGCGAGCAGGAGACGTAGTCCAGTCCGACCTCGTGGAAGAAGTGGACGGACTCGGGGTCGCCGCCGTGTTCGCCGCAGACGCCGAGTTTCAGGTCGGGGCGTGTCGCGCGGCCGGCCTCCGCGGCCAGCTTGACCAGGGAACCGACGCCGTCCCTGTCGATCGTCTCGAAGGGGGAGACTCCGAAGATGCCCTTCTCCAGGTACGCGGTGAAGAAGGAGGCTTCCACGTCGTCCCGGCTGAAGCCCCACACGGTCTGGGTCAGGTCGTTCGTGCCGAAGGAGAAGAACTCCGCCGCCTCGGCGATCTGACCGGCGGTCAGGGCGGCGCGCGGCAGTTCGATCATCGTGCCGATCGCCAGCTTGAGCGACGTGCCCGTGGCGGCCTCGACCTCGGCCACCACCTGGTCGGCCTCCTCGCGGACGATCTCCAGCTCCTGGACCGTGCCCACCAGCGGGATCATGATCTCGGCGCGCGGGTCGCCCTTCGCGGCCTTGCGCTCGGCCGCGGCCTCGGCGATCGCCCGTACCTGCATGGTGAACAGGCCGGGGATGACCAGGCCCAGGCGCACGCCGCGCAGGCCCAGCATCGGGTTCTGCTCGTGCAGGCGGTGGACGGCCTGGAGCAGGCGCAGTTCGTTCTCGTGGGGCTCCTGGCGGGACTCGGCCAGTGCCACGCGGACGGAGAGTTCCGTGATGTCCGGCAGGAACTCGTGCAGCGGCGGGTCCAGCAGCCGGACCGTCACCGGGAGGCCGTCCATCGCGGAGAACAGCTCCACGAAGTCCTTCTTCTGGAGGGGGAGCAGCGCCTTCAGCGACTCCTCGCGCTCGGTCTCCGTGTCGGCCAGGATGAGCCGCTCGACCAGTTCACGCCGGTCGCCGAGGAACATGTGCTCGGTACGGCACAGACCGATGCCCTGGGCGCCGAAGCGACGGGCGCGCAGCGCGTCCTCGGCGTTGTCGGCGTTGGCCCGGACACGGAGGCGGCGCTTCCGGTCAGCGAAGGCCATGATCCGGTGGACCGCCTCGACGAGTTCGTCGGCGTCGTTGGCGCCCGCGTGCATCCGGCCCTCGAAGTACTCCACCACCGGGGACGGGACGACCGGGACCTCGCCCAGGTAGACCTTGCCGGACGATCCGTCGATGGAGATCAGGTCGCCTTCCTCCACCACGTGCCCGCCCGGCACTGTCATCCGACGCCGCTTGGTGTCGACTTCCAGTTCCTCCGCGCCGCACACACAGGTCTTGCCCATGCCGCGCGCGACGACAGCCGCGTGGGACGTCTTGCCGCCGCGCGAGGTCAGGATGCCCTCGGCCGCGATCATGCCGTCGAGGTCGTCGGGGTTCGTCTCGCGGCGGACCAGGATGACCTTCTCGCCCGAACGCGACCACTTCACCGCGGTGTACGAGTCGAAGACCGCCTTGCCGACCGCCGCGCCCGGGGACGCCGCGATGCCCCGGCCGACCTTCGCCACCTTCGTGTCCTCGTCGAAGCGCGGGAACATCAGCTGGGCCAGCTGGGCGCCCGTCACGCGCTGCAGCGCCTCGGCCTCGTCGATCAGGCCCTGGTCCACGAGCTGCGTGGCGATACGGAACGCGGCTCCCGCGGTGCGCTTGCCGACGCGGGTCTGGAGCATCCACAGCTGACCGCGCTCGATGGTGAACTCGATGTCGCAGAGGTCCTTGTAGTGGTTCTCCAGCGTCTCCATGATCTGCATGAGCTGGTCGTACGACTTCTTGTCGATCGTCTCCAGCTCGGCGAGGGGGACGGTGTTGCGGATGCCCGCGACGACGTCCTCGCCCTGGGCGTTCTGGAGGTAGTCGCCGTACACGCCCTGGTGGCCCGAGGCGGGGTCACGGGTGAAGGCCACGCCCGTGCCGGAGTCGGGGCCGAGGTTGCCGAAGACCATCGAGCAGACGTTGACCGCGGTGCCCAGGTCGCCCGGGATGCGCTCCTGGCGGCGGTAGAGCTTGGCGCGGTCGGTGTTCCAGGAGTCGAAGACCGCGTGGATGGCGAGGTCCATCTGCTCGCGCGGGTCCTGCGGGAAGTCCCGGCCGGCCTCGGTCTTCACGATCCGCTTGAACTTGGTGACCAGCTTCTTCAGGTCCGCGGCTTCCAGCTCGGTGTCGACGGTGACCTTCTTGGCCGTCTTCGCCGCCTCCAGCGCGTCCTCGAAGAGGTCGCCGTCGACGCCGAGGACGGTCTTGCCGAACATCTGGATGAGGCGGCGGTAGGAGTCCCAGGCGAAGCGGTCGTCGCCGGCCTGCTTGGCCAGGCCCTGGACCGACTTGTCGGAGAGCCCGATGTTCAGGACCGTGTCCATCATGCCGGGCATGGAGAACTTGGCGCCGGAGCGGACCGAGACCAGGAGCGGGTCGTCGGCCTGGCCGAGCTTCTTGCCCATGCGCTGCTCCAGCGCGTCGAGGTGCGCACTCACCTCGTCACGCAGTGCCGCCGGCTCGTCGCCGCTGTCGAGGTAGACCTTGCACGCCTCGGTGGTGATCGTGAAGCCCGGGGGCACCGGAAGGCCCAGGTTGGTCATCTCGGCGAGGTTGGCACCCTTGCCGCCGAGGAGGTCCTTGAGCTCCTTGTTGCCCTCGGTGAAGTCGTAAACGAACTTCACGCTCTCAACGCTGGTGCCGTGCTCAGCTACCTGGGGATCTTTGTTTTCCGACACGGGTCTCGACTCCTCGAGGACGCGGTGGCTGCCCTGACGAGCAGGAACATACCCAGATCAAAGGCTTCTGGGTACGTCTACTTGCCCGTCATACGCCTGTAACCACCCGTGCGCCACCGGATCGAAAGTCGAAGCGTGGCACGCGAATACGGGCGGATGTTTTCACTTCTTGAACACAAGAGCGCTCACTTCCTCAGAATTCGGCTCACATGAGCGGCTGTGGGCCCCTCCGTTTTCGATCGATGAACGATCAAGGGGTGGCACTGAGTGCCACCCCTTGGAGAAGTGCAGTCGATCACGATCCGCTCATCTGAGCGCAACCCTTATCAGGGGTGGCGATAATCACGCTGTCACAGACGCCGGGATTTCACCATGCGGACGGGTCTTGGGAGCGAAACACGCCGGAAAAGATCGTGGTCACACCCCCAGCGCGGCCAGTCGTTCCTCCACCCGCTCCGGCGCGTACAGGTGCTCCACCACCATCGCCCCCGCCCCGACCAGCCCCGCCCGCTCCCCCAGTCGCGAGGTCACGACGTCCAGATGAGCGGTGGAGCGTGGCAGCGCCCGCTGGTAGAGCAGTTCGCGTACGCCCGTGAGGAAGGCGGTTCCGGCCAGATCCCCCGCGATCATCAGGACGCCGGGGTTCAACAGCGTCACGACCGTCGCCAGGACGTCCCCGACCTGCCGGCCCGCGTCTCGCGCGAGCGCCGCCGCCTCCGGGTGCCCGGACGCCAGCAGGTCCCGCACGTCCGAGCCGGACGCCGCCGGCACCCCCGACTCGGCCAGTCGCCGCGCCACGGCACCACCGCTGGCGACGGCGGCGAGGCAGCCGTAGGAGCCGCAGCGGCACAGCGCGTCGGCGCCCGCGGGGACCCGGATGTGGCCGAGGTCGCCCGCGCCTCCGTCGATGCCGCGGTAGATCGAGCCGTCGACCACGACTCCCGCGCCGATGCCCGTCGACACCTTCACCAGCACGAAGGCCGAGCAGTCGGCGTATCTCGTGCGCTGTTCGCCGTACGCCATGAGGTTGGCGTCGTTGTCGACCAGGACGGGGACCGGCCCGGCGCCGGAGTGTTCGGTGAAGGCCCTCGCCAGGCGGCCTCGTATGTCGTAGCCGTCCCAGCCGGGCATGATCGGCGGCTGTACGACCCGGCCGGTGTCGGTGTCGACGGGGCCCGGTACCGCGAGGCCGATGCCACAGACCTCGTCCGGCCGGTGACCGGCCTTCTCCAGGAGCTCGGCGAACCAGCGGCCGATTTCGCCGAGCACGACGTCGGGGCCGTCCTCGACGACCGGCGTGCCGCTGTGCTCGGCGAGGATCTCGCCGGTCAGCGACAGGACGGCCGCACGGGCGTGCCGGGTGTCGAGGTCGGCGGAGAGGACGACCGCGTGCGCGTCGTCGAACTCGAGGGTGATGGAGGGTCGGCCGCCGAGGGGCGAGTCGACGGGGCCGCCGGCGCCCTCGCGGAGCCAGCCCGCGCGGAAGAGGCGGTCGAGGCGGTGGCCGACGGTGGCGCGGGAGAGACCGGTGGCCTGCTGCAGGGCGCCCCGGGTGGTGGCACGGCCGCTTCGCACCAGTTCGAGCAGATCTCCGGCGCTCGCCTGACTTCCCGTTCTGCCGGTCCTGCCGGGTCGTCCGGTCATGCGCACCCCCTTGTGTTTCTCAAGCCTGCATTACATATTGAGTTTTGCGTGTTAAATAGACGTAACCCTACGGTAGCCACTACCGAACTGGTCGGCCGTACGTCTTCGGGGAGCCTTGAGTGGATCGCGCAACGCAGCTCACCGCCCGCAACACCGGGCACTTGACGCCCGTACGCACCATTACCTCACCACCCTTTACCGGGCACGGTGAGGTGCCGGGGCCTCAGGCCGTTGCATACGATCCGCCGTCCGCGACACATGCGCCGCCGACGGCAAGTTCCCTGCACGTCAGGGCCGCCCGGGTGCTGGAAGGCAACTGGACCGGCACCTCCACGGTGCCCTCGCACGGCCTGTACCCGCACCAGTGGTCCTGGGACTCGGCGTTCATCGCGATCGGCCTGCGCCACCTGTCGCCGTTACGTGCACAGACGGAGCTGACGACGCTGCTCGACGCCCAGTGGAGCGACGGGCGGATCCCGCACATCGTCTTCAACCCCTCCGTCCCGCTCGACGCGTACTTCCCGAGCCCCGACTTCTGGCGCTCCTCGACCGCGGGGCGCGCTGCGGGCGCCCCGCGCACCGTACAGACCTCGGGCATCGTGCAGCCACCGGTGCACGCGCTGGCCGCGTGGCTGGTGCACTGCGCGGACCCGGGGCTGTCGCGGGCGCGTGGCTTCCTCGCCGCGGTGTATCCGCGGCTCGCCGCCTGGCACCGGTATCTGCTGCACCGGCGGGACCTGGGCGCGGGGTCGCTGGCGTCCGTCGTGCACCCCTGGGAACAGGGTATGGACAACAGCCCCTGCTGGGACGCCCCGCTGAGCAGGATCACACCGGCTCCCGCCCGTTCCTTCCGCCGCGCCGACCTGGACCACGGGGCGCCGGAGGACCGGCCGACGGACCTGGACTACGGGCGGTACGTGCGGCTGGCGAGCGACTACCGGGACGGCGGGTACGCCGACGGGGCCGGCGAGTTCGCCGTCGAGGACCCCGCGTTCAACGCCCTGCTCATCGCCTCCGAGCACGCTCTCGCGCGGATCGCGCAGGAACTGGGCGCCACCGGGACGGCCCGGCACGCGCGGGCCGAGCGGCTGACGGCGGCGCTGATCGACCGGCTGTGGGATCCGGCGGAGGGGATGTTCTTCTGCCGGGACGTGCGGGGCGGGGGGCTGATCCGCGAGCGCAGTGTCTCCGGGATCGTTCCGCTGCTGCTGCCCGGTCTGCCGCGGGAGACCTCGGCCGCGCTCGTGCGCACGCTGGGCGGGACGCACTTCGGGCTCGGTGACTCGACCCGCCTGGTCCCGAGCTACGACCTGCTCGGCGAGGCCTTCGACCCGCACCGCTACTGGCGCGGCCCGGCCTGGTTCAACACCGGCTGGCTGGTGGAGCGCGGGCTGCGCACGCACGGCGAACAGGGGCGGGCCGACGCCCTGCGCCGAGCCGTCCTGGACACCGCCGACACCTCCGACTTCGCGGAGTACGTCGACCCGTACACCGGTGAGGCCTGCGGGGCGACCGGCTTCAGCTGGACCGCCGCGCTCACGCTCGACCTGCTGCACACCGGCCCGGGGGACGACATGGCCCCCACGGGCATCCGGACGTTCGAGATGAGTGACAGGGGAGGAGACCGGGGATGACGGACCGGCATCATCTGCTCGTGCACGGCCAGACGTTCGCCGCCGTGGGCGACGGCGGGGACATCAGCGGCGTACGGGGCGGCAGTTCCCCGGACGGGTTGTTCGTGCGGGACGCCCGGCATCTGAGCCGGTGGCAGCTCACCGTGGACGGCGCGGTGCCCGAGGCGCTGTCGCCGGTCGCCGACGGGGACACCGCGCGCTGTGTGCTGGTGCCGCGCGGCGGACGCCAGGAGCCGCCCGCGTACACGCTCTTCCGTGAACAGGCCGTCGGTGACGGCTCGTTCGTCGAGTCCCTGCGGGTGACGAGCAACCGCCCGGTGCCGACGACGGTCCGGCTCGCGGTGACCGCGGACGCCGACTTCACCGACCAGTTCGAACTGCGCTCCGACCACCGTACGTACGCGAAAATAGGAGCGACCCGCTCCCGTCAAGTCCTCGACGACGGTGTGGAGTTCGCCTATCAGCGCGGCGAGTGGCGGTCCTGTACGACGGTGACGGCCGAGCCCGCCCCGGACGGCGTCGAGGAGACCGGCACCGGCGCCCGGCGCCTCGTGTGGACCCTGGATCTCGAACCGCACGGCACGGCCGAGCTGATACTGCGCGTGATGGCACGGCCGCACGGCGACAAGCGGGCGCTGCGCGTACCGCGCTCCCCGGCCGCCCTGAACGACCAACTCCTGGCGATGGAAGGCGAGTTCGTGGAGGGCGTGGCCTTCCCGACCGGCTGGCCGGAGCTGGCCGCGGCCTGTGCGCGCGGGCTCGCCGATCTCGCCTCGCTCCAGGTGCCGGCGACCGGCCCGGACGGCGAGGAGCTGCGCGTACCGGCGGCGGGTGCCCCCTGGTTCCTGACCCTGCTGGGCCGGGACGCCCTGCTGACCTCGCTGTTCGCGCTGCCCTACCGGCCCCGGCCGGCCGCCGCCACGCTGCTGGCGCTCGCCGCGGCCCAGGCGACGGAGACCGGCCCGGAGTCGGTCTCCCAGCCCGGCAAGATCGTGCACGAGGTGCGGCACGGCGAGCTGGCGCACTTCGGGCAGGTGCCGTACGGCCGTTACTACGGCTCGGTGGACGCCACCCCGCTGTTCCTCGTGCTGCTCGGCGCGTACGTCGAGGACACCGGGGACACGGACCTGGCCCGCCGCCTGGAGCCCCACGCCCGTGCGGCGATCGGCTGGATGCTGGACCACGGCGGGCTGACCTCGCGCGGCTATCTGGTCTACCGCGCCGACCAGGGCGGCCTCTCCAACCAGAACTGGAAGGACTCCCCCGGCGCGATCTGCTCGGCCGACGGCAGCCGCGCGAGCGGCCCGGTGATGGCGGCGGGCGCCCAGGGCTACGCGTACGACGCGCTGCGCCGCACCGCGTCGCTGGCGCGCACGGCGTGGGACGACCAGGTGTACGCGGCCCTGCTGGAGCAGGCCGCCGCGGATCTGCGCGACCGCTTCCAGCGCGACTTCTGGATGCCGGAGCACTCCTTCCCGGCTCTCGCGCTGGACGGCGAGGGCCGCCAGGTGGACGCGCTGGCCTCGGACGCCGGGCATCTGCTGTGGTCGGGGCTGCTGGACAAGGAGTACGGCGAGGTCGTCGGGCGGCGCCTGCTCGAAGCCGACTTCTTCTCCGGCTGGGGGGTGCGCACGCTGGCCGCGGGGCAGCCGGCGTTCCACCCGTTGTCCTACCACCGGGGTTCGGTGTGGCCGCACGACAACGCGCTGATCGCGCTGGGCCTGGCCCGCTACGGCCTGCACGACGAGGCCCGTACGGTCGCGCACGGCCTGGTCGACGCGGCGACGGCGACCGGGCACCGGCTGCCGGAGGTCCTCGCGGGCTACGGCCGGGACACGCACGCGGAGCCGGTGCCGTATCCGCACGCGTGCGTGCGGGAGTCGCGGTCGGCGGCGGCGCCGCTGGCGCTGCTCACGGCGGTCGGAGGCGCGTAGCAGGGGCCCGCGGGCCGCGTGGCCGGACCGGCCGCGAGGCGGTTGGTGCGGCGTTTGCCCGGTGTTTGCCGAGCTCTGGGCGAAGCGGCTGAACACCGGACGGAGGCGAACCGTACGGGAATGCGGCGGATCCGAGGACGCATGTCGGACCCGCCGTATCACCGGGCTTCGTACGGGAGGACCTTCGGGTGTCGACAGAGCTGACCGAGCCGGCCGAGGCGACGGGCGAAGCCGTACCCGACGAGGAGACCACCCCCGCCACGCTCCGGGCCCGCCTGGCCCGCCGGCGCGGCCTGCGCACCCGGCACCCCGCCGTCGCCCGGGCCCTGTCCTGGACGGTCACCGCTCTCGCCGCCGTCCTGGTCTTCGGCGCCCTGCTGCTGCCGAACAGGGTCGGCGCGCTGGAGTACAACCGGTTCACACGCCTGCCGGTGGAGGCGATCCTCGGAGCGGTCGTGGTGCTCGCGCTGCCGCGCCGGCCGCGGATGATCGTGGCGGCGCTGTGCGGGGTGCTCCTCGGGGCGCTGACCGTGCTGAACCTGCTCGACATGGGGTTCATCGAGTACCTGGGCCGGGGCTTCAACCTGATCCTCGACTGGGGACTGCTGGACGACGCCCTGGCGTACGTCGAGGACTCGATGGGCAAGGCGACGGCCGTGGGCGCGACGGTCGGCGCGGCCGTCCTCGTGGTGCTGCTGCTCGTCGTGACGGCGTTGGCGACGATCCGGCTGAGCAACCTGCTGGCGCGCGACCGCCAGAGCGGCACCCGGGCCACCCTGATCGCGGGCACCGTCTGGATCACCTGCTCCGCTCTGGGCCTCCAGGTCGACGGCATGCCGATCGCCTCCGACCGGGCCGGCGGCGCGCTGAAGATCCAGGCGCGGCGGGTGCAGGACACGCTCCGGGACGAGGCCGCGTTCGCGAAGGAGGCGAAGGCCGACACCTTCGGCGGCACGCCCGGCAGCCAGTTGCTGCCCGATCTGCGCGGCAAGGACGTCATCTTCACGTTCATCGAGAGCTACGGCCGCAGCGCGATCGAGGACCCGAAGATCGCGCCGGGTGTCGTCAGGACACTGGACGCGAGCACCGAGGCCCTGGCGAAGGCCGGGTTCCACGCGAAGAGCGGCTGGATGACGTCGGCGACCTACGGCGGCAGCAGCTGGCTCGGCCACTCCACCACCATGTCGGGTCTGTGGATCGACAACCAGCAGCGCTACCGCACGGTCATGTCCGGCGACCACCTGAGCCTCACCAAGGCCTTCCAGAAGACCGGCCACTGGGACACCGTCGGGATCATGCCCGGCGTGCAGAAGGCCTGGCCGGAGGGGAGCTTCTACGGCCTCGACAAGATCTACGACGCCTTCCAGCTGGGCTACCGGGGCCCGAAGTTCAGCTGGTCGACGATGCCGGACCAGTACGCGCTGGAGGCCTTCCAGCGTCTGGTGCACGGCAGGAAGCGCGACAAGCCGCTGATGTCGGAGATCATCCTGACGTCCAGCCACCAGCCGTGGGCGCCGATCCCGAAGCTGGTCGACTGGGACGAGCTCGGCGACGGCTCGGTCTTCGGCCCCATCCAGAAGGCCGGCCTCGACCCCTCGGACGTCCTCACGGACTCGGCCCGCTCCCAGCAGGAGTACGGCAGGTCCGTCCAGTACTCCGTCACCAGCCTCACCCAGTGGCTGGAGCGCTACGGCACCGACGACACCGTCCTCGTCTTCCTCGGCGACCACCAGCCCATCGCCCGGGTCAGCGGCGCGGGCGCCAGCCGTGACGTGCCCGTCTCGATCGTCGCGAAGGACCCGAAGGTCCTCGACAAGATCGCCGCCTGGAACTGGACGGACGGACTGAAGCCCGCCAAGGACGCGCCGGTGTGGAAGATGAGTGCGTTCCGGGACCGGTTCCTGACGGCGTACGGGTCGACGCCGCACCCGTCCGAGGACTGATCCTTCTCACCGGGTTCAGCCGCCGGACGTGTCCAGTTCCGCGTCCTCGCCGATCCCCGCGCAGTCGTACGGGTCCTTCAGCCAGCCGTCCGGCAGCACCACGCGGTTGTTGCCGGAGGTACGGCCGCGGGGGCCGTCGGCGCCGGTGGGCCAGGGCTGGTCGAGGTCCAGCTCGTCGAGGCCGGTGCGGAGTGCGGCCAGCGAGGAGGTGATGGCGAGGCGCTTGCGCATGTCGGAGCCGACCGCGAAGCCCTTCAGGTACCAGGCGACGTGCTTGCGGAAGTCGATGACCCCGCGGGCCTCGTCGCCGATCCACTCGCCGAGCAGGGTGGCGTGGCGGACCATGACGTCGGCGACCTCGCGCAGTGAGGGGCGCGCGATGTCCTCGGTACGTCCCTCGAAGGCCGCCACCAGGTCCGCGAACAGCCACGGCCGGCCGAGGCAGCCGCGCCCCACGACCACTCCGTCACAGCCGGTCTCGCGCACCATCCGCAGCGCGTCCTCGGCCGACCAGATGTCGCCGTTGCCGAGCACGGGGATCTCCGGCACGTGTTCCTTGAGGCGGGCGATGGCGTCCCAGTCGGCCGTGCCGCCGTAGTGCTGGGCGGCGGTGCGGCCGTGCAGGGCGATGGAGGTGACGCCCTCCTCGACGGCGATGCGGCCGGCGTCGAGGAAGGTGATGTGGTCGTCGTCGATGCCCTTGCGCATCTTCATCGTCACCGGCAGGTCGCCGGCGCCGCTGACGGCCTCGCGCAGGATCGCCCGCAGCAGGTTGCGCTTGTACGGAAGGGCGGAGCCGCCGCCCTTGCGGGTCACCTTCGGGACCGGGCAGCCGAAGTTCAGGTCGATGTGGTCGGCGAGGTCCTCCTCCGCGATCATGCGGACGGCCTTGCCGACGGTCGCCGGGTCGACGCCGTACAGCTGGATCGAGCGCGGCGTCTCGGTCGCGTCGAAGCGGATCAGCTGCATGGTCTTCTCGTTGCGCTCGACCAGCGCCCGGGTCGTGATCATCTCGCTCACGAACAGGCCCTTGCCGCCGCTGAACTCCCGGCACAGGGTGCGGAAGGGCGCGTTGGTGATCCCGGCCATGGGGGCGAGGACGACGGGCGGCCGGACGGCGTGCGGGCCGATCTGGAGAGGGGAGGCGGGCGTGGACATTCCCCCATTGTCGCGTACGGCGGCACGTGCCCGGGCGCACGGGGAGGCAACCCTGCGGCAGTCGTTAGTTAGACGCACTATTGATATCGGCGTACGCTGGAACGCATGCCCGAGCTCAGCCACCGTCGACGCATGCTCGTCCTCGCGATCTGCTGCATGAGCCTGCTGATCGTGAGCCTCGACAACACCGCCCTGAACGTCGCCCTGCCGTCCATGCAGAGGGAGTTGCACGCCAGTACGGCGGGCCTGCAGTGGACCATCGACGGCTACACCCTGGTCATCGCCTCCCTGCTGATGCTCGCCGGATCCACCGCCGACCGGATCGGCCGCAAACGGGTGTTCATGGCGGGCCTGATCGTCTTCACCCTCGGCTCGGCCCTGTGCTCCGTCGCCCCGAACCTGGAGATGCTGGTCGCCTTCCGCATGGTGCAGGCGGTGGGCGGTTCCATGCTCAACCCGGTCGCCATGTCGATCATCACGAACACGTTCACGGACCCGCGCGAGCGGGCGCGGGCGATCGGTGCGTGGGGTGCGGTGGTCGGCATCTCCATGGCGGCGGGCCCGCTGGTCGGAGGGCTGCTGGTGGAGTCCGTCGGCTGGCGGTCGATCTTCTGGGTCAATCTGCCGGTGGGGCTCGCCGCTCTGCTGCTCACGCTGCGCTACGTCTCCGAGTCCCGCGCGCCCAAGGCCCGGCGGCCCGACCCGGTCGGCCAGGTCATGGTGATCGCCCTGTTCGCCTCCCTGACCTACGCGATCATCGAGGCGCCGAACGCCGGGTTCACCGCGGTCCTGCCGTTCGCCGCGCTGGCGGTGGCCGCGCTGGCGGGACTCCTGTGGTACGAGCCCCGGCGCGACGAACCCCTCATCGACCTGCGGTTCTTCCGGTCGGCGCCGTTCAGCGGGGCGACGGTGATCGCGGTCGCCGGGTTCGCCGGGCTGGGCGGGTTCCTGTTCCTGTCGACGCTGTACCTGCAGAACGTACGGGGGCTGGACGCGTTGCACGCGGGGCTGTGGATGCTGCCGATGGCCGTACCGACGTTCCTGTGCGCGCCGTTGTCGGGGCGTCTGGTGGGCAGCCGGGGCCCGCGGCTGCCGCTGCTGATCGCGGGGGTCGCGATGACGACGAGCGGGCTGTTGTTCGCCGCCTTCGACGCGGAGGCGTCCGACGTCACGCTGCTCCTCGGGTACGTGCTGTTCGGGGTGGGCTTCGGTTTCGTGAACGCGCCGATCACCAACACGGCGGTGTCGGGCATGCCGCGCAGTCAGGCGGGGGTCGCGGCGGCCATCGCCTCCACCAGTCGGCAACTCGGCCAGACCCTGGGCGTCGCGGTGGTCGGCGCGGTCCTGGCGGCGGGCGTGACCGTCTCGTCGTACCGCGACACCTTCGTCTCCGCGGCCGTCCCCGGCTGGTGGATCCTCGCCGGATGCGGCCTGGTGGTCCTCGTCCTGGGCGCCGCGACCACCGGAACATGGGCCCGACGGACGGCCGAGCGGACCGCGGAGCGGCTGGAGGCGACGGACGTCCGGGATGCGGCGAGCGTCAGCGCCTGAGCAACGCGAGCCGGACGCCGAGGGCTGAAGTACTCTCCGCACGGGCGGTGACGGACCAGGACCGCCGGGGACGTGGGTGGAGGTCGGGGCGGGATGATCGGGACTGTGTTCCGGACCGAGGACGTACCGGTGGAGGACAGGTTCGAGTACTGGCGGCAGGTGATGAGCCTGGCGATCGCACCCAGCGAGATGAGCAGTGACTACGCCGCGGACTTCCGGGCGGAGCAGCGGTTGCTCGAACTGGGGCCGGTGCGCGTGTGGCCGACCCGGATCCGGCCGACACGGTTCCAGCGGAACGCGCGGCTGGTGCGGCGGTCCGACCCCGAGGAGTACCACCTGTCACTGGTGCTCGGCGGAGGAATGGGCTTCGACCACGTGGGGCGGGCCGACACGTACGGACCGCACGACCTGTGGCTGTCCGACACCTCACGCCCGTACGACGTACAGCCCTACGGCGTGCGGCCGTCGGCCGACCAGGACATCCCCTTCATCACCGGGGTGGGTGTGGACTTCTCCAAGGCGCTGCTGCCCCTGCCACCGGCCCGGGTCCGGGAGTTGCTGGGCAGGCGGCTGTCGGGGCGGGAGGGGACGGGCGCCCTGCTGACGGGCTTCCTCACCGGCCTGGACCGGCAGTCCGACTTCCTCCAGCCGTCCGACGCGCCGCGCCTGGGCATGGTCCTGGTCGACCTGCTGGCGGCATGGCTCGCCCACCTGCTGGACGCGGAGAGCGCCCTGTCTGCGGAGTCCCAACGCCGGGTCACGGTCACCCGCATACGGGCGTTCATCCGGCAGCACCTGCACGACCCGGAACTGCGGCCGCCCGTGATCGCCGCCGCGCACCACATCTCGCTCAGCTACCTGCACCGGCTCTTCCAGGAAGAGGGGTCGGGGGAGACGGTGGCGGCCTGGATCCGCGCTCAGCGGCTGGAGGGCGCCTGCCGCGATCTGGCCAACCCCACGCTGTACACCACGCCCGTCCACACCATCGCCGCACGCTGGGGCATCCCGCGCGCCTCCGACTTCACCCGCGCCTTCCGCACCGCGTACGGGATCTCGCCCACGGAATACCGGTTCCAGGCCCTGTTCGAGGGCGAGTAGACGCAGCGTCAAAGCCCTGTGGACCCGGTGGTAACGACAGCCTCAGTACCCGCTCCGCATTCTGGTGACGTGTTGAGCACGTACGTTTCACCCGAATCGAGAGAACTCCTCCATGGGTAGACCCTTCCGGATTCCCCTCGCCATGGCGGCCGTCGCCCTGCTGACCGCGCCTGTCCTGACCGGTTCCTCACTCACCGGCACGGCGACGGCGGCAGAGACCACCAACGCCACCACGACCACCACGACCGCGGCGGTCACCGCCGAGGCCGCCGCGGACCCCGTCTACGCCCGGCTCTACAACCAGGGCACCGGAAAGTGCCTCGCGGTGCCGGGCCCCTACACGGACGTCGAAGGCGCCGAGCTGATCCAGTGGACCTGCAGCACCAGCGAGACCCAGTACTGGGCGCTCGTCCCCGTGACGGGCGGCTACCAGGTGAAGAACCTGGCGAGCGGAAGATGTCTCGCCGTGGAGAGCAGCAGCAAGGTGCAGGGCGCCATCTCCGTCCAGTCGACCTGCGACGGCGGTGACGGCGGCGACCAGGTCTGGGCACACGACTCCATCGACCGGCTGACGAACGCCAACAGCAAGTTCTGCCTGGCCGTCCTCGGCACCGAAACGGCCAACGGAGTCAAGCCCGCTCAGTGGACCTGCGGCACGAACAAGGATCAGCAATGGCTCTGGTAACGGAACTACGGTTCTCGCGACGGCCCAGGCCGGCTCTCCTGGCAGGTCTCCTCGGTCTCGTCGCCGCGCTGCTGGTGACCCTGCTCATCGCGCCCGACCGCGCGTCCGCCGCGAGTATCTCCGCCCCGCAGGTCGTCTACCAGAACACGGCGACCGAGGGCGACGGGCCGCGCACCCCCGACATCATCAGCACCAGCGCGAACGACGCGGTCGTGGTGTGGCGGGAGGGCACCACCGCCACGGTGATCACCGACACCTCGGGACCGGTCGTCGACCACGGGTACATCCGGTACTCGTAC
This sequence comes from Streptomyces sp. NPDC033131, assembly GCF_055578365.1. Classification (NCBI taxonomy): domain Bacteria; kingdom Bacillati; phylum Actinomycetota; class Actinomycetes; order Kitasatosporales; family Streptomycetaceae; genus Streptomyces; species Streptomyces sp. NPDC033131. Next base: position 95,645 of record NZ_JBVIPA010000018.1, read on the forward strand.
ACCACCGACGGCGGCGCGAGCTGGAGCCGCCCGCAGACGCTGGCGCAGGAGACCAGCGAGCACTCCTGGCACTACGTCGAGCTCTACAAGACGGGCGACCGCATCCTCGCGTACATGGGCAGAACCTCGCCCGCGAACCGCAGAGGCCTGCCGATCGACGCCATCGTCGCCAAGGAGAGCACCGACGGCGGGCACACCTGGCACGACTTCACGGTCAATCTGCCGCTCGCCGACCACGGGAACCTCGCCCTCGCCGGACGCCCGGTCCAGATGGCCGACAAAAGATATGTCATGCCGGTCTGGTGGACGGGCCGGAAGGTCGGGGCGCTGTACTCCACCAACCTCCAGGACTGGACGGCCGGCACCGCCGCCCCCAACCCGACCGACCACCTGCCCGGCGAACCGCAGCTGGTCATCTCCCAGGATGACCCGAACAAACTGCTCATGGTCGCCCGCAGCAGTCCCCCTGACGGCACATCACCGACGTTCGCGCTGACCGCCACCAGCACGAACGGCGGCGAGTCCTGGAGCAACCTCGCCCTGGACACCAACGTGCCCAACAACGACTCCAAGAGCTACTTCACCAAGGACAGCACCGGCCGGTATCTGACCATCTACAACACCGCCCGAGACCGGCTCGCCATGAATTACCGGACCAGGAGCCCCGGCGCGGCCTGGTCGAGCAGCAAGCTGTTCGCCAACCCCGACGGCCCCAACGACCCGACACCGGCCGGAACAGGCGCCGGCTGGGACACGTACCCGATGGGCGACGAGTACGCGCCCGGCAAGTACTTCATCGTCTGGGAGCACGACACCTCGGCCATCCTGGTGAGCAAGCTCGACATCTCCGACACGTAGACCGACCGGCTTCGCCGACCCGGCTGCTCCGCGAGGGGAGAGCAGCCGGGTCGGCGGAAGTTCACGAAGCGGTTCGGCCCCCTCAGCCCGTTTGCGAGGCCAGGTTCGGCCACCGCTTGAGCAGTAGCTCCTCGACGCCCGGTAGAGCCTTCTGGCCCACCAGGGCCACTGCGATCGCCGCCAGTACGCCCGCCCACGCCATCGGGCCCAGAGGCGTGCAGCCGAAGAGCTGGCTCGCGCCTGGGGTTTGTACCAGGGCGAAGAGGGCCACCGCCGAGCCCAGGGACGTGAAGCGGACCAGGGGGCTGTCCCGGCGGTCGGCCAGGGTCTGGGCCAGTTGGGTGCCCACCACCGCGCACAGGGCCATCGTGGTCGAGCGGCGGGCCGTGCCCGGGGTGAAGCGGCCGAAGAGCCAGGCCACGGTGGCGCCGAGGCAGGTGGTGAGGGCCCGGTGGCGGATCTGGCGGATGAGGGGGGCACCGAGCAGCGCCGTGCCCAGAGGTTCGTCGGGTTCCGCCGCTGTGGACTCGTCCTTCTCCGTCGGGGTCACCGCCACCGCCATCGCCGGGAACAGGTCCGTGAACAGGTTGACCAGCAGCATCTGGCGGGTGGACAGGGGCGCGGCGCCGGACAGGACGGTGCCGAGGATGCCGAAGCCGACCTCACCCGCGTTGCCGCCGATGAGGATGGCGATGGCGTCGGCGACGCTGTGCCACAGGGCACGGCCTTCCTGGACCGCGTCGATGAGCACCGACAGGTCGTCGCCGGTGACGACGAGGTCGGCGGCGTTGCGGGCGGCGGCCGAGCCGCGGGCGTTGATGCCGACGCCGATGTCGGCGGCGCGGATGGCGGCGGCGTCGTTGGCGCCGTCGCCGACCATGCCGACGACCCGGCCGGCGTCCCTGAGAGCCTCGACGACCTGGAGTTTCTGCTCGGGCGCGACCCGGGCGACGACGTCGGCGTCCCGCAGCATCCGGGAGCGGGCCGTGCGGTCGGCGGCGGCGAGTTCGTCACCGGTGACCACGTTCGCGTCGTCCGGCCAGCCGAGGTCGACGGCGATGGCGTGGGCGGTCTGCGGGTGGTCGCCGGTCAGCACGACGGGCCGTACGCCCGCCTCGCGCAGCCCGCGGACCAGCGCCGGGGACGTCTCGCGCGCCACGTCGGCGAGCGCGAGCAGTCCGGTGAACTCCAGGTCCCGCAGGGGCTCTTCGAGTACGTCCGTCGCCTGCTCGCCCTCCTTCAGCGGGCGGACGGCCACCGCCAGGACGCGCAGGCCGTCGGCGGCCAGTGACTGGGCCCTGTCGGAGATGTGGGAGGGGAGGTCGGCGCAGGTGGGCAGGACCGTCTCGGGGGCGCCCTTGACGACCAGTACGGGTGAGCCGTCCCCGGCGCGGCCGACGGCGGCGGCGTAGCCGCGGGCGGCCTCGAAGGGGCGGCCCTCGGTCTGCTCCCAGTCGGGGTCGGGACCGGCGGCGTCCAGGACGGCCTCGTCGGTGGCGTGCACCGGGCGGACCGAGTCGCCGTTGAGGCGGGGGCAGGCGCGGGCCGCGGCCCGCAGCGTCTCGGCGGCGTCCGGCTGGTCGAGGGTGTGGACCGTACCCTCCCCGTCGGCCACCCGGACCAGGCGCAGCCGGTTCTCGGTGAGGGTGCCGGTCTTGTCGAAGCAGATCGTGTCCATGCGGCCCAGCGCCTCCAGCGTGCGCGGGGTGCGGACGAGGAGGCCGCGGCTGCTGAGCCGGCGGGCGGCGGCGAGCTGCGCCACGGTGGCCACCAGCGGCAGGCCCTCGGGTACGGCGGCCACGGCCACGGCGACTCCGCCGCTGACCGCCTGCCGGATCGGCGTACCGCGCAGCAGCGACAGGCCGGTCACCGCGGCGCCGCCCGCCATCGTCAACGGCATCGCCTTACGGGTGAGTTCCTGGAGACGGGCCTGCACTCCGCCGGCCGGCGGGACGCGGGCGGCGAGCGAGACGGCCCGGGCGGCCTCGGTACGGTCGCCGGTCTCCACCACGACGGCCTGGGCACGTCCCGCCACCACCGTCGTCCCCTCGAAGACCATGCAGTGCCGCTCCGCCACGGGGGCGCGCGGGGTCGGGTCCATGTCCTTGTCGACCGGCAGGGACTCGCCGGTCAGCGCGGACTCGTCGACCTCGAGACCGTCCTGCCACAGGAGGCGGGCGTCGGCGGGCACCACGTCGTCGGTCTTGAGGTCGATGACGTCGCCGGGACTGAGCTTGGCGGCGTCGACCAGGTGTGCCGACTCCCCCTCGTCGTCGTCCGCGACCCGTGCCTTCTGCTTCTGCTGGGCGAGCAGCCCGGACAGGGCACGCTCGGCCCGCAGCCGCTGGATGCCGCCGACCAGGGCGTTCAGGTCGAGGGCTCCGAGGACCAGCAGGGCGTCCACGGCGGAGCCGAGGATCGCGGACGCGGCCGAACCGACGGCCAGGACCGGGGTCAGGGGGTCGTCCAGCTCGCCGCGCACGGCCCGGGCGAGCTGCCACGACCAGCGCGCGGGGGCCAGCGCGGGCTGTCGTACGACGCTGTCGGCGGCCGTACGCGCCCGGGCGGTCGCCTGTTCGACGGGGGTCGGCTCCGGGGGCGCCTGCCGCTCCAGCCGGTCGCGTACGTCGTCCGGGTGCAGGGCGTGCCAGGACACCCGCGGCCGGGGGTGCGGGGCGCGGGCCGCGGCGACGCCGAGGGCTGTGTGGACCCCCGAGAACAGGGCGGCGGCCGCGCCGAGGTCGACCGGCGCGTGCGGGAGGCCGGGCAGAGGTGAACCACCGCCGCCCTTGCGGGACTCGCCGATCGCCACGAGCAGGCCGGACAGGGCGGCGCCGGACCGGGCCAGGGTCTGTGACCGACGGCCGACGCCACGCGCCGCCGGAATGGCGATCAGCAGCCGCCACACGTCGGCGAGGCCGTGCGGGGCGAGGACGTCCGCGCCCCACACCACCTGGCCGTCCTCGTCGGTGAGGGCGACGGCCACGTCACCGCGGAGGAGTCCGAGGGTGACGTGCGCGTCCTCGTGCGGGCGGGGGCGGGCGACGGTGACGACACCGCCTTCCTCGCGCAGTTCGTCCACCACCTCGCTCAGCGGCCGGTCCGCGTCGACGACCTGGTCGGCCAGGCCGGTGAAGTCGGCGAGCGCGGGATCGTCGACGACCACGACCCGCAGCCCGGCCCGGCGGGCGGCGTCCAGGACGGCCTCGGTCCACGGGTCGGCGCCCGCGCCGGGTGTCCTGAGCGCACTGGGATGCAGCACGACCGTGCCGGCCATTTCCAGCTGCCGCAGCCGGTCCGGGTCCCGCACGAGCACGCCCGCGCGGGACAGGGCACCGCTCAGGACGGCGTGGAAGGCGGCGGGCCCGTACCGCGCGGCCTTGGGCGAGCCGGCCAGGACGGCCTCGGCCGCCTCGCCGAGGTTGTGCTTGACGAGCAGGGCCGCCGCCGCGCCCAGGACACTGCCGGTCGAGGCGTGGGCGGCGTACTCCTGGGCCGGGGACGTCCGCAGCGGCGGGCGTACGCCCGGATCCGCGGGCACGCTGTCCCGGCCGGGCGCGCACAGGTGGTCGTGCACGGTCTCGAAGGCGGCCGTCCGCACCACCGCCTCCGCCAGCTGGCAGCTGCGCAGCACCCCGTCGAGCACCAGCGAGGTCGGGGAGTGGCCGGCGCCGTGCACGGCCGCGTTCGCGGCGGCGAGTACGACTTCCATGCGGGCGTTGCCCAGACGGGCGCGCAGCCAGGAGCGGAAGCGGGGGTTCTCGCGCAGCAGCGTGACCATGGCCGTCACCAGACGCGGCGAGGCAGGCAGCCGCAGCGCGGACCCCGCCAGCGCGACCCCCACCCCCACCACGTCGGCGGCGAGCGCCTCGGCGACAGTCCGCACGGCGGCGGGATCACCGGGGTGGTCCATCTCCTCGACGGTGTCGTCGGCGGCCATCGGCACCAGCCCGTACCGCTCGGCCAGCACCGCCGCCCGCTCCACGACCCGGTCACTCACGGCTTCCTCGGTCGCCGCCACCACCAGCCGGGCCAGCCCTTGATCCCAGTAGGCGAAGGCGACGTCCGGATGCTCGGCGAGAGCGACGGCCACCCGACGGGCGAGGTGTTCGGTGCGATGGGCGTGCCCGCCGTGCCCACCCCCACCCTCGGCCCGACCGGCCGCGGGCTCCACGCCGGCGCCCGGGTGGCCCGCAGCGTCCGGCTCGCCCGAGTGACCCACAGCGTCCGGCTCGCCCGCCGGGTGCGGCCCGTCATCGAGCCGCCCGGCCCCGCGCGCCTCACCGACGCCCGAGCGGCCCGCGCCACCCGGCCCCGCCGCCGGGTACAGCCCCTCGCCGGCCCGCCCGGCCACGCCCGCCTCACCGACGCCC